>NZ_CP067420.1:2905500-3224500 GCF_016653635.2 Skermanella sp. TT6
GTCAATCCGCGGTTTCTTGTACGGGACTTGCCATGAAACCACCGGTGGGCCGAGCACTGCCTTGCGTGGAGGGGCGGCGTCCCGCCGCTCGAGGTGCGCGGGACGCGCACCCTCCCAACCAGCAAAAGAGCGATAAGGAAGCTTCACCCGCGAAGAAGTTATATCCGCCGCGACGGAAAAGGTCGTGGATCTGCATTGAAGGTACCTGGAGACCGTCCAATCCGTTCAACAGCGGGGCGGTAGTCGCGAGCTGCACGGCAACGAGAAGGCCATCGTCATCAGCCTGATCACGGGTTTCAATCCCCTCATCAGCGGGGCGGTAGTCGCGAGTATACCGACACCGAAACCACCTCCCCGCCGATGTCCTGGTTTCAATCCCCTCATCAGCGGGGCGGTAGTCGCGAGGGAGCTGGAGCGTACCCTGTTCCGCCTCAAGGCCGAGGTTTCAATCCCCTCATCAGCGGGGCGGTAGTCGCGAGGCCTGCGTCCGCGCCGCGCGCCTGCATACGGGCCTGGCGCGGGTTTCAATCCCCTCATCAGCGGGGCGGTAGTCGCGAGCCTGACCCCGATCACCACGGGCGGCGATCCTCGCGCGGTCGTTTCAATCCCCTCATCAGCGGGGCGGTAGTCGCGAGGCATGCCGGCCGAATCGGTCCCTGCCCCGGCGGCGCCCATGTTTCAATCCCCTCATCAGCGGGGGCGGTAGTCGCGAGGTCCCCGCCCGATCATCCCTTCGCCGGAAGCTGTCGCCACCGTTTCAATCCCCTCATCAGCGGGGCGGTAGTCGCGAGTACCCCGCTGCTGTCTAGGGCCGATTGGGCGCCCATCCGTTTCAATCCCCTCATCAGCGGGGCGGTAGTCGCGAGGTGTCCTACGCCCCCTTCAACGACGAAGCGGCGGCCCGTTTCAATCCCCTCATCAGCGGGGCGGTAGTCGCGAGGTGCAGGTCGGCTATCGCCTCGTCGGTGCGGTGGTCAACCGTTTCAATCCCCTCATCAGCGGGGCGGTAGTCGCGAGGCCTATCAGGATCCGGAAACGGGCGAAAAGTTGCCGTTTCAATCCCCTCATCAGCGGGGCGGTAGTCGCGAGAACGCCGTGCGAGAAGCCATGTGCCGCGTGCCTCGCTCTGGTTTCAATCCCCTCATCAGCGGGGCGGTAGTCGCGAGACGCCTCGGTCGGCGCCATCGCCGCTGAAGCGCCTCGTTTCAATCCCCCCATCAGCGGGGCGGTAGTCGCGAGGCCATGGTTGGCGATATGCCCGCGGAGTCGGTCCCTGCCGTTTCAATCCCCTCATCAGCGGGGCGGTAGTCGCGAGAGAGACCCCTCGAAACTCTTTGCAGATCAGGCGTTTACCACGCAGAAAATCGTAACCTCCTTCACCGCCGGCCGTGAGCGAGCCTGAGCGGCCAGGCCATGAACCGAAAATATCAACAGATTCAAAGATCCAGCCACGATCGTAACCTCGGCGGAAAAACGGCTTGTCCGGAGGTTACGTCCGGGCCGCCCGCCGACCGATCTCCGTTACCCTACAGGATGAGGTAGGTTTGGTGAACCGGTTTTTCCACCGTGGCACCCAGGTCCACCCGGCGGCTGTCGCAGGAGGCGCAGACCGGGTAGATGTTGACGCTGTCGTGCTTGGCGTCCATCAATCGGCCGAGCTGACGGATCATCACGGCGAGATGCTGTTTCTCCAGCACCACTTCGAAGACGCTCTTCTGGACCCGGACGCCCCAGCCTTCCAGGCATTCGGCGACCCGGGCCCGGCGGCGGTCATGGATGATGTCGTAACAGACGATATAGCGGCTCACCGGCTGTTTTCCTCTGAGCGGGATGTCGAAGCCGAGAGCCTCGTCCCAGGGGTCTTCCCAGTATTCGTCGTCCGGCTCGTTCCACAGCATCGCGCCGTCCCCGCTCCCGGCTACCCGCCGAAGCGGTAGGGGCGATAGGTTTCGCCGCCGCGCAGGTCGGCGACCATCCGGTCCACCTGCCGCTGGACCAGACGATGCACGTCGAGCCGCTGGTCGGCGCCGACGCCGACCTCGCGCAGCGGCCGGGCGAGATGGGTCTCCCACTCCTCCAGGAACAGGCGGCGCCCTTCGACCGTCAGCTTGACGCCGCCGGGCCGTTCGGGGTCTTCCTCGAAATGATCGGGGCGGACCTTGCGCAGGTTGCACAGGCGCAGCACCAGCCGATCGACCACCGGGTGACGCAGTTCCTCCAGCAGATCCAGCGCCAGCGACGGCCGGCCGGGCCGCAGTTCGTGGAAGAAGCCGAGGCAGGGATCGGCGCCCCGGGCTTCCAGCAGGCCGGCGATGCGGTTGGACAGCAGCACGTAGCCGAACGAGAGGAGCGAGTTGGCGGGGTCCGGCGGCGGTCTCCTGGCCCGGGCGGCGAACCGGATGTCCGCCCGGAAAGCGGAGGACAGCCCGCCGAAATAATGCCGGGCGCCGGTGCCCTCGATGCCCAGCAACTGGCCGGCATCGACGCAGTCGGCGACTTTCGACTCGCTGTCGGCCAGCGCCTGCATGGCGGCGGTCAGTTCGTCCGAAGCGTAGTTGGACCGGGCGCCCCGGAGCACCTGGGAGGCGTTGGCCAGCTTCGCCGCCACCGCGGCCCTGGCCCGGACAAGCCGCTCGACCGGGTCATGGTGGACCCGATACTGGTGCAGGCGGAGGTCGGCGGTGCGGGACTCGGGAGGAACCACCCGGGCGGGCGGCGAGGTTGCCCCCGGAGTCGAGCAGCGCCACCGCGACCCGGTTGGCGGCGCACAGGCGCATGGCGTTGGCGGTCATATGGGTGGTGCCCAGCAATACCACCGCCTCCAGCCGGTGCGGCTCGATCGCGGCCAGCTTGCGCCGGCGCCGCGGTGCATCGTCCTGGTCGGGCTCCTCCTCCGCCCAGACGGTCAGCGTGCCGCCCTCGAAGCGGACGACCGAGCCCGGCTGCGTGACATACAGGACGGTCACGGCGCCGCCGTCTCCCCGACCCTGGGTTCCCGGGATTGGTAAGGCACCCGGGACGCCATTGCCATCCAGCCCGGCGCCTCGTCGGGGAACGTGTCGCGGAGGAAGGCTTCCAGCTTGTCGAAATGACCCGCCAGGATTGCGGCGTCGCGCGGGCCGGTCGCCTGGAAGCCGTGGATCAGAAGGCTGGTGTTGCGCGCCTTGACGCTCTCCTCGTTGCCGAAAACATGCAACATCTCGCCGGCCGGCACTTTCAAGTGACGCAGGAACAATACAGCCGCCTCACGCGCGAACGAAAGGTGTCGTGCGGCTCCGTCCTCGGGCTTGCGCCTGCTCTCCGTGATCGCATTCATACCCTTTTTCTTTTTCGCGAACTTGGCGACTTCCGGATCCTCCGGGTCCATGAATTCGGTATCGTGGCCGCGGGCGAACAGGTGCGCCTGGCCGAGCAGTTCGGTGCAGCGGTAGACGCGAAGGGAGGCGTCCTCGAACTGCTCCTGGGCGATGCGCCGGCGGCCGTTGGCGATCAGTTCGGCGGTCAGGCGACCGACATGCCGCGCGAAAGCCGGCATGTCCCCGTCCCGCAGTTCCTTCTCTCGTGCCTTTTCGACGGCGGCCAGGGAGCGGAGCCATCCGGCGGCTTCCTCATCGACGTCGAAGCCTTCCCATCCCGGCGGCAGGACGGCCGACCCGGCGGCCGGAGCGCGGGCGGCGGCGGTGCCGAAATCCAGGCGGTCCCAGGCTCCGTAAAACCCGGCCAGCGCCAGGATGCCGGCGAACCACGGCCGCATTCCCTCGGGCACCGCGTCCGGGGAGGCGGCCGGGTCTTCGATCAGCGTCGCCACCCCGGCGAAGCTGCCGTTCCGGAACAGCCTGAGTGCCGCGTCCAGCTTGCGCCGGGCGGTGACGTGGAGCGTCCGGGCGTTCACCACGTCCTCGGTGCCGGCGCGGATGTTGCCCTGGTTCGCCTTGTCCCGCTCCCCCGTGATGTAGCGCAGGACCGGGATCTCGTGGCGGACCGCCGCCATCGCCAGGGCGGCGCTCATCGCCTTGGTGCCGCGCGTGATGTCGGCGACGCAGCGGTCGGCGGGGATGCCGGCGCCCAGCACGGCGGCGATCTCCCTGTCGAAGTGGTCGAAGCAGGCGTCGGGGTTGTCCTCCTGCCGGGCCGCCGGGAGCGGCGCGATGCGGATCGGAACGTCGGGGTAACGCCGCGCCAGTTCCTCCGCGTGCACCCGCGTCTCCAGCGACGGCAGCAGGACGGCGGCGTGCCAGGCGTCGGTCGTCAGCGACATGCCGAGCGGGGTGTACAGCGTCTCCTCCAGCTTGGCGGGATTGCCCGTGCCGATGCTCATGAAGATCACGCGATGGTCCATGGGATGGGGCTTTCGGAATCTTGAGGTTGATCACGCGATCGCCCGTCAGTCGACGAGCTTCACTCGGGACACGGGCTTGAAATCCGTGTCGCCGTCCGAGAACCGGATACGGTAGTCATTGCCGACGCGGCCGAGCACCGTCACGGGCTCGCCGTCCAGCAGAGCCCGGCGCGGGAATTCGGCCGCCGCCGGCCCGGCGGGGCGCCGCGGCCCTGCATTGCCCGGCCCGCTGCCCGACGCCTCGCCGAATTCCCGGTCCAGGCGAGCCAGGAATTCCTTCAGCATCGCCGTGCTGTTCCGGCGGTCCGGCAGCCGCTCGGCGGGGAAGCCGATGAACCGCAGTACCGGTACACCATCGACCGTGCGGCCGAAGTGCAGGTGATAGGGTGCCGCGTGCCTTTTCAGCCTGGTTGCGAATGGGATACGGTTTCGCGGCAGGCCGAGCGCGATGCGCTTCTGCTTAGGCACCTGGTCCTTGGCGAGTTGCTGAAGCACGGTGCCGGCGCGGTCGATGACCGTTTCCCATCGGTCCGATTTCGCCAGCCGCCATTCGGCGATCAGGCCGGCGGCGGATGCCTCGTGCAGGTCGGGGGCGTCCACCGGCCGGGGTTCACCTGCTCCGCTCCGGCGGACAAGGGCGAGACAGTCGGCGACGGACCCAATGCCGGGAACCGCGATGTCGGCGAAGCCGCCGAAGCCTTTCCTGGACTTGGCACCGACTCCGCCATACCGGGCGAGCAGCCACAGCGCCGCCTGGGCATGGTCCAGGGCATCCGCCGGCGCCGGGCCGAGCTTGCCGGTGGGCCGTGCAGTCAGCGTGACCATCCAGGCATTCCCGGGCGGCGACTGGTAACGCTGACGCGGCTTGCCGGTGGGCTCGTCCATGCCGTAGGATGCGTACCAGAGACCTTGGACCGTCTTGTTGTCCTTCGGCTTGGTCAGGCCCGTGGAGGAGCGCTTCTTGTCATAGGGGATGGACGCCGCGGGCTGCCCGGTCGGCTCCACCGTCAGCCGCACCGCGCCGGCGCGCCGGGTATCGCCCCAGATCAGCGCTTCCAACTCCTTCAGGTCCGCCAGCGGAAGATGGCCGGCGAAGAGGGTGCGCCACCACCAGCGCAGCAAGCCGCGCAGGGAGGCCGGCCTCAGCTCGCAGTCCGCTTGCCCTTGAGCGGCACCGGCGAAGAAGCCAGGCGCCACGAGGGTGAGGGTGAAGCTGCGGGAGATTCCCGCCGCCTCTGGCGCCGCCGGCACGGCGCCCCGGACCGGCCGGAAGGCACCATAACCCGCGTTGGTCTTGGCACCGGCGCCCCGATGGCACAGGGCCGCCAGCAGCCATTGCATCGCCTGCTCCGCCAGGACGGCGTCGCCGGCGGCACGAGGCGATACCGCGATCTCGAAGGTCTCGCCCGACGGGACCGACAGGAAGGAGACGGGCTTGGGTTCGAACCAGTCGCCGGGCGGTTCCTTGCCCTGGTAGTAGCCGTCATGATGGTTGGTGACGATGTCGCGGACCAGCTTGGGCCAGACGGTCGGCCATGCGTCATGGAACACCACCGAGCCGACCGCGCCGGACCCGTCGACGGAAGCCTCGACTTCGGCCTGCCCTTCGGCTTCGGGTTCTTCGGCAAGCCGGCGGCCGGCCTTGCGCGGACCGGTGCCGAAGACCTGGTCGATCCTCGCCTGGGCCGCCTTGGCATCCCCTTGGGACGGCATCCAGACGGTTTCCGCCCAGGCCCGGGCCATGCCTTTCAAGCCGCTGCCCGGCAGATGGACGAAGCCGTAGAGCGGGTGCAGGCAGATCCCCGCGTTCTCCAGCGCCGAGGCGCGCGACAGGTGCAGGGTCAGCGGCCCGGCGGTGCGGACCTCGGTGATGACGGCTCCGAGATCCGCCAACATCATCGCCCGGCGCCGGCCGCGCAGGGTCGCCAGGAGCGCCGGGTCGCCGTCAGCCTCGCAGACAAGGTCGAGAACGGGCCTCTGGTTCTCCTTCTGGGTGCCGCCGGCGCTGAACTTGTCCAGTTGCAGGCCGGGATGGCAACGCGCCGCCGGGATCCTGGACAGGAGGGCCGGCAGGCCGAGAGAGACGAAGGGGCCGGAGCCGAGTTCAGGCGGCATCTTCGTCGCTCCCGCGCAGCCCCTCCGCCTCGGCGAAGCGGTTCAGCCACAGGAGATACGACATGGTCTCCGCCGTCGCCCGCTTGAGGAAGGCGGAGTCCCGCGATGTGATCTCCTGGATCAGCGCATGGGGATCGTCACCCGCGCTGGTCGTGCGAAGCTCGCGTTGGTCAAGCACCCAGCAGTTCAGCGTCTCCAGCAACGCGACCAAGCCGGGCTTGGCGTTCTTCGCGTCGCGAGCCTTCGCCTTGGCCGCGACGAAGGCCAACGCTTGGCCCAGCCCGGCGGCACGGATCCGCATGGGCAGCTTCTTCGCGTGGCCGGCGAAATCTCCGGCCGCCTTGGCATCCGGGCTCTTGCCCATTTCCTGCACGGCGTTCCAGGCATGGGCGGCCCGGCGCTGGTCCAGGGACTGTTCCAGGGATTTGCGTCGCGGAGGCTCCTGCCGTCCGGCCGGCGGCGCCTGGGACGGGTTCCGGGCGTCACGGCCCTTGTTGGTCGGCTTCATGCCCGGACCTCCCGCCCTTGCAGGCGCAAGGCGCACAGTCCCCGACCGATGGTCTCGTCTCCGTCGATCTGCACGATCCGAGGGGAGCGGCCGGCAAGCCAGGCCATCACCTCCGCGGCGGTCATCCGCAGTTTCTCGTTCCGGCTGCCCTCGGCCAGGGCCAGGGCATAGAACAGGGTCTCGGTCGGCAGGACCTCCTGGTAGAACAGCGCCCCTCTCCTGACCGTCTTCGTCTCGGCGTCCAACCCGATGCGGGCGGTGACCTCGGTGGCGTAGCGGGCAAAATGTGTGAAATCATCGTCCGACAGGATCGCCAGATAGCCGCGCATCCGTTCCCGCACCGCAGCGTCATCGGTGACGCGCGCCGCCAGCGCCGCCGCCCAGTCCCCCGGATCGCCGGCGCGCCGGAAGTCGAACTCCTCCAGGATCGCCGTCTCGCCGTCCACCGTCAGGTTGCCGGCCGCGCACAGGACGGTGTGGTCGGCGACCGTCGGAACGCCGGGCAGTTCCGCCGCGCACCCGGCCAGCGCCGCGTCGCGCCGGAAGCGATGCAGCACCGCCGGGCACGTCACCCAGGCGAACACACCCTTGATCGACCGGACCGGAAAGGCTAGAAGGCGCGCGTCGGTCAGGGCGAGGGCGCCGCCATGCTTGTCGGCTTCGGCCGTTTCCGGACCGAAGACGGAATACCAATCCTGCCGAGGTTCCTCGGCCGGCCTGGTGGCGGCGCGCAGCACACCCTTGAGGGACGAACCGGGGATCACCGGCCAATCGGTATGACGCTCGCGCTGCACCGGCAGGTCTATGGCGTCGAGCGCCGCGCCCGAGCCGGGATGCAATCCGGACAGGGCATGTAGAAACAGAAGCGATCCCTCAGGCATAATTCCATCCCCCGGTCACGAAACACCCATATCCAAGTCCCCCGTCTTCTCCGTCGTGCAGGCTGGGCGAGCCGAGCGCGCCGTCCTCTCCCCGCCGGAAGAAGTAGACGCTGCCGGCAGGCGCCAGGAATCGGGTCGCCTTCGGCCCATCGAGCGCCAAGTCCCAGCCGGAGACCGCCGGCGCCGGCCCGACCGACGCGGCCAGGGGTTTCCAGTCGCGCCCGTGCCAGCCGCCGGCCAGGAAGGCCGGAGTGGTGAGCACGGCCAGCGGTCCTCCGGCCGCCGCCACCGGGCCGGAGGGCCAACCGATCGGCTGTGAGGATACCTCGCAGGCGACATGCCGCCCTTCTCCGCCCCATCGCAGCAGGTGCATTTCCCTCAGCAACTCGGCGGCGGCGGGGGTCAGGCCCGCGACTTCGGCGATGAATCCGACACCTTCCTCCAGTCGGAGGAAGCCGTTGGTGAAGATCATCCCCTCGGCGGCCGTGTTGCTCCCTCCCGAGACAGCGATGCCCGAGCGGGTCTCGACCTGGAAGAGATCCGAAGGCTTGACGAAGTGTTCGCCGCCCGGAACCCCGCCATCGAGATAGGCGCGCAGGCCGTCCAACGTGACGAAACCGCCCGCAGGTTCGGTGCGGGTCCGTGTCCGCATCCAGAGCGGGTGCAATCGCGGACCCGGCGCGGTCGTCCAGCCCGGCAGGTCGCCGTCCAGGGGATCGAGCCGGAAGATTTCCTGTCCCCCTTTCTCACGATGCAGGGTCGAAGGCGTGGGCACGACCGGCTGTCCGTCCAGCGCCAGCCAGGGTCCGCGCAAGGCCATCGAAGCGGCGCAGGCCAGCGTTCCGCCCTGCGCCGCCAGGGCGTCGGCGAATCCCTGCCCTGCCTGGACACTCCGCGTCAGACGTCGGAAGTCGCAGCCGAGCCGGGCCAGCAGGTGGGAGCGCAAGGCGCCGGCCAGCGTCTGCGGCATAGGGAGCCCGGATTCGAGGCGTGCGCCCGCGTCGAACGACCGGCCGTCGCGGAAAAAGAGAAGGTCCAGCGGCGTCAGGTAGAGCGTCAGGGTGGTTTCGGTCATGGCAAACCCTCAGGCATCCCGGCCGCGAGCGATGAAGCCGGCGCTCTGGCACAGCAGCACGAAATCGCGGAAGGCGCCGGGGCGGTGCGGACCTTCCCGGTAGGCGGCATAGTGGCCGGCGATCCGGCGCCCCGCCCCCTCCGCATCACCGTTCCCGAGCAGCCTGCGGGTATCGGTATCCGACCGATCGACCTGCCGTCGGATCTCGGCTTCGACGGCTTCGGGCGGCAGCGGGGAAAGGGTGCTCTCCAGCCGGCGGAGCCGGTAGGCCCAACGATCGGAGGCACCTCCGACGAACGCATCGACCAGTTCGCCGATCCAGCCGGCGTCGGCCCAGCGCGCCACGGCCTGGGCGCGTTCGCCGGAGCGCCGGAGCACGGTCAGCGCCAGCCGGTTCCGTCCGGCGGACTTGGCCGCCTTCTCGGCTTGACGGGCGGCTGCCAGCACGGCCCGCAGATCCTCCTTGTGGTGCGCCAGGACGATCCCGGCGGAGAGACTGGCGCGCGGCCCCAGGGTCAAGCGGTCGCAACGATCGTCGGGAAGGCGGAACCATCCCTCGTGCCGGGCGGCATTGCCGTCGGTCAGCGCCCCTCCGAACGCATCCCGCAGGCGCTTGGCGCAGGCGAGCGCGCGGCGCGCCGGAAGGAACGCGAGCACGTCGTCGCCGCCGGCATAGACGAGCGTGCCCGCTTCATCCTTCACGACATGCGGCGCGATGTGCCCGGAAAAACCCGCCAGCGCCTCCGACAGGGCCGCCTGCCATTGGGGGCCGACGGGGCTCCGGATCTCCAGCGCCTTCCTCGCCTCGTCGTCCAGCCCGTCGCACAGGAACGCGGGCAGGATCTCTCCCAAGGCCGGCGCCTTGCGGCCGGACAGCCAATCGCCCATGTTATCGCCGTCCATCAGGACGACCGCGTAATAGGTCGGCACGGGATTGTCCGGCCGATCCCGCTCGGCCTTGATCTGCTGCCATATCGCTGGCGGGACCAGATCGTCGTCGTCGCCGTCGCCAGGGTCGGCCACCGGACGACGGCGGTGCAGCCATTGGCCGGACCACCCCGCGGACCCGTCCTGCCAAGGCAGTTCCGTCCGGCCCAGCCATTCCCGAGCCGCGACCGTCGCGGTATCGGGAAAGCGCATGCTCGGCCGGTCTATTCCCAGCCGCCGGGCCAGCCCGGCCGGCATGACGAAGCGCTTGACCAGCGACGGCGCGCAGAAACGCTCGCCTCGGCGAAGGCGGACGCCATCGATTCGCACCTTCTCCGCCACCGCTCTCCAGAAAGCTTCGTTACCGTCGCGGTCGTCCGGTCCCATCCGTTCCCATGTGCCGAGCAGCGTGCATTTCGCCGGATGCCGGCTTCCGGCCGCCTCTTCGCCGCCGCCGGCCTGTACGGGGCGAACACTCCGGGCGGCTTCCAGGACGCGCCCAACCAGTTCCACCCGGGCTTGCCAGGCACTTGCTTCTCCCTCCCGCAGGGACTTGCACGCTTCTTCCGGGAGGGCGGCGAGAAGCTGCCGGATCGCCTGCCGGCCGGGCCATAGATCCTGCTGCCCGGCAGCGCCGAGCAATCGGGCCAAGCGGTCGTCGTCCGCCGTGTCGGGCACGACGACGGCCCGGATATCGAGCATGGCGTCGATCTGGCGATCCCACCTCCGGTCCCAGCCAGGAAAGTCGCCGCCGATCTTGGCATCGATGACTTGGCGTACGAGATCCGCCATTTCCCGCAATGCCGCGCGGGCGGCAGCCTCGCATTCGCGGGCGAGCTCAACCGCCTCGGCCCCGTCGCCGCCCCACGGTATCGAGGCGAGGAACCGATGCGGCAACCCGGCCACCATCGCCGCGCCCGCCGCTTCGGGAACACCGAGCCACCGATCCATCAGCGGATTGCCCCGCAGGACCGGAAAGATCAGGGCCGTCGGTCCATGGCGGACGAGGACCGGCTCCATCGCGCGGAAAGCCAACCATGACAGCAGCGTGCTTCCGGTCCAGAGGTCGCGGAGCGAGCGCGCGGCGGCGATCATGGATTGCACCGGGCCGAGCACGACCGACAGCAGCGCCGAATGTTCCCCGCCCGCCTCCATGGCGGCGCGGCGGGCAGCGAGATCCGCTTCCTGCCAGACGGTATGGGTAGGATAGGTATCGTCGGCGGCGACCCAGAGAACATCGGGGTTGCCGGCGGCTGCGACGGCCTCGGGAAGGTGCCGCCAGAGCGAGAGGAACATGTCCTTCCCGCCGGCCGCGCCATCGGATGAGCGGCCGACCGCCGTTCGAATCCTGTCGGCTTCCTCGGCGATCAGCCTCCCGGCCGAAGCCGGGTCGGGATGCCGGCGCCGGGCGCCCCCGAACGGGTGCAGGTGGAAGTGATCCCCAGCATCCCCGGTGCCGACATCCGCCCTGCCGGAACGGCCCAGCGCGGTCAGCCACGATCCCAAGGCGTGATGCCGACCCATTATTACCTCGATGTTGAATTAATTGATGAGAATCAGAGATCAATTATGTCCTTAGTAGTATGCAATTGTTTAAAATATATTACGATATGGAGCGATGGTTTGTGGGCGGATCACTGGCGAAAGCCAGCGGCCCGATGCACTCGGGCCAGCGGCGCCATCACCCGACCCGATCCCACGCCCGCCGCCTTTGGACGTAAGTCGCAGCCACCGTGCGGTCGCCCCGCTGGGGCATCAGAACGAGCAGTTCCTCGTTCAGGTCGCCGGCCACCGTCTCCATCCGGAGCGCCATGGCCGACTTCCATCGGCATCATCACGCAAGTCCCGGCTGCGTCGGACGAGACGGTCAAATGCTCCCTGTTTCGCTCCCCCCATTGGGCGGGGCGGTAGTCGCAAGATCTTGCTGTATTGATCGGATGCGCAGATTTGCGCAGGTGGTTTCCAATCCCCTCATCAACGGGGCGGTAGTCGCAAGGGATCATGGTTGAAATCCTGATCAGGCTCTAACCGGGCCGGTTTCAATCCCCTCATCAGCGGGGCGGTAGTCGCAAGAAGGGTTAGACGGGCGGGATGGGAAACGAAAACCGGGTTTCAATCCCCTCATCAGCGGGGCGGTAGTCGCAAGGTTCGCCGGCCGCATCGTCACGCTGTCCCCAGTCGTCCGGTTTCAATCCCCTCATCAGCGGGGCGGTAGTCGCAAGGATGCGGCACGATAAGCGCATCCACACCCCCTGGTTCACGTTTCAATCCCCTCATCAGCGGGGCGGTAGTCGCAAGCCCGTGGATCGTCCGCCTTGTTGGCGAGGACATCATCGTGTTTCAATCCCCTCATCAGCGGGGCGGTAGTCGCAAGTGGGCCAATCACCATCGATCAACTTATGACCCGAGTGTTTCAATCCCCTCATCAGCGGGGCGGTAGTCGCAAGGGCGGGGGTCCGAAACCGATGCTGCCTCAACGGCTTATCCCCCATGGAATCGTAACCTCCACTCATCGGCAGGCCATCGGCAAGCCTTGGGCAGCTTGGTCAGGGCAAAATATCAACAGAATCAAAGATCCGACCCCGATCGTAACCTCCCTGGGAAAACGACCTTCCCCGAGGTTACGTCAACGGTTCCCGCCGTCAGCGCGGCGTCGCAGCTTACCGGATCGGGTAGGTCAGGTGAACAGGTTTTTCCACCGTCACGGCCGGGTAGATCCGCCACCGCCCCGAAGACGCTCCCCCGGCCCCAGACGCCCCGCCCCGCTCAGACCGCCCCCACCATCCCCATTCCCCCGTCCCGGTCCCACGCCCGCCGCCCCTGGACATAGGTCGCGGCGACCGCACGGTCGTCGCCAAGAGTCATCAGGACGAACAGCTCCTCCTCCAGGTCGCCGTCCACCGTCTCCATCCGGTGCGCCATGGCGGGCGTGGCCCGCGCGTCCAGCACCGCGAGATCGGCGAAGCAGCCGGGTTCGATCGTGCCGATGGTGCCGCCCAGCCCCAGGCTGAGGGCGTTCCCGCGCGTCATCATGTGGAAGGCCGACAGCGCCGGCAGGTTCTGCCCGCCGAGCTGGAGCACCTTGTAGCCCTCCGCCGCCGTGCGCAGCATGGAATAGCTGGTGCCGCCGCCGACGTCGGTGGCGACCGACACCCGCACCGGGTCCCGGCCGCGCGCCAGCCGCTCCAGGTCGAACAGCCCGCTGCCGATGAACAGGTTGGAGGTCGGGCAGAACACCGCGACCGACCGGCTCTCCGACAGACGGCGGACCTCGTCGTCCTCCAGATGGATGCAGTGGCCGAACAGCGAGCGCTCGCCCAGCAGCCCGTAACGATCATAGACGTCGGTATAGTGGCGGGCATCCGGGAACAGGCCGCGCACCGTCTCGATCTCCTTCAGGTTCTCGGACAGGTGGGTCTGCATGTAGACGCCGGAGAATTCCCGGTTCAGCGCCCCCGCCGCCTCCAGCTGCGCCTCGGTCGAGGTGATCGCGAAGCGTGGGGTCACGGCGTAGAGCTGCCGGCCCCGGCCGTGCCAGCGCCCGATCAGCGCCCGGCTCTCGTCATAGCCCGATTGCGCCGTGTCGCGCAGGCCCGGCGGCGCGTTGCGGTCCATCATCACCTTGCCGGCGATCATGGCGGTCCCGCGCCGCTCCGACTCCGCGAACAGGGCTTCGACCGAACCCGGATGCACGGTCGCGTAGACCACCGCCGTGGTCGTGCCGTTGCGCAGCAGCTCGTCCAGGAAGAAGCTGGCGTTGCGGGCCGCGTGATCGGGGTCGGCGAAGCGCTGCTCCTCGACGAAGGTGTATTTGTTCAGCCATTCCAGGAGCTGCGCGCCGTAGGACGCGATCACCTGGGTCTGGGGGAAATGGATGTGGGTGTCGATCAGCCCGGGCACGATCAGCCCGTGCGGGTGATGGTCCACCGGCGTTCCCGGCGGCAGGCCGGGCAGCAGCGACCGGGCCTCGCCGACTTCCGCGATCCTGCCGTCCCGAACCACCACCAGCCCGTCGTCGATCAGGCGGTAGCTCGCCGTGTCGCCCGGCCCGGACGGCTCGGCGGTGAAGCTCAGCAGCCGACCGCGGATCGCCTTCGGCTCCGGCGCCGATCCTGCCATGTCCCTCATCCTTTCGCCATCCCTCAAAGACAATAATCCTATATCCTAATTCGCGCGGTTGGTCCAGGCCGCCAGCACGCGCCGTTCCTCCGGCGTGATCATGGTGATGTTGCCCGGCGGCATGGCGTCGGACAACACGGCTTGCAGGCGGATCTGCCCGGCGTGGCGTTGGATCTCCTCCGGCGTGTCCAGCCGGACGCCGCGCGGCGGCGCGGGCAGGCCCTCCCACGCGGGCATCTCGGCATGGCACATGCTGCAGCGGGTCAGGATCACCTCCTCGGCCTGGGCGAACTCGACCGGCTCGGCCCCATTGCCGGTGGCGGCCACCGCGTCGGCGTTGGGGCCCAGCGCGCTCAGCCAGATGATGCCCGCGACACCCGCGACCGCGACGCCCCAGGTCCACCACGGCGTCGGCTTTCCGGCGTGGCGGCTGTTGAAGAAGTGGCGGATCGTGGCGCCGACCACCAGCACCAGGGCGACGATCTCCGGGACATGGCCGGTCCCGAAGGCCAGCGGATAGTGGTTGCTGACCATCAGGAAAAGCACCGGCAGCGTCAGGTAGTTGTTGTGCATGGAGCGCTGCTTGGCCTCCTTGCCCAGGGCCGGGTCGGGCGAGCGCCCGGCCAGCAGGTCGGCGACGACCTTCTTCTGGTTGGGGATGATGGTGTGCGCGACGTTGGCCGCCATCATGGTGCCGATCAACGCGCCGACCTGGAGCATGGCGCCCCGCCCGCTGAACACTTCCGAGAAGCCCCAGGCCGCCAGCACCAGCAGGGCGAAACCGGTCAGGATCAGCGCCGTGTCGTTGCGGCCGACCGGCGACTTGCACAGCCGGTCGTAGACGACCCAGCCGAGGACCAGCGAGCCGGCGCTGATCGCGATCGCCTGCCACTGGGACAGCTCCATCACGGTCTGGTCGGTCAGGAACAGGTCGGCGCCGCGGTAATACAGCACGACCAGCAGGAAGAACCCGCTGATCCAGGTCGCATAGGCCTCCCATTTGAACCAGGTGAGTTCGTCGGGCATTTGCGCCGGGGCGACGTTATACTTGACCATGTGGTAGAAGCCGCCGCCGTGGATCTGCCACGCCTCGCCGTGGGTGCCCTTGGGCAGACCCTCGCGCCGGCGCAGGCTGGCGTCGAGATGCACGAAGTAGAAGGACGATCCGATCCACGCTATCGCCGTGATGACATGGAGCCACCGCAGCATGAAATTCACCCATTCCCAAACGATCGCGTCCATCTCGCCTCTCCGCTGTTCCCCGCCCGCCCCCTTGCCGTTGGATGCGGTGCGGCATGAACGGTAAACGCGTTCGCGCCGGCCGGGAAGCGGGGCCGTGCGGCAGGACCTTCAAAGAAATCGGAAAGATCGGGCGCGCCGCCGCGGCGGCTCCGGACAGGAAAGGGTAGCGGGCGTGTCACTGCTCGAGAACATGCGGACCTTCGTTCGGGTCGTGGACATGGGCAACCTGTCGGCCGCCGGCCGCAGCCTCCGCATGTCGCCGGCGGTGGTCAGCCACCGCATCCAGCAGCTGGAGCAGCATCTGGGCGTGCGCCTGCTCAACCGGACCACCCGCCAGCTCCAGCCGACCGAGCACGGCCACATCTTCTACCGCGACTGCCTGGAGGTTCTGGACGCGGTCGAACGGGCCGAGACCAACCTGGCCTCCGCGACCGGCGTGCCGTCGGGCAGCCTGAGGGTGACCGCGCCGCTGGGGTTCGGCCGCCGCGTGCTGGGGCCGATGATCCCCCGGTTCCGCGAGGCCTTTCCCCTGGTCGATGTCCGCCTGAGGCTGTCCGACCACCTGATCGATCTGCTGCACGAGGCGGTGGACGTGGCGATCCGCATGGCGGTGCTGCGCGACAGCGCCTTCGTCGTGCGCAAGATCGCGGACTGCCCCCGCGTGCTGTGCGCCGCCCCGGCCTATCTCGACGCCGCCGGCGAGCCGGAGCGGCCGGAGGACCTGACCGGCCACAACTGCCTGTTGCTGCGCTTTCCAGGCTCCCAGCAGTACCAGTGGAGCCTGAACACGGCGGACGGACCCGCCAAGGTCGCGGTGTCCGGCAGCTTCGACGCCGACTATGGCGAGGTGCTGACGGACTGGCTGCTGGACGGCCAAGGCATCGCCATGAAGCCGGTATGGGAGGTGGCCGAACATCTCCGCAGCGGCGCGCTCCGCGTCGTCCTGCCGGATTTTCCGCCGGAACCGGCCGTCCTCGCCGTGCTCTATCCGCACCGCACCCTGCTTCCGGCCAAGGCCCGGGCCTTCGCCGACTTCGTCGTGACCGAGACCCGGGCGGCGCTGGCCGACGTGCTGGACTACGCCCCCCGGGCCTGAGATCCGCCCCGCGGGCCGCCGAACGCCTCGACCAGCAGCGCCGCGGCCCGATCCACCTCGTCCTCCGTCGTGAAGCGGCCCAGCCCGATCCGGATGCTGCCGAACGCCTCCTCCGCGGAGCGGCCCAGGGCGAGCAGCACGTGGGACGGCCCGCCCTCGCCGCTGCCGCAGGCCGAGCCGGTGGACAGCGCCAGTTCGGGCAGGTCGAGCAGCCGGTCCGCCGCGTCCGCCCCGGGAACGGTGACGTGCAGGCAGCCCGGCAGCCCGCCGTCCCCTTCGGGACCGTTCCGCCGAAGCCCCGGCAGGCCCGCCGCCAGCGCCCCGAACAGCCGCTCGCGCAGCCCCGCCAGCCGCAGCGCGTCGGCCTCCCGCCGTTCCCGAGCGATCCGGCACGCGGCACCCAGCCCGACGCACAGGGCGGTCGGCAGGGTTCCCGGCCGGCGCCCGCCCTGCTGCCCGCCGCCGAACAGCAGCGGCCGGAGCGCCACTCCCTGCCGCACGAACAGCGCACCGATCCCCATCGGCCCGTGCAGCTTGTGCCCGGACAGGCTCAGCAGGTCGATGCCCAGCGCCGCGACGTCGATCTTTCCGGTGCCGAGCCGCTGGACCGCGTCGGTATGGAACAGCCCGCCGGCCTCGCGGCAGCGCCGCGCCAGCTCGCCGATCGGCTGGACCGTCCCGACCTCGTTGTTTGCCGCCATGACGGAGACCAGCGCCGGCCCCAGCCCGTCCAGCGCCCCGGGATCGGCCCGGCCCGCGCCGTCCACCGGCAGCAGCCGGGCCGGGTGCCCCCGCCGCGCCAGCTCCGCGACGCAGGCCAGCACGCTGGGATGCTCGACGGCGGATGCCGCGACCGGCCACCCTTCCGGCACCGCGCCCAGCAGCGCCAGCCCGTTCGCCTCGGTGGCGCCCGAGGTGAACAGGATCTCGCCGGGCCGCGCGCCGATCAGGGCCGCGACCTCGCCCCGCGCCCGCTCGATCGCCTCGGCCGCGCGCCAGCCGGCGCGGTGGCCGGCCGAGTGGGGATTGCCGGCGGCGCCCGCCGCCAGCCAGGGCAGCATCTCGTCCAGCACCGCGGGGTCGAGCGGCGTGGACGCCATGTGGTCCAGATAGATCGTCCGGTCCAAGGAATACCCTATTCGCTCCCGTCGGCTCCCGGATCCTTGAGATGGTCGGCCGAGGCGCCGCGGAAGCCGGTCGCCACCACGTAGGTCTCCGCCGAATCCGCCCGGCTGGCCGGCGGCTTGGCATGCTTGACCGACGAGAAGTCCCGCTTCAGCCGGTCCAGCAGCTCCCGCTCGGTGCCGCCCTGGAACACCTTGGCGACGAAGGCGCCGCCGGGCGCCAGAACCTGGGCGGCGAAATCATAGGCCAGCTCCGCCAGGGCCATGATCCGGATGTGGTCGGTCTGGGGATGGCCGGTGGTCGGCGCCGCCATGTCGCTGAGCACGATGTCGGCCGGCCCGTCCAGCGCGTCCTTCAGCCGGTCGGGCGCGTCGTCGTCGTTGAAGTCGCATTGGAAGGTTATGGCGCCCTCGACCGGCTCCATCTCCAGTATGTCCAGGCCGACGACCTTGCCCTTGCCGTTCTGCGGCTTCACCCGTTCCACCGCGACCTGGGTCCAGCCGCCGGGCGCGGCGCCCAGGTCCACCACCCGCTTGCCCGGCGCCAGCATGCGGAACTTGTCGTCGAGCTGGAGCAGCTTGAACGCGGCGCGGCTGCGGTAGCCGCGCTTCTGCGCTTCCGCGACATAGGGATCGTTGAGCTGGCGCTGAAGCCACAGGGTGGACGACAGCGAGCGTTTCTTGGCGGTCTTCACCCGCACGCCGAAATTGCGGCCGCTGGGCGTGTTCGGTCCGGAGGATTTGCTGGTCATGGTGCCTGATATAGGAAACGCAAGCCGGTTTCACGCGGCAAATTTCACCCCCGAGCCCGGCGCAAGGCCGCTCAGGACCCGTTGGCGGCGATCAGGTCGACCAGGATGCCTTCGCGCAGGCCCCGGTCGGCGATCCGCAGGCGGGTGACCGGCCAGGTGTCGCAGATCGCCTCCAGCACGGCGCAGCCGGCCACGACGAGGTCGGCGCGCTCCCGCCCGATGCAGGGATAGGCGGCGCGGCCGGCGAAATCCAGTTCCAGCAGCCGGCGGCTGACCGCCCGCGCGTGGTCGATCTGGAGATAGCTGCCGTCGACCACCGACCGCTCGTAGCGCTGGAGCCCGAGATGGATGCCGGCCAGCGTGGTGACGGTGCCGGAGGTGCCGAGCATTTGGACCTCGCCGCGCTCGACCGCGCGCCGGATGCCGTTCCGCGCCTCGAACGCCGCCAGCGCCTCCGCGATCTCGTCCACCATGGTCACGTAGGTGGAGGCCGACACCCGGTCGCCGCCGTAGGACTCGGTGAGGCCGACGACTCCCTGGGGCACCGAGATCTGGTCGATCATGCGAGGCCGTCCGCCGCTGCCCAGTTCCAGCCACATCAGCTCGGTCGAGCCCCCGCCGATGTCGAACACCAGGGCGTTGCGCACGGCGGGGTCCAGCAGCGGCGCGCAACCGGCGAGCGCCAGCCGCGCCTCCTCGTGGGTCGAGATGATGTCGAGCGGGATGCCGGTCTCGCGCTCCACCAGGTCGATGAAGTCGTCGCAGTTCTCGGCCCGGCGGCACGCCTCGGTCGCGACCGCCCGTACCGCCGTGACGCCGCGCCGCTCCAGCTTGGCGGCGCAGATGCGGAGCGCCGCCAGCGAGCGCTCCATCGCGGCCTCGGACAGCATGCGGGTCCGGCTGACGCCCTCGCCCAGGCGGACGATGCGCGAGAACGCGTCGATCACGCGGAACCCGCCGCCGACCAGCGGCTTCGCCACCAGCAATCGGCAATTGTTGGTGCCGAGATCGAGCGCGGCGAAAACCGGCCGCGCGTACGAAGCCGGGCGCATGCCCGCCGCCGTCCCCTGCCGATCGATGCCCAACTCGATGTTCACGCTGCCCCCAACCGTCTCCGCGGACGCCCCCATGGCGGGCCATGGCTGAACATGGCCGATCCGGGCCGAACGCCCGGATTGATCATGGTAGCCCAATCCTCCCCCGCGATGAAAGGACGCCTTTCGGCGGTCTCCCGGGGAATGTCATCATCCGTCAACATCGGGACGCATCCGGTGCCGGATTCCTGCGTCCGCGACGTGGTTCCAGGCAACCGCCGCGCGGCGCATGATGACGCCCCCTCCCCCGACGGACATACGCATTTATCACCATGGGGCTTGCCGCTGTCTGCCGTTCACGATGAAAAGATCCGGCGCCGAGACGCGCAATCCCCATAGCATGGCGGCGGTGAAGACAATCTTCCTGATCGGCGACAGGTGCGAAAAAAGTTGGAAAAAGGGCTTTCGCACGCCGAACCGCTTTGCTATACACCGGCACCCGAGCACGGGACGACGCCGAAACGAAACGCGCCGCACCTGGGCTTGTTGGGGGATCGTCTAGTGGTAGGACAGCGGACTCTGACTCCGCCAGCCTAGGTTCGAATCCTAGTCCCCCAACCAACTTCTCTCCCAAAGCTTTGATTTTTCGGTACTTTCAGGCGGCGTAAGCACCGTTTTCCGTGCTGTGCCGTCCGGGTGTGCCGCCGAAGACGCTCCGGGCCACGGAGCGGACCATAGGTAAGCCTCCGCCGAGCGCCGCCTTGCCAGCCGGCGAGACGGGGTTAAGGTTTGCGCCACGCGCCTTCGCGCGGACGCAAACGAGCTGTAAACGTCATGGCTTACCAGAGTGATGAGGTTCTCACGGGATCGGAGCGGAGGCGGAGCTACACGCCGGCGGAGAAGGCCCGGTTGGTGAATGAGGCCTTCCGGCCCGGCGTGGTGGTGAAGGACGCGGCCCGGCGCCTCGGCGTATACGAGAGCCTGCTGTATCGCTGGCGCCAAGCGCTGCAGTTGGCGCCCGGCCCGGCCGACCTTCCCGCCACAGGTACCGCAGGAAGGCGCGGAGCGCCCAGCACAGGCTCTTGGCGGTGCCCGGGCTGTGGTCCCGGGCATGGCGCTCAACGAAGCCGATGACGGCCGCCTGGTCCAGCTTGGCGAAATCGCTGATCGCCTCAATCCCCGCCTCCTCGAGGAACATCCGGACAGCCGGCCAGTGACGGACGATCGTGGCGTGGTCAAGCCCGCGCTCGCGAGCGAGATGCCCGGCAAAGTCCTCGAAGATCCGTTCGCGTGCGCTCCGCTCGATCGGTTCCCAGGGCGCAATGGCATCGGCCTGGCGCAGGACCGCCAGCAGCTTCCCCAACGTGGGCCGGTCGCCCGTTTGCGGACGCCGGAGTCCGGCACGATCGGTCAGGTATTGCGCGGCGGCCTGTTCATCGACGTCGCGGATGCCAATTTGCCGGTGTTCCAGCCAGCGGCTGAAGTCAGCGACGAGGCGCAGACACCGCCATGCGGTCGGGCGGCGATATCCTTCCTGGACCAAGCGGGATGCGTATCGGTCAATGTAGATGCCCGGAGGCCCTTCGTGCAGGCGTTGTAAGTTGGCCTCCCTGCTGAAGTATGTGCTGGTTGTCATCTTCGTCCCCTCCTTGCTGACGAACAGGAAGGGACGATCGGACTATGTCGAACTCACAATCCTCAACTTCCTGCCGACTGCGGCTCGCGCTGCTTGCTTCAGCATAGTTGGGCGTTCAGCATAGACCGCCAAGATAAACGGCGTCGATCCCCGGACGTGGCTCGCCGATGTCCTGGCCCGGATCGCCGACATCCCCCAAACCCGGCTCCATGAGCTGCTGCCGTGGAACTGGAAGGCCGCCCAGGAGCCCAGAAAGGCAGCCGGGCGGCGGTGCTCGACGGATGGTTACTCCTCACCGACCTCGTCGCGGAAGACGGGACGCCGTGCTCCGCCTTGCCGGTCTGGTCGGCGACCGCTTGATCCTCTCCTACATGGTCGATGCGAAGACCGGGGTCGAGCGCTTCAAGCTCGACGGCACGCCGGACGGCGCGGTCGAGCTTCCCGGGATCGGCAGCGCCGGAGCCTTTCACGGCCGCCCCGGCGATGACGAGACCTTCTTCGTCTTCACCAGCCAGGATGCACCGACCAGCATCTACCGCTACGATGTCCAAACCAATACGAGCACGGTCTGGGCGGCGCCTGAGGTCGCGACCGACCTCGACCGCATCATCGTGGAACAGCGCTTCCATGCGTCCAGGGACGGCACGCGGGTGCCGGTCTTCGTCGTGCTCCGCAGCGACGTGACCGGACCTGCGCCGACCATGCTGACCGCCAATGGCGGCTTCGGATTCCGATGGTTCCATTCTATTCGCCGGCCGCGATGGCCTGGGTCGAACAGGGCGGTGTCTATGCCGTCGCCAACATCCGGGGCGATGGCGAGTATGGCAGGACCTGGCATGACGGCGGGCGGGGACACGCCAAACAGAACGGCTTCGACGATTTCATCGCCGCGGCGGAGTTTCTGAAGGCCGAGAGGATCACCGCGGCGGACGGTCTCGCCATCCATGGCGAATCCAATGGCGGCCTGCTGGTGGGTGCCGTCGTCAACCAGCGGTCGGAACTGTTCGCGGCTGCCCTTCCCGGCGTCGGGGTCATGGACATGCTGCGCTTCGACCGCTTCACCGGAGGCCGGCTCTGGACGCAGGAGTTCGGCAGCCCGGATGCGGAGGCGGACTTCCGAAACCTCCTCTCCTATTCGCCGCTCCACAATGTCGGCTCGGGCGTGAGCTACCCCGCCATCCTCGTCACCACCGCCGATACCGACGATCGCGTCGTGCCGGGCCACTCGTACAAATACGTCGCCGCCCTGCAGGCCGCCGACCTTGGTCCTCGCCCGCGCATCCTGCGTGTCGATACGAAGACTGGGCACGGCGCCTGCAAGCCGACCGACAAGGCCATCGCGGAGATCGCCGACATGTGGGCCTTCGCCGTGAAGTGGACCGGGCTGACGGTCAACAGCCCCGACGCTCCCTCGTCATGAGCTTGATCGGTGCCGCCCAGTGCATCGGTCCCGCGCTCGGCCAGCAGATCCTCGACGTCCCGGCAATTCAGCATGAACCGAAGATAGAGCCACACGGCGTGCTGGATGGCGAGGCGGGAACCGGTGGCGGGCGTGCGAGATCGGCTGCATACCGGCAGGCTATCCTCGTCACTGGCGGAACGCCGCCATTGCCGTGAAATGCCCGACGCCTGCTTCACCCTGCGCCTGGTTCACCTACATAAGGTTTTTGGACGAGGAGGCGTACGCGCCATCCATGACGAGAGGAGACATCGGAATGAACTCCGCCCCGCAGACGCGCCGGACCTTGCTCATGGCCGGGACATCCGCCGCTGGAGTGATGCTTGCGACTGGCGTCTCGGGCCTTTTCGCGCCTGCCCGGGCGCAGGGCCTCGCGCCGACGCCGACGATGCAGGGCGGCGCCAACAACTACCTGCCCGGTGCTCCCGTCGTGGAGCGCATCGGCCGCGGCGGTTTCTTGATGACGGGTACGGTGCGGCGTGCAGGCGACGGTGCCCCACTCGAGGGCGTGCGGATCCAGGTCTGGGCGCATACGACCGAGGGGCATGAGCGCGACCCGGAAAGCCATGGGGCCACGCTGACAGATGCCGACGGCGTGTTCCGGATGGAAATGCCGCAGATCGTACCGGCCTTCGGCCAGCCCCACGGACATCTCGCCTATGACGCGGAATTCGACGGCAAGCGGTTCGAGACCGTCTTTCTGCGCCCGGTGATGCGCAGCGCACGTGAGACGAGCCTGAGCGCGCACTTCGTCCTGCGGCCGGCGTGACCCGTTTGCCGTCCTTTCGCGCGATCCTGATCTGGACTGTCCTCGCGGCCGCCCTGGTCGTGCCGATCGCAGTGGCGGTGACGAGTCCGCTGCTCGCATGGCGCCAGCCGGTCTACATCGTGGCCGGCCTCGCGGGGGTGGTGGCACTCGCGCTTCTCCTCCTGCAGCCATTACTGGCGGCGGGATACCTGCCGGGGCTGCGTGCGGGACACGGGCGCCGAGCGCATGCCTGGATCGGGAGCGGGCTCACGGCGGCGGTCGGCATCCATGTCGCGGGCCTGTGGCTGACGAGCCCGCCGGACGTCATCGACGCCCTCCTCTTCCGCTCGCCGACGCCTTTCTCCGCCTGGGGCGTGATCGCGATGTGGGCGGTGTTCGCCGCCGCGCTCCTGGCCGCGCTGCGGCGGCGGTTGCGCGTCAGGCAGAAGGTTTGGCGTCTGATCCACACGACCCTAGCGATGGTCGTCGTCCTTGGCAGCGTAATCCACGCTCTATTGATCGAGGGGACCATGGGGATGATGTCGAAATCTGTTCTTTGCGCCCTGGTGGTAGCGGCTGTCGTCAAGGCAATCTTCGATACGCGGTCCCAACTCCTGCCGGCGCGCAGAAAGGCTTGAGCGGGCACGGCATCATCAAGTTGCGGACGGGCTGGGTTTCCTGAACGGTGCAAGCCGGTTGTAGCGCGGCCATGACGAGTCTGAACCGCGCCAGGTTTGTCGGTGGCCTGAAACGAGACTTGGCGCCGGTCAGGGCCGGACTGCCTCCGTCATTGAGCAGCGGCCCGGCGGAAGGTCAGATCCGCCCGCTCGAAACGATCGAGCTTACCATGTGCGGTTGGGCCGGCTTCGACCTGTTGCGCCATCGGGTTCTGGACGCCGCATGAAATCGGAGAAAGCACGATGCGGAAGTTCACCGGTATGTGAGACGGCACATCCACGCTCGGCTCCCCCCGATCGACCGGGCTGACGGATGGGCCACATCCGTGGTACGCATGCCCTGGTGAGACGGCACCCGCAGGCCGCGGACTGCCTGGGTTTCCCGGTGCGGGGAAAGTGGCGGATAGGGTGGGATTCGAACCCACGGTGAGGTTTCCCCCACGCAGCTTTAGCAAAGCTGTGCCTTCAGCCTCTCGGCCACCTATCCGGCGCGGCGCTCTGTATAGCGAGCGGGGCTTTGTTCGGCAAGCCCCTATCGTGCGCGCGTCATTACCTTTTTACCGCCGCCTCACCGTGGCGCCTCAGGCCGCCGGACGGCTCTTCTCGATCGCCTGGATCAGGTCGCGGATCAGGTCCTCGGCATCCTCGATGCCGACCGACAGGCGCAGCAGGTCGTTCGGAACCGGCGTGTCAGCCCCCTCGATGCTGGCGCGGTGCTCGATCAGGCTCTCGACCCCGCCCAGCGACGTGGCGCGGGTGAAGACCTCGGTGCTGGCGGCGACCGCGACCGCGGCGGCGGCACCGCCGCTCATGCGGATCGACAGCATGCCGCCGAACCCGTCGGTCATCTGGCGGCGGGCGATGTCGTGCTGGGGGTGGCTCTGGAGGCCCGGATACAGCACCTCCGAGACGCCGGGATGCCCCTCGAAGTACCGCGCGATGTCCAGCGCGTTGGCCGACGCGGTGCGCACGCGCGGATACAGGGTTCGCATGCCGCGCAGCAGCAGCCAGCTCTCGAACGGGCCGAGCACGGCGCCCAGGCCCTTGCGGACACCCTTGATCCGGTTCCAATGGTCGTCGGCGGCGGCGGTGACCAGCGCGCCGGCGATCACGTCGCTGTGCCCGTTCAGGTACTTGGTGCCGGCATGCATCACATAGTCGGCGCCGAACGCCAGCGGGCGGGTGATCACCGGGCTGGCCGAAGTGCTGTCCACGGCCAGCCGCGCCCCGGCGGCGTGGGCGATGTCCGACGCCGCCTGGATGTCGGTCACGTCCCACATCGGGTTGCTTGGCGATTCGATCCAGACCAGCGCCGTCCTGCCCGGCCGGACGGTTTGCGCCAGGGCGTCCATGTCGGCGCTCGGCACGAACTCGACGTCCAGCCCCCAAGGCTTGGCGAAGTCGATCAGCCAGTTGCGGAGCGACCAGTACATCACGCTGGGCGCCACCACATGGTCACCCGGCTTCAGGGCCATGAACAGCGCCGTCGCCGCCGCCATGCCGGAGGAGAAGACCAGAGCCCCCTGCCCGCCTTCCAGCCGGTTCAGCAGCGCCTCGACCTGGTCGTAAGTCGGGTTGTCGGCACGGCTGTAGACGCGCCCGTGGGTGTCGTAGCTGTTGTCGGGGTCCCGCAGATAGGTGGTGCTGGGATGGATCGGCGGCACGATCGCGCCGGTGTTCGGGTCGATCCAGCCCAGGGCGTTGGCGGCAAGGGTTTCGGGGTTCAGGCTGTCGGGCTTGCCGGCCATCGCGGGGAACTCCTGGTTTTCTCTGGGTATAGGGAAAAAGCGGAATGCCGGGCCCGGAGGCCCGGCATTCCGTCGTGCCGCGTCAGCCGTTCAGTTTCCTGGTCAGGATCTCGTTGACCATGGCCGGGTTCGCCTTGCCCTGGGTCTGCTTCATGACTTGGCCGACGAAGAAGCCGAACAGCTTCTCCTTGCCGCCCTTGTACTCGGCGACCTTGTCCGGGTTGGCCGCCAGGACGCCGTCGATCGCGCTGTCGATGGCGCCCGTGTCGGTCACCTGCCGCAGGCCCTTCTCCTCGACGATCACGGCCGCCGGCTTGCCGGTCGCGACCATCTCGGCGAACACATCCTTGGCGATGCGGCCGCTGATCGTGTCGTCGGAGATCAGGTCGATCAGGCCGCCCAGGTTCTCGGCGGAGACCGGCGACTGCTCGATCCCCTTGCCCTGCTTGTTCAGTGCGCCGAACAGCTCGCCCATGGTCCAGTTGGCGGACAGCTTCGGATCGCGCCCCTTGGCGACGGTCTCGTAGAAGTCGGCGCTCGCCCGTTCCGCGACCAGCACGCCGGCATCATAGTTCGACAGCTTGTAGTCGCTGATGAAGCGGGCCTTCTTGTCGTCGGGCAGTTCCGGGAGGGTCGCCTTGATCGCGTCCACCCATGACTGCTCCAGCTCCAGCGGCAGCAGGTCGGGATCGGGGAAGTAGCGGTAGTCGTGCGCCTCCTCCTTGCTGCGCATCGACCGGGTCACGAACTTGGTCGTGTCCCACAGCCGCGTCTCCTGAACGATCGTCCCGCCGCCCTCGATCACCTCGATCTGGCGCTGAACCTCGTAGTCGATCGCCATCTGGACGTAGCGGATCGAGTTGACGTTCTTCGTCTCGGTCCTCGTGCCGTAGGGCTCGCCCGGACGCCGCACCGACACGTTGACGTCGCAGCGCATGGAGCCTTCCTCCATGTTGCCGTCGCAGGTGCCGAGATAGCGCAGGATCGCCCGCAGCTTCCGGACATAGGCCGCGGCCTCCTCCGAGGTGCGCATGTCCGGCTCCGAGACGATCTCCATCAGCGCCACGCCGGACCGGTTGAGGTCGACATAGGTCCGGCTCGGATGCAGGTCGTGGACGCTCTTGCCGGCGTCCATCTCCAGGTGGAGGCGGGTGACGCCGACGGTGCGGCTGGTCCCGTCCGGCATGTCCAGCACGATCTCGCCCTTGCCGACGATCGGCTGCTGGAACTGGCTGATCTGGTAGCCCGAGGGCAAGTCGGCGTAGAAGTAGTTCTTGCGGTCGAACACCGAGAACAGGTTGATCTGCGCTTTCAGGCCGAGGCCCGTGCGGACCGCCTGCTCGACGCAGTGCTCGTTGATGACGGGCAGCATGCCGGGGAACGCGGCATCGACGAAGCTCACCTGCGTATTCGGTTCGGCACCGAAAAGGGTCGAGGCTCCCGAGAACAGTTTCGCGTTCGAAATGACCTGGGCATGGACTTCCAGCCCGATCACCACTTCCCAGTCGCCGGTCTCGCCCTTGATCAGATTAGTCCCGTTGATCACACTGGTCATTACACAACTTCCTCAGGATCAGGGTCGGCGTCAGCCGCGGGCGGCGACGAAGGGCGGCAGGGCGTCGAAGCCGGCGGCGTTCTCCAGCACGCCGGCCACCCGCAGCACGGTCGCCTCGTCGAACGGGCGGCCGAGGATCTGCAGGCCCAGCGGCAAGCCGTCCGATGCCAGGCCCGCCGGCACCGAGATACCGGGCAGCCCCGCCAGCGACGCCGGCACCGTGAACACGTCGTTCAGGTACATGGCGATCGGGTCGTCCATCTTCTCGCCGATGGCGAACGCGGTGCTGGGCGCCGTCGGCGTCAGGATCACGTCGCACCGCTCGTAGGCCTGCTCGAAGTCCTGCGCGATCCGGGTCCGGACCTGCTGCGCCTTGCGGTAATAGGCGTCGTAGTATCCCGCCGACAGCACGTAGGTGCCGATCATGATGCGGCGCTTGACCTCCGCCCCAAAACCCTCGGCGCGGGTGTTCTCGTACATGTCCTTCAGGTCCTTGCCCTCGACCCGCAGCCCGAAGCGGACGCCGTCGTAACGCGCCAGGTTGGACGAGCACTCGGCCGGCGCCACGATGTAATATGTGGCCAGCGCGTACTTGGTGTGCGGCAGGCTGATCTCGACCGGCTCGGCGCCGGCCGCCTTCAGCCAGTCGATGCCCTGCTGCCACAGCTTCTCGATCTCGGCGGGCATGCCGTCGACCCGGTATTCCTTGGGGATGCCCACCTTGAGGCCGCGGATGTCGCCGGTCAGCGCCGCGCGGAAGTCCGGCACCGGCATGTCCACGCTGGTCGAGTCCCTGGGATCGAACCCGCACATGGAGCCCAGCATCAGCGCCGCGTCCTCGACCGTGCGGGTCATCGGGCCGGCCTGGTCGAGCGACGACGCGAAGGCGACGATGCCCCAGCGCGAGCAGCGGCCGTAGGTCGGCTTGATGCCGACGATGCCGACGAACGAGGCCGGCTGGCGGATCGAGCCGCCGGTGTCGGTCCCGGTCGCGGCCATGGCGCAGCGCGCCGCCACCGCGGCGGCCGAACCGCCCGACGATCCGCCGGGCACCAGCTTGCGGGTCCACTGCCATTCCTGCACCGGGCGCGGCTGGCGCACGGCGGCGGTCAGCTCTGACAGGAAGCCGCCCTCCTCCGCCAAGTCGCGCTGCACCAGGGTGCCCTGGCTCCAGGGGCTGACGACGGGGCCGAAATGGCTGGTCACGTTGGACGAGCCCATGGCGAACTCGTCCAGGTTGACCTTGCCCAGCATCACCGCTCCGTCCCGCCACAGGTTGGCGGTGACGGTGGATTCATAGGGCGGCTTGAAGCCTTCCAGGATATGGCTGCCGGCGGTGGTCTGGAAACCTTCCGTGCAGAACAGGTCCTTGACCGCGATCGGCAGGCCGTTCATCGGGCCGGCCTCGCCCTTGGCGCGCCGGGCGTCGGCCCGCTCGGCCATGGCGATCGCCTGGTCCGGAGTCTCGGTGATGAAGGCGTTCAGGGGGCGCGACGCCTCGACGGCGCGGACATGCGCCTCGGTCAGCTCGACGCTGGTGAACTCGCCCTTGGCCATCCCGGCCAGGGCTTCGGTCATGGTCAGCTTTGTCAGATCCGTCATCACTCGACAACCTTCGGCACGACGAAGAAGCCCTCGGCACTGTCCGGGGCGTTGAGCAGCACGGCGTCGCGGATGCCGCCGTCGGTGACGGCGTCGGGGCGGCGGCGCAGCTTGTGGGGTGCCACGCTGGTCATCGGTTGCACGCCGACGGTATCGACCTCGTTCAATTGCTCGACGAAGTTCAGGATGTTGCTGAGTTCGCCGGCCAGGTGGTCCTGGTCGGCCTCGGGCACCTTGATGCGGGCCAAGTGGGCGATCTTCGCCACGGTGGCCTTATCGAGCGACATGGGGTAAGTCTCTCCGTCCGCGAACGCCTCGTGCCGGAGCACTGCCCCGGCCGACGGCAGAAATGGAAATTTTCCGGCAGTGTGCCTTTATGACTGTGTGCCGAAAGTAACACCCGATATGGCGATCCGCAAGCTCACGGACCTTCTCGACGTCATACCCCGCGGCAGGCGGCTGCTGGGGCTCGACCTGGGCACAAAGACCATCGGCATGGCGATCTCCGACCCCGGATTCTCCGTCGCGTCGCCGATCGGCACGATCAAGCGCACCAAGTTCACGGTGGACGCGCGCGAGCTGGCCCGCATCATCAAGGACCGGGAGGTCGGCGCCGTCGTGATCGGGCTGCCGGTCAACATGGACGGCAGCGAGGGGCCCTCGGCCGAGCGCGCCCGGCAGTTCGGCGCCAGCATGCTGGAGCACAGGGACATCCTGGGCGGCGAGCAGGAGATCGCGTTCTGGGACGAGCGGCTGTCCACCAGCGCGGTCCAGCGCATGATGATCGACGCCGACATGACCCGGAAGCGCCGCGCCGAGGTCGTGGACAAGATGGCCGCCGCCTACATCCTCCAGGGCGCCCTGGACGCGCTCGCGGGGATGCGCGCGGCGGCGCGGCTGGCCGAGGAGGAACGGCTCGAACAGGAACGCTTCGACCGGGAAAGCGGCGGGGATGAAGGGATCGAAGACGGCAATTCCTGAATGTCCCAGCTCTTCATCGTCTTCACCGCCCTCACGCCGATCTTCCTCCTGATCCTGCTGGGATACGTGCTGCGCCGGCGCCGCTTCGTCCCGGACGAAGCCTGGGTGCCGGTCGAGAAGCTCACCTATTACATCTTCTTCCCGCTCCTGCTGCTCGACAACCTTTCCAAGGCCAGCCTGGGCGACCTCGCGGTGGTCCCCATGGGACTGGCGCTGGTCTCGGCGATCCTCACCGCGACCCTGCTGCTGCTTCTGCTGCGCAGGCACCTCAATCCCGACGGCCCCGCCTTCACCTCCGTCTTCCAGGGATCGGTCAGGCCGAACACCTTCGTCGGGCTGGCGGCCGCCGCGGCGCTGTTCGGCAAGCCCGGCGTGACGCTGTTCGCGATCGGTTTGGCGACGGTCGTGCCGCTGGTGAACGTGCTGTGCGTGATCGTCCTGTCCCGCTACGGCTCCGGGAACGGCAGCTCGATCCGAGCGGTCGCCCTGGGAATCCTGCGCAACCCGATCATCATCGGCGTGGCGGCCGGAGCGGCGCTCAACCTCAGCGGCGTCGGCCGGCCGCCCCTGATCGGCCCCGTCTTCCAGATCCTGGGCGACGCCGCCCTGCCGCTCGGGCTGCTGGCGGTCGGCGCCGGCCTGGACCTCGCGGCGGCGCGTTCCGCCGGAGGGGCCGTGCTCCAGTCGTCGCTGACGAAACTGCTGGTCGTGCCGGGGCTGACGGCGCTGTACGGCGCCGTCTTCGGCGTCCACGGCCTGACCCTGACGGTGGCCGTGCTGTTCAACAGCCTGCCGGCCGCCGCGTCGGCCTATGTGCTGGCACGGCAGATGGGCGGCGACGCCCGCCTGATGGCCGGAACGATCACCCTCCAGACGGTGCTGGCCCTGCCGTCCATTCCGCTCGCATTGCTGCTGTTCGGATGAAACCTCAGTCCCTCCCGGACTGTTTCAACGCTGAACGCATCATTCGGAGCGGAATGGATCGGGGGTGGTACAGAGGTTGGACTTCGAAACGCATCAGAGCCGGCATTTGCCACCGCTCAGCGCCGTACGGGCGTTCGAGGCGGCGGGACGTCATGGCAGCTTCACGGGCGCGGCGCAGGAATTGAAAGTGACCCCGGCGGCGATCAGCCACCATGTCAAGATGCTCGAAAGCTGGCTTGGAGTCGTCCTGTTCCGCCGCTTCGCCCGGGGCCTGGAGCTGACCGACGACGGGCGCCGCTACCTGCCGCGCCTGACCAGCGCGCTGGACGAGATCGCCTCGGTGACCGGCGATCTCATGGGCGAACGGGCCGACCGCGACTGAGCCCGACCGTCGTCCGCCGGACGACCGTCAGGGCCGCCAGAACGGCTTGACCACTTCCTGTTCCAGATCGGCGCGGGACAGGCCGATATCGCGCAGAAGGTGATCGTCCATCTCGCCGAGGCGGTGGCGCTGCCGTGCCCGGTCCTGCCATTCCAGCACGGTATCGAAGACAGTCACCAGGAGGCGATTGAAGCTTTTCAGGCTTATGTCCGCACCGAGCGGAGCGGACTTCCGAATGCCGACGGTCATCTTGGCTCTCCTTATGCGAAAGCGGGCCGAAGCGGCTCCGGCTCCGGCGGTCATCATCGAGAAACATCATCGTGATGCGCCGATATTTGCGCGACCCGGTTCTTGCGCGCAAACGACGCTTTCTCATAAAGTGGATTAGCAAAACTAATCACCGAACCGGACCATGGGCCGCCGCCTGCCACCGCTGAACGCCATCCGCGCCTTCGAGGCCGCCGCGCGCCATCTCAGCTTCACCCGCGCGGCGGAGGAACTGAACGTGACGCAGGCCGCCATCAGCCACCAGATCAAGGGGCTGGAGGACGTGCTGGGCGTGCCGCTGTTCCGGCGGCTGAACCGGGCACTGGTGCTGACCGAGGCCGGCCAGGGCTACCTGCCGCCGCTGCGCGAAGCGCTGGACCAGATCGCCGACGCGACCGCCAAGCTCAGGGCCGCCGACGGCGGAGGCTCGCTCACCATCAGCACCATCGCCTCCTTCGCCGCCAAGTGGCTCGTCCCGCGGCTGCCGCGTTTCCAGGAGCAGCATCCCCATCTGGACGTCCTGCTGTCCACGACTCCGCAGATGGTCGACTTCACCCAGCAGGACGTGGACGCGGCGATCCGGTTCGGGCGCGGCGGCTGGGAAGGGGTGCGGGCGGAGAAGCTGCTGACCGAGGACATCTTCCCGGTTTGCTCGCCCGCCCTGCTCGAAGGCCCCAAACGCCTGCGCACGCCGGAAGACCTGGCCGGGTTCACCCTGCTGCACGACGACTTCCTGATCGGCTGGACCATGTGGCTCCAGTCGGCCGGAGTGCGCGGCGTGGACGCGGCGCGCGGCCCCCGCTTCACGGATTCGGCATTGGTGCTCCAGGCGGCGGTGGCCGGCCACGGCATCGCGCTGGCGCGCCGGGTGCTGGCGGCCGACGATTTGGACGCCGGCCGGCTGGTGGCACCGTTCGGCATCACTCTGCCGACCGAGCTGGCCTATTACTTCGTGGCGCCTCCCCGCTACTTCGACCGGCCCAAGGTGGCGGCCTTCTATGAATGGGTGTGCGGCGAGGCCCGCGAGTACAGGAAGGCGGAGGAACGCGCGGGCGCGGCGGCCGCGCTTGTCAACGCCGCCGGCCAGTCCCTATAACCGGACGGCGACCCGCCGCTCGCCTGTCCCAGGGTTTCCCTTTCCGCTTCCGGATGCACCGTCCATGATATCGACCGCCCGCCCCGCCCCTTCCGGCCCGCTCGCCGGGCTGAAGGTCTTCGACATGAGCCGCGTCCTGGCGGGTCCCAGCGCCACCCAGGTGCTGGGCGACCTCGGCGCCGACGTGGTCAAGGTGGAGCGGCCGGGCCAGGGCGACGACACCCGGAAATGGGGCCCTCCCTATGTGCGCGACGCGGACGGCAATGACACGACCGAGAGCGCCTACTACCTGTCGGCCAACCGGAACAAGCGGTCGATCACCCTGGACTTCACCAAGCCGGAGGGGCAGGCCCTGGCCCGCCGGATGATCGCCCGAAGCGACATCCTGCTGGAGAACTACAAGGTCGGGACGCTGAGCCGCTACAATCTCGGCTACGACCAGCTCAAGGACGAGTTCCCCGGGCTGATCTACTGCTCGGTCACCGGCTTCGGGCAGACCGGCCCCTACGCCCCTCGGGCGGGCTATGATTTCCTGGTCCAGGCCATGGGCGGGATCATGAGCGTGACCGGGGAGCCGGACGGCGACCCGCAGAAGCTGGGCGTCGGCATCGCCGACCTGATGACCGGGATGTACGGCCTCGTCGCGATCCTGGCGGCCCTGCACCACCGCACCCGGACCGGCAAGGGCCAGCATGTCGACATGGCGCTGCTGGACACCCAGGTCGCCTGGCTGTCCTATGCCGGCCAGTATTACCTGACCAGCGGCGAGGCGCCTCCGCGCATGGGCAACGCGCACCCGACGATCGTTCCCTACGAAGCCTTCCCGGCCTCCGACGGCTACATCATCCTGGGCGTCGGCAACGACGGGCAGTATGCCCGGTTCTGCCAGTTCGCCGGCCGGCCGGAATTGGCGACCGACCCGCGCTTCGCCACGAACGAGCTTCGCGTGCGCAACCGGCACGACCTGATACCGGTCCTGCGCCAGCTGATCTCGTCCATGCCGCGGGACCACTGGCTGAAGGGCCTGGAGCCCCTGGGCGTGCCGTGCAGCCCGATCAACCGGATCGACCAAGTGTTCGACGACCCGCAGGTCAGGGAACGGGGCATGGAGATCACCCTGCCCCATCCGCTGACGCCCGAACCGATCCACCTGCTCGCCAGCCCGATGCGGTTCTCCGACACGCCGGTCGACTACCGCCACGCCCCGCCGACGCTGGGCCAGCACACCGGCGAGGTGTTCGGCGACTGGCTCGGGCTGGACGAGGCCGAGATCCGGCGCCTGAGGGAAGCCGGCATCGTCTGATCACCGCGTCTCCGCATCGGTGTCCTCGACGGTCCGGGCCGCAAGCTGCGCATCCGCGGCGGCCCGGTCCCAGTCAAGATAGCGCCGGCGGGCCTCGGTCACCTTCACGAGATAGCGCCGGGTCTCCTCGAAGGGCAGTTGCTCGCTCAGATGGTCGAACACCTCCTCCGGCGGGAGCCGGTTGATCAGGGGAGCGGCCCGGCCGATGTTCGTCGTGCCGTTGAAAGCCCGGGCCACGTTGCCAGCGCCCGTGTTGTAGGCGGCGATGGCTGCGTAGAGACGGCTTTCCGGATGATCGACGTCCCTCAGGTAACGGGTGTCGAGCAGCTTCAGGTAGGCGGTGCCGAGCCTGACGTTGGTGTCGACGTCATAAAGCGACTCGGGGATCAGCATGGGAGCCGACTCGCCGTTGACGAACCGGTGGGCGTCCAGTCCGCCGCTGGTCGGCACCAGCTGCATCAGGCCGAAGGCCGGGATGTGGGAGCGGGCGCGCGGATTGAAGGCGCTTTCCGTCTCCATCACCGCGAGGATCAGCGAAGGTGGCATGGCGAATTCGCCGGCTTCCCGGAAGACCGCCTCGGCGTACCGCTCGGCCAGCTTCGCGTAGGCCCCTTCCGTGAAAGGAACCCGATAGCTCAGCATGGTGCGCTCCCGGCCGTCCTCGCCGACGACCACGGTCCTCGTCACCGTTGCGGACGACAGGCGCCCGGCGGTGTCGGCCGGAAGAATGCCGGCCAGCACCGCCTGCGCGCCGACCGGCGCCGTGCCGGCCTCCGCCCAGTCCGGAGGCAGGGGCATGCCCTGCTCCTCCATCCTGCCCATCGCCTCCTTCATGACGCGGTCGCGTCCCGGCAGGTCGGCCGGAGTGTCGGTCAGGGCCATGTCCACGACCTTGCGGAGGCGCTCGATTCCCGCCGCCTCGCCCGATTCCGGATCGCCCTCCGGCTCGACCAGGACCTGCGCCAGGAACTCCCCGTGCTCGAAGTCCGAGACGCCTCGGCTCAGCCAGCCGTCGTCATAGAAGACCCATTCCTTGCGCGACGGAAGGAGAGCGTTCTCATGGCCCCAGAAGGAGGCGCATTTCTCCCACATCTCCTTGTGCGTCTCGCCGACCGCCTTCGCCAGCATGGTCATGGCCTGCCGTTCCGCCGCCGCGGGCCCCAGGAACACCGGCGGCGCCGTGGCGGTGATGGGATAGGCGACCCGGGCCACGGGAAGCGCCCGGGCTCCGACGGCGACGTGCGGCTTCGCGGACTCACCTTCGCCGCCGACGAGGCTGGTGACGCAGCCGGTGAGAAGGACCGCCGCCATGCAGGCCGCGGCGACGGGTGCCGCACGGCGCGCGGCCTGGTCGGGACCATGGTTCCTGGACATCGTCGTTTCCTCCGTCGGATGGCCGCCCCGCGGGGCGGCGTTCTCCCTCACTCCGCCGCGCAGGCGCTCATCCGGGTGCGGCCCAGTTCCGCGCGCAGGTCCGCCACCTCGGCACGGAGCTGCTCGACGATCCCGTTCAGGTCGGCGGTCGAGGTCCGGACCGACGGGTCGCGCCCGCGGAGCTGGGCGAATCCGTCTAGGATCAATGTGCGGTGGACATACAGGACGTAGCCCAACTCGCCGCCGGTCCGATAGGCGGCCGCAGCCTCGGCGCGGCGGCGTACCGCCAGCCATAGTCCGGCGCCGACATAAAGCGCGATGAGCAGGACCACGGCGGACATCATCGCCGTGATCACGAACCCCAGCGTGGCCAGGGTCTGCCGGAGCGGGCCGAACCAGCCGGCCGCCGTATCGACCAGGGTGCCCACAGGTTCGGCGAGCTTCTTCACCTCGCCGACCGCCTTGCCGATCTCGCCTTGCGCCGCCTGGACGGCACGGCCGATCGGGCCGCCCGGACCCAGCGGGGCGAAGGCTTCGCGCAACGGACCGATCGGGATGGTGACGGGCCGGTCGGGGATGCGGATGGCCGGAAGCGTCTCGTTGAGCAGCTTTCCCGTTTCCACGTCTATCTTGGCGAAGCCTGATCCGAACGATACCGTGCGGGACGGTACCTGGATCTGGCGGGCGCCGGCATAGCCCAACTGCCCCGCGTCGATCCGCAGATCCTGGATGCTTCCCAGCTTCACGAAAACCCCGTCGATCTGACCGTTCAGCCGGTCAAGGGTATCGGCCATCCCGCCATAGGTCCGGCCGATCGCTTCAAGCCTCGGCACGATCTCTGTGTTCACGGTCTCGACGACTGTCTCGATCCTTTCACGCGTCGCCTGCCCGGCATCGAATACCAGCTTGCCGGCGAACACCACGCCGCCCAGGATCACGGCGGGGGGCGCCAGGGCCAGCATCAGCAACGAAAGCCCCTTGAGCCTCACGGTCATGTTGCGCATGTCATCGCCTCCTCTGTTTCGAGGAGCGAACCAAAGCATAAGAGAAACACTGGATTCAGTGAAACGCCTCACAATGTTCTAGAGTAATTAAAGGCAGTAAGATTCTCTATACTGCTTTTCCCTCTGATGAATATATTATCGAAAGTGGTATTCGAGAGTCTGCTGGAAATGCCGAAAAAGTCGCTCCCGTCCGCTGTCGAGCCCTATATCAAGCGCATCGACAGTCCTGCACCGGGAGCTCCCGATGATCCTTCCGAACTCACGCAAGACGCTGGCCGCCGCGGCGGTCCTGGGCACCCTGGCCGTTACGCCGACCGCCATGGCGCACCATGGCTGGGGCAGCTACGACAGCACGGCGCCGACGACCCTGGACGGCACCGTCCAGTCCGTGTCGTTCGCCAATCCCCACGCTTCGATCCAACTCGAATCCCAGGGCAAGACCTGGTTCATCGTGCTGGCACCGCCGTCCCGCATGACCACCCGGGGGCTGCCGGACGGGACCTTGCGCCAGGGACAGACGGTCAGCCTCGACGGCTATATCCACAGGAGCGACCCGACCGAACTGCGGGCGGAGCGGATCCGGGTCGACGGCAAGTCGGTCGAGCTGCGCTGATGGAGCATGCCGGCACCGGGCCTGGTTGGGCACTCGCGCTGGAGCATTCCGCGCTGGGCGAGGCGCTCCGGCAGGCCCTCTGGCTCTATCCCGCCGCCAATGTCCTGCATGTGCTGGCGGTCGTCGCCATGGTCGGCAGCATCTTCGCCTTCGACCTGCGGATCATGGGCATGGCGCGGTCGCTGCCCGTGGCGGCGCTGGGGCGGCTTCTGCTGCCGATCGCCGCAGGCGGGTTCGCGGTGGCGATCGTGACCGGCTTTCTGCTGTTCACCGCCGACGCCACGGCCGTCTGGAACAACCCTGTCTTCGTCTACAAGCTGGGCCTGATCGGCTTGGGCCTCGCCAACATCGTGGCTTTTCACCTGATACCCTGGCGCAGGGTGGAGACTTGGAACGCTGAAGTCCGGGCACCCGGCCTTGCCGTCGCGGGCGCCTTCGTGTCGGCCGGCGTCTGGGCGAGCACCGCGACCCTGGGGCGGCTGATCGCCTATTTCTAGAACTGTACCTGATCAGGTCAATCCGCCCGAGACAGCTGATCCGATGCGTTGCGCCACGGACGCAACCTACGATCGCCGGTCCGCATCAGCTTCGGCCTGCATCGAGCCGTAGGTTGCGCCCATGGCGCAACACGATGGGGCGAGTGGAACGGCCGGCTGCAAGGACCGGAGCGGTTCAACCTGATCGGGAACTCTCTAGGTGATTGCAGGGCGGGAACCGCGTCCTTATAGTCCCGCCCCATCATGACCATCCCGCCGCGCGTTCCCGGTCGCCCCCGTCATCTGCTGGCTCTGCAAGGCATGTCGGCCGCGGAACTGTCAATCCTGCTCGACCGTGCCGACGATCCGCCGACGGATCGGCCGCTCGCCGGGCGCCGCGTCGGCGGCCTGCTTCCGGCGGACGCTGCGACCCTCCGGGCGGCATTCGAGACGGCGGTGCTTCGCCTCGGTGCCGAGCCTTCCGAGGATGCCTCTGACTGCGCGGCGGCGCTCGTGCGGGATTCACGGCCCGGCGGCGCCGCGTGGGTCGCGAATCGCGCTCCCTGCCCGATCGTCAACGCGGGCGACGGCGGCCACGAGGATCCCATCGGGGCGCTGGCAGACGCCGTGGCGATGCGCCGCCGCTTCGGCGACCTGCGGGGCCGGGTGGTGGCGCTCGCGGGCGATATCCTGCACCATGGCGCGGCATTCTCCTCGATCCACATGCTGAACGCGCTGGGCGCCTTCGTCCGCGTGGTCGCACCGCCGACCCTGCTGCCGCCGGACATCGACCGGCTGGGCGCGGAAGTCCACCACGTCCCGGCCGAGGGTCTGCGCGGGGCCGACGCGGTGGTCCGCTACCCGCTCGACGTCCGGCGCTCGCTCGGGACCCTCGTTCCGTCGCAGCGGGAATTCGACGAGACCTTCGGTGTCGATGCCGGGAGCTCCCTGATCGAAGCCGATCAGGCGACCCTCGCCTCCGTGATCGCCGCCTGCCTCGACCATGTCACCCGCGAGGTCGCGTGATGGCACCGCGCATGGCGTACCGGAACGCAAGGCTGCTGGACCCGGCCACCGGCCTCGATGCCATGGGAACCTTGCTGACCGAGGGCGGGACGATCGCGGACTTCGGCCCCGGCCTGTTCGCCGACGGCGTGCCGGATGGGATCGGGGTGACCGATCTCGGCGGCCAGTGCCTGGCGCCGGGCCTGATCGACATGCGGGTGACAGCCGGCGGCCGGGAAGAGGCGACCCCCGAGGCGGCCGCCGCCGGCGGCGTCACCGCCATGGTATGCCTGCCGCCGGGTGCGGATGAAACAGCATCGCCCGTCCGGGTCTATCGCTATGGCCGCGCCTCCGACGGCGCGCGCGGCCTTGCCGAGATGGCGCTTGCCGCCCGGTCCGGCGCCCTGGCCTTCACGGACGGGGAAGCCGCGATCGCCGACGCGGCCGTCATGCTGCGCGTGCTGCGCTATGCGGGCGCCCTGGGGCGCCCGGTCGTCCAGCACCCGGAGGAACCCAGCCTCGCGGATGGCGGGCAGATGAATGCCGGCGAGGTGGCGACCCGCATGGGCCTGCCCGGCATCCCGGCCCAGGCCGAGGTCATCCTGATCGAACGCGACCTGCGTCTGGTCGAGCTGACGGGGACCCGCTACCACGCCGCCCATGTCTCGACCGGGGCGGCGGTGGAGGTGATCCGCGACGCCAAGCGCCGCGGCCTGCCGGTCACCTGCGACACGGCGCCGGCCTATTTCGCCCTGACCGAAACCGACGTGATCGGCTACCGGACCGCCGCCAAGCTGTCGCCGCCGCTCCGTGGGGAAATGGACCGCCGCGCCATCGTGGAAGGCCTCGCGGACGGCACGATCGATGCCGTCGTCAGCGACCACAGGCCCCAGCCGGCCGACCGCAAGGACGTCCCCTTCGCGGACGCCGCCTGCGGCATCGTCGGCCTGGAAACCCTGCTGCCGCTGGTGCTGGAACTGGTCCATAACGGCAAGCTGCCGCTGTCGCGGGCCCTGGCCGCCCTGACCTGCAATCCGGCCGACCTGCTGGGCCTGCCGCTCGGCCGGCTCGCCCAGGGGCGCGCCGCCGACCTCACCGTCTTCGATCCCGACCGGCTGTGGCGGGTCGACGTCGCCCGCTTCCGAAGCCGTTCCCGCAATTCGCCGTTCGACCGCCGTCCCGTCACCGGCCGCGCCACCCGCACCGTCGTCGGCGGCGCCACCGTCTTCAACCTGGACGCATGATCCCCTCGATCCACCGGAATTCAGCAGCATGCCCGATCCGATAAGCTGGGGTTTCTCCTGGCCCTACCTGCTCGCCGCCGCCGTCGCGGGATATCTCCTGGGGTCGATCCCGTTCGGCCTGGTGCTGTCCCGGATTGCCGGCTATGGCGACATCCGGAAGATCGGCTCCGGCAATATTGGCGCCACCAACGTCCTGCGCACCGGCAACAAGCCGCTCGCCGCCCTGACCCTGGTCCTGGACAGCGGCAAGGGCGCCTTCGCCGTGCTGGTCGCCAGCCGGTTCGGTCCCGACGCCGCCGTGCTGGCGGGAGCCGGATCGATGCTCGGGCACACTTTTCCGGTGTGGCTCGGCTTCAACGGCGGCAAGGGCGTGGCGACCGCCCTCGGCGTGCTGCTGGCGGTCTCCTGGCCGGTCGGGGTTATCGCCTGCCTGACCTGGCTGCTGGTCGCCTTCGCGCTCCGCTACTCGTCCCTGTCCGCGCTGGTGGCGCTGGGCATCAGCCCGCTGACCGGCTGGTACTTCGCGGGACCGCAGGTCGGACAGCTCTGCGCCTTCATCGCGGTGCTGGTCTATATCCGCCATCATGCCAACATCCGCCGCCTGCTCAAGGGCGAGGAGCCCAGGATCGGGTCGAAGAAGAAGGCGGAATCCGCATCCTGACAAGCGAACGTTGCCACCTCGCGGCACGGGGCGCTATCGTTACCGTCGCAAACGACTCCGGGGAGAAGCGTCCAGCCATGCCGATCAAATCCATCCTGCTTCACATGGCCAACGACGAGCAGCACGCCGACCGCCTGCACCGCGGGATCGAGCTGGCCAAGCGCTTCGATGCTTATCTGGAGATCCTGTACATCGCGACTCCGGTCACGATGCCGGCCGGGATCACCGGCCGGGGCGCATCCTACGCCTACCTCGCCGAGGCGACGGCCATCGCCCACGAGAAGGCGGAGGAGATCGAGCACGAGGTCCGGAACCATTGCGCCGACGTGACCTACTCCTTCCGGGTCGAGGAGGGCGACCACGTGGCCCTGCTGGCCCGGCGGACCCCGTTCGTCGATCTTGCCGTGGTCAGCCAGTCGCACCCCGCGAACCTGGAGGACCGCGTCCGGCTCCAGATCCCCGACCAGCTTCCGATGCAGGCCGTCTGTCCGACGATCATCCTGCCGTGGGAGCGGCGGGTGCCGACTTCCGGCAAGCACACGCTGATCGCCTGGAAGAACACGCGCGAGGCGGGACGCGCCGTTCGCGACGCGATCCCCTTCCTGTCCGATGCCGAGGCCGTGACCGTCCTGACCATCGAGCGGCCTGGCAAGCCGGACCCGTCAGGCCAGGAGATCTGCGAATACCTGGTCAAGCACGGCGTCAATGTCGGCTTGCGCAACAACATCAACGACAACGACGCGAGCGTCGGCGAGATCATCCTTCAGGTCGCGCAGGAACTGGACTGCGACGCTTTGGTGATGGGCGCCTACGGCCATTCCCGCCTGCGAGAGCTGATCATCGGCGGCGTCACCCGGCACATACTGGGCCACATGGACCTGCCCGTCCTGATGTCCCACTGACGGCGGGAAGAGGGCACTGATCAAGCGTGAAAAACGACGGTTGGCGCCGGCGAGGGATAGCGGGGTCAGACCACCATTTCCCCTGATGATTGAAATTCTGGAGAGTTGGTGGGAAATGGTGGTCTGACCCCGCTATCCCGGTTCCGGCCAGCTCGGCGATTTATCCCACGCCCCCTACAGGAAGAACACCACCGTCGTCAGCAGGAACAGCGGGATCAGGATCAACCCGGACCAGGCGATGTAGCCGAAGAAGCTGGGCATGTTGACCCCGCGCTCCTCCGCGATCGCCTTGACCATGAAGTTGGGCGCGTTGCCGATATAGGTGTTTGCGCCCATGAACACCGCGCCGGCCGAGATCGCCAGCAGCGTGTTCGGAACGTCGTGCATCAGGTGCATCGGGTCGCCGCCGGCCGTGTTGAAGAACACCAGGTATGTCGGCGCATTGTCCAGGAAGCTCGACAGGATGCCGGTCGCCCAGAAATACATGTAGTTGATCGGCTGCCCGTCCGGCGTGGTGACGGCCGAGACGATCCCGCTGAGCGCGCCGTCGGTTCCGGCGCGCAGGATCGCGATGGCCGGGATGATGGTCAGGAAGATGCCGGCGAACAGCTTGGCGACCTCCAGGATCGGGAACCAGCTGAAGGCGTTGAGCCGCCGGCTCTCGTTGCTGGTGAGCCTGAGCGAGAGCAGCGCGATGCCGACCAGCAGGACGTCCCGCGCGACGTTCTGGATATCCACATGCACATGATATACCTCGAAGCCGATGCCCGGCTTCCACACGCCGCTGAGCAGCACCGCGGCGACCACGCCGCCCAGCAGCAGGATGTTGATCCCGCCCTCGATCCCCAGCTTCTCGGCGTCCCGGGGCTTCTCCTTCCGGGGCGGTTCCCTGGTGTAGAGGAAGCTGTCCATGGCGAAGAAGATCGCCAGCAGCACCGCGGAGACCAGCGCCATGGGCAGCAGCATGTGCCGCGTCGTCCAGAAGAAATCGACGCCCTTCAGGAAGCCCAGGAACAGCGGCGGGTCGCCCAGGGGCGTCAGCGATCCGCCGATGTTGGCGACCAGGAAGATGAAGAAGACGACCACGTGCACCTTGTGGCGCCGCCCGTCGTTGGCCTTCAGCAGCGGGCGGATCAGCAGCATGGCGGCCCCGGTCGTGCCCATCCAGCTCGCGATCACGGTGCCGAGAAACAGTATGCCGGTGTTGACCAACGGCGTGCCGGTCAGGCTTCCGGTCACCCGGACCCCGCCGGCCACGGTGAACAGGGCCAGCAGCAGCACGATGAACGGGACGTATTCCAGCAGGACGGTATGAAGGACCTCGTAAAGGGCGAGGTCAAATCCATATGTCAGGGCGAACGGGACCAGGAAGGACAGTGCCCAGAAGGCCGATATCTTGCCGAAATGATGGTGCCAGATGTTCGGCGCCAGCAGCGGGAACAGCGCGATGGAGAGCAGGATCCCCGCGAACGGCAGGACCCAGATCAGCCCGAGCGCGGCTCCTTCCAGATGGGGGGCGCCGCCATGCTCCCCCACCGCCTCGGCCGCCGCCAGGAGCCCGGGGAAGGTGAGCACGAGGCAGGAGATGATCAGCGCAACGAGGGCGCCGGGCGCACCCACGATGCGGCGGAGGGGTGCTGTCACGTCGCGTTCCATGAATCTCGGCAATTTTCGACAAGCCACTCGGTAAGGCGGCGGAGTATGCCGCCGGATAAGGGACAAGCCAAGCTGAAAGCCTGCCCTTATCCGGCCGGGCAGGCGAAAAGCGTCAGGGGCCGGTCCGCGACCCCGGTTATGACGGCCAGGTCGCGGCAGCCTTCCGCGGAACAGATTCGGTAGTCGGCGGTGAAGCCGGAATTGGCGAGGTCGAGGCGATCGAGCGGCGGAACTCCGGGCCGATAGACCCAGGAGCCGTCGACCAGCTTCGCACCCTCCGGCACCTCCATCCCGGCGCCGCTGCCGCGCACGCGCGCCTCCTCAATGAGGAGGCGCCCGTCCGAGATCCGCCAGTCCTCCCGCCACTCGATCCTCTCGACCGAGTGGGTCCATCCCAGGGAGAAGGCTTCGACCGGAAGGCGCGCCAGCGGCGCGCCCGCGGCCGAGGCGCCGGCCAGGGCGATGCACAGGGCGGTCACGGGAGCCGGCATCGATCAGACGGTCCGGTCAACCCGCCGCCCTTCCGCGGCCTTGCGCGTCCGCCACCAGTGGAACGCGACGAAGGCGGCGGACAGGGCAAGCCCGAGCTCGTCGGTGATCGGCAGGGCCACCACCAGCAGGAAAGCAGCCGCCGTCGCCCAGATCCGTTCCAGCACGTTCAGCCTGGCCCGCAGATAGCCGATCGACGCGGCTCCCCACAGCCCTATCGAGATCAGCGCCTTGACGACGATGTAGACGGTGGCGATCGGATCGTCGGTCTGGAGCATCAGGGCCGGCGCATAGACCGCCATGAACGGCACGACGAAGCCGGCGATGGCGATCCGCATGCATTGCAGGCCGATCTGCAAACCGCCGGCCCGCGCGATCGGGGCGGCGGCGAAGGCCGCCAGCGCCACCGGCGGGGTCAGGTCGGCCATGATGCCGAAATAGAACACGAACATGTGGCTGACGATCAGCGGCACCCCCAGGTCGAGCAGCGCCGGTCCCACCAGCGAGCTGGTGATGATGTAGTTGGGGATGGTCGGTATGCCCATGCCCAGCACCAGGCAGGTCAGCATGGTCAGCACGAGGCTGAGGAACAGGCTGCCCTCGCCCACCGACACGATCACGCGGACGAAGTTCGACCCCAGCCCTGTCAGGGTCATGGTGCCGATGATCACGCCGACCAGCGCGCAGGCGACGCCGACGCTCAGCGCGTTGCGGGCACCTTCGGCCAGGCTCTCGACGGAAAGCTTCAGGGTTTCACGCCCGCCGCGGGTAACCACGTTCACCGCGATCAGCGCCAGGATCAGCAGGTAGACCGCCGTGATGCCGTACTGGAAGAAGGCGGATGCCGCGAATCCGAGCACGATCCAGAACACCACGCGAAGCGCCAGCGGTCCCAGCAGCGACGCGACCGACGTTCCCAGGATGATCAGGGCCGTCAGCCCCAGCCCCACGGTGCCCGCGAACAGCGGCGTATATCCCGAGAACAGCAGGTACACCAGGACCGCCAGCGGCAGCACCAGGTACCATTTCTCGCGGATCGCCGCCAGGGGGCTCGGGCATTCCTCCTTCGGCAACCCCATCAGGCTCAGGCGCCCGGCCTCCAGGTGGACCATCCAGAGCACGGTCGCGAAATAGAGGATCGCCGGGATGATCGCCGCCTTGACGATCTCCACGTAGGGCACGTTGATCGTCTCGGCCATGATGAAGGCGACGGCGCCCATGACCGGCGGCATGATCTGGCCGCCCATGCTGGCCGTCGCCTCGACCGCGCCGGCGAAGGCCGGGCGATAGCCGAAACGCTTCATCAGCGGAATGGTGAACTGTCCCGTCGTCACCACGTTGGCGACGCCGGAGCCGTTGATCGTCCCCATCAGCGCCGACGACACCACGGCCACCTTCGCGGGCCCGCCGCGCTGGTGGCCCACGGTCCCCATGGCGACGTCGGTGAACAGGCTGATCATCCCGGCGCGTTCCAGGAAGCTGCCGAACAGGATGAACAGGAAGATGTAGGTGGAGGAGACGAAGATCGGCGTGCCGTAGATGCCCTCGGTGCCGAGGAACATCTGGTCGATCACCTGGTCGAAGCCGTATCCGCGATGGTCCAGCGGGGCCGGCAGGTACTCGCCGAACAGCGCGTACGCCAGGAAGAGGCCGCAGACGATCGGCAGGGCGATGCCCATGATGCGCCGCGCCGCCTCGAACACCAGCGCGATGCCGATGAACCCGATGACGATGTCCGTCGTGCTGGGATCGCCGGCCCGCAGCAGCAGGTCGTTCTCGAAATACCAGTGGTAGAGCCCGATGGCGAAACCCAGGACGCCGATCGCCCAGTCGCTCCAGAACGCGCCGCCGCGTCCCCGCCGGAGCGAGGCGCACAGGGCGAAGGTCAGCAGCAGCAGGAAGCCGACGTGCAGCGACCGCACCACGAGGCTGGACAGCGGCGTGTAGGATGCGGTGTAGACCTGGAACAGGGAGAAGACCACCGCGATGGCGAAGATCACCTTGCCGGTGGACGTAGACCGGTCGGTCGGCCCGGCATGCAGCGGACTGGAAGTCTCCGCCGGACCGCGGCCGGGCTGAAGGATCTCGGCTTCGGTATTGGCCGCCATGCGGCTTTACCTCCGGAAGGCGTCGGGAAGGAGCGGGACGGACGCCGTCCCCGGGGCAGGCCCGGGAACGGCGGTCGGTTTCGGCATCGTCACTTCAGGATGCCGGCTTCGCGGAAGTACTTCTCGGCACCGGCATGCAGCGGGATCGGCATGCCCTTGACGCCCTCCTCCGCCTTGATGTCCTTGGCCGTCGCGTGGGACGAGGCCAGCGCGCCCAGGTTCTCGTACATCGACTTGGTCATCTGGTAGACGAGGTCGTCGCTGACGCCGGTATGGGTCACCAGGAAGTTGACCACGGCGGCCGTCGGGACGGGCTCGGTCTGGCCGTCATAGGTGCCGGCCGGGATGGTCTCCGCCACGTAGACAGGGTTGCCCACGCCGGCGACGACGTCGGCCGGGATCGGCACGATGGTGATCGGATTGGTCGCCGCCAAGTCGCGGATCGAGGCGACGCCGAGGCCGGCAGACTGGAGAGTGGCGTCGATCTGGCGGTTCTTGACCAACTCGACCGACTCGGCGAAAGGCAGGTACTCGACCTTGCCGAAGTCCTCGTACGTCATCCCGGCGGCCTTGAAGATGGCCCGGGCGTTCAGCTCGGTGCCGGAGCGCGGCGCCCCGACCGAGACCCGCTTTCCCTTCAGGTCCTGCAGCGTCTTGATCCCGCTGTCGCCGCGGGCGACGATCTGGATGTAGTTCGGATATATGGCGGCCATGCCGCGGATCTTGGAGAGCTTGCTCTTGAAGCCGGCCTCCTCGTCGCCTTCCCACGCCGCGGCGACGGAATCACCGAGCGAGAAGCCCACCTCGCCCCTGCCCTGCTGGAGCAGGTTGAGGTTCTCGACCGACGCCTTGGTCGATTGGACGGACGTGCGGGCGTCGGCGATGTTGTCGGCATAGATCTTCGAGAGCGCCACGCCGAGCGGGTAATAGACGCCGCTGGTGCCCCCCGTCAGGACGTTGACGAACTCGGCGGCTCTCGCTCCGCCCGTTCCCGGTGCGGCCACGCCGACCGCCATGAATGCTGCCGTCGCGGCGGCAAGGAGCATCCTCTTCATCATCAACCTCCCGGACTTATGGATTTTTCTCATGCGCAATTGCGAGGGTAATCGCCGCAGGGGCGATTTGCCACATAGAACAACAACACGCAACGGTGCTTGTCCGCCGCCCACCTGCGGATTACCGTCCCTCGGCCCAGCTTTTGGCGCGACGCGAGGAACGACATCATGGACATGACCGGAGAATACAGAATCTCCGCACCCCGTTCGCGGGTATGGGAAGCGCTCAACGATCCCGAGATCCTGAAGCAGTGCATCCCCGGCTGCGAGGAGATCCAGAAGCAGTCCGACACCGAGATGACCGCCAAGGTGACCGCCAAGGTCGGCCCGGTGAAGGCGAAGTTCGCGGGAAAGGTGACGCTCAGCGACATCGATCCGCCCAACGGCTACACCATCACCGGCGAGGGCAGCGGCGGGGCCGCCGGCTTCGGCAAGGGCGGGGCCCAGGTCAACCTCGCCGACGCCGGTGCCGACACGGTGCTGACATACACCGCCCATGCCCAGGTCGGCGGCAAGCTGGCCCAGATCGGCTCCCGGCTGATCGACGGCACGGCGCGCAAGATGGCCGACGACTTCTTCGCCAAGTTCACCGAAGTCGTCGGCCGCCCGGCGGACGCGCCGGCCGCGGAACCGGCGGTGATCGACGCGTCCAGGGCCGAAGCCTCCCCCGCCGTGGAGTCCCCTGCGGCCTCCGCTTCCCCCGCGGTCGAGGACACGATGGTGCAGCCGGCCGCCGCCCTGAGCAGCGAGACGGCAGCCGTCCCGCCGCCGGCACCCGCCCGGACCGAAGCTCCGGCACTCGCCACGGTCGAGCAGAGCCGCGGCCTGCAGCCGATGATCTGGATTCCGCTGGTCATCATCCTGGTCGGCGCCCTTCTCTGGGCCTTCACCTGATCGCCCGCCGCCGGGATCGCTTGACCTGCCCATGCCCCTCTCATAGCCTGTCATGCGGAATTGTTGCCGGTGGAACAAGGCAGTGGAACAAGCTGCCGCCCGGCAGACGGAGCTATCGTCGGGTCGGCCAACAAGGGGGAGAGACTCATGCCAACCGTTTCCTTGCAGGTTAACGGCAAGTCCGTATCGCGCGAGGTCGAGGGACGCACGCTGCTGGTGCAGCTTCTGCGCGACCATCTCGGGCTGACCGGCACCCATGTCGGCTGCGACACCAGCCAGTGCGGCGCCTGCGTCGTCCATGTGGACGGAAAGTCGGTCAAGAGCTGCACCATGCTGGCGGTCCAGGCCGAAGGGACCACGGTCACCTCGATCGAGGGCCTGGCGGCGGCCGACGGCACGCTGCACCCGATGCAGGCGGCGTTCCGCGAGCACCACGGCCTGCAGTGCGGCTTCTGCACGCCCGGCATGGTGATGAGCGCCGTGGACCTGGCGCAGACCCACGGCCGGCTGGACGAGAAGACCGTCCGCGAGGGGCTGGAGGGCAACATCTGCCGCTGCACCGGGTACCACAACATCGTCAAGGCCGTGCTGGCGGGGGCGGAGGCGATGCGCGCCGACGTGCCCAAGGCCGCCGAGTAAGCGGCGGGAAGGAACAGAGCCATGTACGCATTCGAGTATCACCGCCCGGCGACCCTGGCCGACGCGGCCCGGCTGGCTTCCGGCAACGAGGACGCCAAGATCCTGGCCGGCGGCCAGACGCTGATCCCGACGCTGAAGCAGCGGCTGGCCCAGCCGAGCGACGTGGTCGACCTGGGCGCAGTGGCCGAGCTGCGCGGCATCTGCGAGGATGGCGACACGCTGGTGATCGGGGCCACCACGCCGCACGCCGAGGTCGCTGCCAGCGCCGTGGTCCAGCGCCTGATCCCGGCCCTGGCCAAGCTGGCGGAGGGGATCGGCGACGCCCAGGTGCGCAACCGCGGCACCCTGGGCGGGTCGATCTGCAACAACGACCCGTCGGCCGACTATCCCGCGGCCCTGGTCGGGCTGGGCGCCACGGTCCGCACCACGACGCGGACCCTCGCGGCGGAGGACTTCTTCACCGGCATGTTCGAGACCGCGCTGGAGCCGAACGAGATCGTGACGGCGGTGGCCTTCCCGAAGCCGGGCAAGGCGGCCTACGTCAAGTTCCCCAACCCGGCCAGCCGCTACGCCACGGTCGGCGTGTTCGTCGCCGAGACCGGCGGCAGCGTCCGGGTGGCGGTGACCGGCGCCGCCCCGTCGGTGTATCGCTGGACCGAGGCCGAGCAGGCCCTGGCCGGCGGCCTGGACCCGGCGGCGCTGGGCGCTTTGACAGTGGATGCCGACGGCCTCAACGCCGACATCCATGCCAGCGCCGAGTACCGGGCCAGCCTGGTCAAGGTCATGGCCAAGAGGGCGGTCGCCGCCTGCGCCTGAACATCGACGCGATGCAAAGCGGAAAGGATCGCGGATGAACACGGATAGGCACGGATGAGCACGGATTTTCGTGCGGAACTCCTGCCGGCAGGATCCGTGTTCTTCCGTGATCTCCGGACGTCCGCCGGACCCGACATTCCATTGAAATCACCGAGATCATGACAAATCCCCTGCCCGCCTCCGTCGATGAAACACTGGAGCTGCTTCAGCGTGGCGATTACGTCGCCGAGCGGTCGCTGGCTACGGCCCTCTATCTCGCCCTCAAGCTGAACCGCCCGCTGTTCCTCGAAGGGGAGGCCGGCACCGGCAAGACCGAGATCGCCAAGGTTCTGAGCGCCACGCTCGGCCGCCGGCTGGTCCGGCTGCAATGCTACGAGGGCCTTGACGTCGCCTCCGCGGTCTACGAGTGGAACTACGCCCGCCAGATGATCGAGATCCGGCTCGCCGAGGCGACCGGCGAGAAGAGCCGCGAGAGCCTTGGCGGCGACATCTTCTCCCCCGAGTTCCTGATCAAGCGCCCCCTGCTCCAGGCGCTGGAGACCGGGGCCGACGGCCCGCCCGTCCTGCTGATCGACGAGCTGGATCGCACCGACGAGCCTTTCGAAGCGTACCTCCTCGAAGTGTTGTCCGACTTCCAGATCACCATCCCGGAGATCGGCACGATCAAGGCGGAGCAGCCGCCGACCGTCATCATCACCTCCAACCGCACGCGCGAGATCCACGACGCGCTGAAGCGCCGCTGCTTCTACCACTGGGTCGATTATCCGGACGCGGCGCGCGAGCTGGACATCCTGCGGGTGAAGGCGCCGAACGTGCCCGAGCACCTGTCCCGCCAGGTCGTGGGATTCGTGCAGCGCCTGCGCGGCATGGACCTGTTCAAGCTGCCCGGCGTCGCCGAGACCCTGGACTGGGCGCAGGCCCTGACCCAGCTCGACCGGCTCGAACTGGATCCGGATACGATCAACGACACGCTGGGCACCCTGCTGAAGTACCAGGACGACATCGCCAAGATCCAGGGCAGCGAGGCGAACCGCATCCTGAACCAGGTCAAGGCCGAGCTGTCCGCCGCCCATCCGGCCTGAGGCCGCCATGGTCGAGGACACGAGCGACAACCGGCCCGATATCCAGATCGACGGCGGACGCCTGTCCGCCAACATCATGCATTTCGCCCGCTGCCTGCGCGCGGCCGGGCTGCCCATCGGCCCGGGCAAGGTGCTCCAGGCGCTGGAGGCGGTGGAAGCCGTCGGCATCGGCAACCGCCGCGACTTCTACTGGACGCTGCACGCCGTCTTCGTCAACCGGCGCGACCAGCGCGAGCTGTTCGACCAGGCGTTCCACGTCTTCTGGCGCAATCCCGACATCCTGAAGCGCATGATGGCGCTGCTCCTGCCCACCCTTAAGGCGGACCTGAAGCAGGAAGGGCCTGAAATGTCGCGCCGGCTCGCCGAGGCGCTGCAGACCAACAGGCCGAAGCCCGGAGAGGGTGACGGCGGCGAGCAGGACCAGGAGATCGAGATCGACGCCTCGCTGACCTGGTCCGACCGCGAGCTGATCCAGACCATGGATTTCGAGAAGATGTCGGCGGCCGAGATCGCCATGGCGAAATCGGTCATCAAGCGCATGACGCTGCCGATCATGACCGTCCCGACCCGGCGTTTCCAGCTCAGCCACCTCGGCCGCCGCGCCGACCTTCGGGCGACCCTGCGGCAGACGCTCCGCTCCGGCGGCGACGTGATCGACCTCGCGACCAAGCGGCGCCGGGAACGCCACCCGCCGCTGGTCGTCCTGTGCGACATCTCCGGCTCCATGAGCCGCTACTCCCGCATGCTGCTCCATTTCCTGCATGCCGTGACCAACGACCGCGACCGGGTCCACACCTTCCTGTTCGGCACCCGGCTGACCAACGTGACGCGGTACCTGCGCTACAAGGACATCGACGTGTCCTTGGAGAAGGTCTCCGGCGCGGTGCAGGACTGGTCGGGCGGCACCCGCATCGGGCGGAGCCTGCACGAGTTCAACCGGGTCTGGTCGCGCCGGGTCCTGGGCCAGGGCGCGGTCGTCATCCTGATCACCGACGGGCTGGACCGCGACGCGGCCGAAGGGCTGGGCGAGGAGATCGAGCGGCTTCATAAGAGCTGCCGCCGTCTCATCTGGCTGAACCCCCTCTTGCGCTACGAGGGATTCGAGCCGAAATCCAGTGGCATCAGGGCCATCATGCCCCACGTCGACGATTTCCGACCGGTCCACAACCTGGCAAGCCTGGCGGATCTGGCGAAGGTGCTCGACCATGTCGGACCCCGGCGCCACGGCGGCATGGCGCGATGGCTAGCGGAGGTGGCTTCAGCATGACGTATGAGAACAACATTCCCGAGATCGCGGCGGCGCTGCGGGCGGAGGGCAAGCGCGTCGCGCTCGCGACCGTGGTCTCCACCTGGGGCTCCTCGCCCCGGCCGGTCGGCAGCCAGCTGGTGGTGGACGAGACCGGCGCCATGCAGGGCTCCGTGTCGGGCGGCTGCATCGAGGGAGCCGTCGTCCACGAGGCCATGCGGACCATGCAGGACGGCGAGCCGCGCATGCTCAGCTTCGGCGTCGCCGACGAGCAGGCCTGGGAAGTCGGCCTCGCCTGCGGCGGCAAGGTCCAGGTCTATGTCGAGGCGGTGGAATGAAGACCGAGATCCTTCAGCGCCTGGTCAGGGCGCGCGCCGAGAAATGCCCGGTGGCCCTGGTCACGGACTTGGCCTCCGGCCTCCAGACGCTGGTCCACGACGACGTCACCCACGGCGGCTTCGGCCTCGACCGGGAGGAGCTGGCCGAAGTGCGCCGTTTCCTCCGCGAGGACCGCAGCGGCATCGTGGAGATCGGGGACGCCCGCCTGTTCATCCACTCGTTCAATCCGCCCCTCCGGGTCATCGTCATCGGCGCCGTCCACATCGCCCAGGCACTGGCCCCCATGGCCTCGCTGGCGGGATACGACGTGGTCGTGGTCGACCCGCGCCGGGCCTTCGCGACGGACGCGCGTTTCCCCGGCATCGCCATGAACGGCGAATGGCCCGACGACGCGCTCAACCAGCTCGCGATCGACGGACGCACCGCCATCGTGACCCTGACCCACGATCCCAAGCTCGACGATCCCGCCCTGCACGTGGCGCTCCGCTCCCCGGCCTTCTATGTCGGCTCCCTGGGCAGCCGGAAGACCCACGGCAAGCGGGTGGACCGGCTGCGCGAGGCCGGCTTCACCGAAGCCGAGATCGCCCGCATCCACGCCCCCGTGGGACTTGCGATCGACGCGGTCACGCCGGCCGAGATCGCCCTGGCGATCATGGCCCAGATCACCCAGGTGCTGCGCCGGGAACCGTCCTCCGCCGCGGCGGCGGCCTGACCGGGCCATGCGCTTCGGTCAGGTCTCCCCCGCCGACGCGGTCGGCGCCATCCTGGTGCATTCCGTCCGGGCAGACGGCATCGCCTTCAAGAAGGGGCGGCTCCTCACCGCAGAGGACGCCGCCGCCCTGGAACGGGCCGGCATCGGGCTGGTGACGTCCGCCCGGCTGGAGGACGGCGACGTGGGCGAGGACGTCGCCGCCTCGCGCGTCGCCCGCGCCGCGGCCGGCCCCGGCCTGGACGTGGCAGCGGCCTTCACCGGCCGGGTCAACCTGTTCGCCACGGCGCCCGGACTCTGCGTCGTGGACGTGGACCGGCTTGACCGGCTGAACCTCCTGGACGAGTCGGTCACCGTCGCGACCCTTCCCGCGTCGGCGCCGGTCGAGGCGGCCGGGATGGTCGCGACCATCAAGATCATCCCCTTCGCCGCTCCCGAGGACGTCGTCTCCCGGGCCGAAGAGATCGCCGCCCACGGCGGGCCGCTGATCCGCGTCGCCGCGTTCCGTCCCCTGCGCGCCGCCTTGGTCCAGACCCGGCTCGCCGGCATGAAGGAATCGATCCTGGACAAGACGGTCGGCGTCACCCGCGACCGGCTGGCCGCGATTGGCTCCGAACTGGCGGGCGACATCCGCGTCGGCCATGACGAAGCGGCGGTGGCCGGCGCCGTCGCCGAGGCCGTATCCTCCGGCATCGACCTGCTGCTGATCGCCGGCGCGTCCGCCATCACCGACCGGCGGGACGTCCTTCCCGCCGGCATCGAGCGGGCCGGCGGCGAGGTCGAGCATTTCGGCATGCCGGTGGACCCGGGCAACCTGCTGCTTCTGGCGCGCGCCGGCGGCATCCCCGTCCTGGGCCTTCCCGGCTGCGCCCGTTCCCCGAAACTCAACGGTTTCGATTGGGTGCTCCAGCGGCTGGCCGCGGGCATCCCGGTGACCCGGCGGGACATCATGACGATGGGAGCCGGCGGCCTGCTGACGGAGATCCCGACCCGCCCGCTCCCCCGGGCCTCCACGCCCGCGGCAGAGCCGCAGGCTCCCCGCGCGCCGCGCATCGCGGCCTTGATCCTGGCCGCCGGCCAGTCGCGCCGGATGGGCGCGCTGAACAAGATGATCGCCGAGGTCGACGGCAAGCCGATGGTGGCCCACGTGCTGGAGGCCGTCACCGCGTCGCGTGCCGGTCCCGTCACGGTCGTCACGGGCCACGATCCGGAGGCGGTCCGCGCGGCCCTGGCCGGCCACGAGATCCGCTTCGTCCACAATCCCCACTACGCCGAGGGGCTCAGCACCTCGCTCCGCGCCGGGATCGCGGCCCTGCCCGGCGACGTGGACGGCGTGCTGGTCTGCCTGGGCGACATGCCTCGCGTCGGACCGGAGACGCTGAACCGCCTGATCGCCGCCTACAGCCCGCAGGAGGGCCGCGCCATCTGCGTTCCGACCGTCGCCGGCAAGCGCGGCAACCCCGTGCTGTGGGACCGCCGCTTCTTCGCCGAGATGCGGGACCTCGCGGGCGACGTGGGCGCCAGGCACCTGATCGGCCTGCACGCCAACCAGGTCTGCGAGGTCGCCGTGGACGGCGACGGCGTCCTCCTGGACATCGACACGCCGGAAGCGCTCCAAGCCCTGAATTCTTGAAGATCCCGAAGGCCGATGGGGCGGAAACCCGCCTCCGGGCGTTCCATCCGGGACAGGCAGACCAGGGAGAACCCACATGCAGAACCAGCAGCCCCCGCGGATGGACGAGGAGACCCTCGCCTTCCTTCTTCAGGTCTTCCAGACGGTCAGGGCGGGCCAGGCGGCGGAACTGCACGAGTATCTGGTCCGCGGCCTGCCGCCGAACCTGCGCAACGAGAAGGGCGACAGCCTGCTGATGATCGCCGCCTATCACGGCCACGCCGATACGGTCAGGGAACTCCTGGACCACGGCGCCGACATGGAGATGGCGAACGACCGCGGGCAGACCCCCCTGGCCGCCGCCGCCTTCAAGGGCGACACCGGGATCGTGCGCATGCTGCTGGATGCAGGCGCCGACGTGGACGGCTGCGGCGACACCGGCAGGACGGCACTGATGACCGCGGCCATGTTCAACCGGACCGAGATCGTCGACCTGCTGCTGGAACGCGGCGCCACGATCGACCGGGTCGATGCCGGCGGCCACACCGCCCAGGCCGCCGCCGAGGCCATGAACGCACCCGACACGCCCGGACAGCTTGCCCGCGCCGCCGCGCGTGGCTAGACCGGACATCCCACATCTTCCGATCCTCCTCGCGCCCAGGCCCGACCCATGACCAGCATTCCCTACATCGACGAAGCCCGCCTCTGGAAACGCCACATGGCTATGGCGAAGATCGGCGCCCTGCCGGGCGGCGGCGTCAACCGCCCGGCCCTCTCGCCCGGCGACGCCCAGTCGCGCAGCCTCCTGGCCCGGTGGGCGGAGGACCTGGGCTTCTCCGTCGCGACCGATCCGATCGGCAACCTTTTCGTCCGCCGCCCCGGCGCCGACGACTCGCTGGCCCCCGTGATGAGCGGTTCCCACCTCGACACCCAGCCGACCGGCGGCAAGTTCGACGGCGCCTTCGGCGTGCTGGCGGCGTTCGAGGCGCTTCAGGCGATCCACGAGGCGGGTATCGTCACGAAGCGGCCGATCGAGGTGGTGTCCTGGACCAACGAGGAAGGCTCGCGCTTCCAGCCCGGCTGCTCCGGATCGTCGGCGTTCACCGGGGCGATACCGCTCGACCGGATCCTGGCGGCAGTCGATCGCGACGGCATCTCGGCGCGCGACGCCCTGGCCGCCGTGCTGTCGAGCGAGCGCGGCATGGCGATGCGTCCCCTGGGCTTCCCGGTGGCGGCGTACCTGGAGTGCCACATCGAACAGGGTCCGCGGCTGGAGGAGGCCGGCATCCCGGTCGGCATCGTCACGGGCATCCAAGGTTCGCGCTGGTTCGCGGTCGAGGTGCTCGGCGACGAGGCCCATGCCGGAACCACTCCCCGGCGCAACCGCAGGGATGCGCTGGTGGCGGCCGTCGCCATGGTCTCGGCGCTGGAGCGGCTGATGCTCGACGAGGAGGACCGAGTCCGCTTCACGGTCGGCCGGTTCGAGGTCCAGCCCGGCTCGCCCAACACCATCCCCGGCCGGGTCTTCTTCACGATCGATTTCCGTCATCCCGAGGCATCGACCCTGAAGCGTCTCGGCGACCAGGTGGACGCGGTCTGCCGGGCCCACGCCGGCCCCTGCGCGGTGACCATCGAGGAGACCTTCCACAGCCTGCCGACGGAGTTCGATCCGACCGTGGTCGCGGCGATGCGCGGCGCCGCGGAGCGTCTGGGCGTCCGGACGCTGGACCTTTCGTCGGGCGCGCTGCACGACGCCAAGTTCCTCCAGGACGTCTGCCCCAGCGGCATGCTGTTCGTTCCCTGCGAGGGCGGCATCAGCCACAACGAGGCGGAGAACGCCAAACCGTCGGACTTGGCCGACGGCACCCGGGTCCTGGCCGAAACGCTGGTCGCCCTGGCCAACGCCTGACGGCTTGAGAGCTGGGTGCGACGCATGGTCCGAGGGGCGGCGCGGGATGCGGCGGTGCACAATGCCGGCCGCACCCCGCACATCCGACCGGAGAGCCCCCCATGGCCGAAGTCCTGTTCTATGCCAAGCCCGATTGCCCCGCCAACGCCAAGCAGAAGACCCAGCTGGAGGCGGCCGGCCACACCGTCGTCGCCCGGGACCTGCTGTCCGAGCCCTGGACCCCGGAGACGCTGCGGCCCTATTTCAACGACCGCCCGGTCGAGGAATGGTTCAACCGCTTCGCCCCGGCGATCCGCAGCAAGGAGATCGTGCCGGCCGACCTGGACGAAGCGGCGGCGCTCGACGCCCTGATCAAGGACCCCGAGTTGATCCGCCGTCCGCTGATCCAGGTGGGAGACCGGCGCGAGTCCGGCTACGACCCGACCGCGCTGAACGCCTGGATCAGCCTGGTTCCCGTCTCCGACGGCCTCTCCTGCGAGGAGAAGCATGCCCAGGGCCGCTGCGACCACGGCCACGGGCACCATCACCACTGACGCAGGCCGGGTCGGCGCTCAGGGATCCTGGGCGCCGCGCGTGTTGACGTACACCGCGTAGAGCGACGTGCTGCCGGTCATGAACAGCCGATTCTTCCGGGGTCCGCCGAAGCAGACGTTGGAGCAGATCTCCGGCAGGTGGATCTTGCCGATCAGCGTGCCCTGGGGATTGAAGACATGGACACCGTCATACCCTTCCCCGGCCCAGCCGGCCGAAGCCCACAGGTTTCCGTCAATGTCCGTGCGCATCCCGTCCGCGGCACCGTCACCCATGTCGGCGAAGACCCGCCCGTTGGTCAGGCGCGCGCCTTCCGCCACGTCGAAGACGCGGATCTGCTTCGGTCCGTCCTCCCCCGTGTCGGCGATGTAGAGCTTCGATTGGTCGGGTGAGAAGCACAGGCCGTTCGGCCGCCGGAAGTCGCTCGCCACCACGGTCGCCCGTCCCGTGGAGGGGTCCAGGCGATAGACGTTGGTCGGCAGTTCGAATTCGGCCTTGCCGCCCTCGTAATCGCCCAAGATGCCGTAGCCGGGATCGGTGAACCAGATGCCGCCGTCGGAATGGACCACGGCGTCGTTCGGGGCGTTGAGCCTCTTCCCCTCGAACCGGTCGATCAGCACCGTGATGGTCCCGTCGTATTCCGTCCGCGTGACCCGCCGGGCACCGTGCTCGCAGCTGATAAGCCGGCCCTGGCGGTCGCGCGTGTTGCCGTTGGTGTAGTTGGACACCTGGCGGAAAACGCTGACCGCTCCGGACTCCTCCGTCCATCGCATCAGCCGGTTGTTGGGGATGTCGCTCCACACCAGGTACCCGCCGTCGCGGAAATAGACCGGCCCCTCCGCCCAGCGAAGCCCCGTGGCCAAGCGCTCGACGTTGGCGTTGCCGATCCGGTACTTGGCGAAGCTCGGGTCCACGACCTCGACCGCCGGGTCGGGATACCGCACCGGTTGCGGATCCCCCCAGTCGCGGGCAAGGACCGGACTCGCCGCGAGGGCCGCCGCCGAGGCAGCGCCGGCTTTCAGAATCGCTCTCCTACCGATATTCATGGTGTTTCCCCCCGTGTCGGCAGCCGATTTACGGGCTGCATTCTCTGGTTGACCTCGGGAGGATCGCATCCCCCCGGGTTCCTGGCGATATGTTCAGTCAGCCTATACCCGTTCGAATTCTCCCCGGCCTTGCGGGGGAACCACTCGCATCCTTGAGGGTTGTACGGCAACGCGGGCACGACCCGCGACCTTCAACTGCCGACGAGAGTGTGATGTCATGCCAATAACGTCCGAAGTGCGGGGATTGGGCAGGCTGTGCCTCGTGGCCGCTGCTGCCCTGGCATTGGCCGCTTGCGCCAACGATATCCCTGCGCCCACCGAGCAAGTGACGCTGTCGGACAACATCATCCGGGATGCCGAAATCGCCGGCGCGGTCCAGTACGCGCCCGTCGAACTCAACACGGCGCGCGAGAAGCTGGAAGCCGCCCGGCGCGAGATGCAGGCCGAGAACAACGAGGAGGCCCGGCGCCTCGCCGAGCAGGCCGAGGTCGATGCCCGCCTCGCCGAACTCCGCTCCCGCACCCAGACCACCAAGGAAGCGGTCGCCGCGGTCCAGGCCAGCATCGACACGCTGCGGCGTGAGCTGAACGCACGGCCGACCAGTTGAGGGAGACGCGACCTATGGGAAATCACATGACGGTTATCCGCCGCCTGGCGCTGGGCGCCTCCGCCTGCGCGCTCCTGGCCGCCTGCGCCAACGCTCCGACCGAGACGGCCAGCGTCAGCCAGGCGAACGCCGCCTACCAGTCGGCCCGCAACAATCCGCAGGTGGTCAACACGGCCGCCCTCGAGCTCCAGCGCGCCGAGCAGGCCCTGCGCGAGGCCCAGGAAGCCCAGGCCGCCGGCGAGGATGTCGACGTGGTCGACCACGAGGCCTATCTGGCCGAGCGGCGGGCCGAGATCGCGTCCCAGACCGCCGAGCTGAAGGCGGCGCAGCAGCAGATCGAGCAGGCCAACCAGAGCCGCGACCAGGTCCTGCTCAACGCCCGCTCCGGACAGGTCCAGAGCCTTCAGCGCCAGCTGGCCGAACTCCAGGCCAAGCAGACCGAGCGCGGCATGGTCCTGACGCTGGGCGACGTCCTGTTCGAGGTCGGCAAGGCCGATCTTCGTTCGGGAGCGCAGCGCACCATCACCGACCTCGCGGCCTTCATGCGCCAGAATCCGGAACGGACCGTCGAAGTCACCGGCTTCACCGACAGCACCGGCAGCGTCGAGCTGAACCAGGAGCTGTCCGAGGACCGTGCCGAGTCCGTGCGCCGAGGGCTGGTCTCCCAGGGCATCGATCCCCGGCGGATCGTCACGCGGGGCCTCGGACCGGCGCTTCCGGTCGCCAGCAACAACACGTCCGGGGGCCGGCAGCAGAACCGGCGCGTCGAGATCACCATCTCCGACGAGGCAGGGTCCATCCCGCCGCGGGCCTGATCGGGAACCATCCGCCGCCCGTGCCGTTGGCCAGGGGATGGTACGCGGACAGGCGGCGGAGGGCCAAGGCCCATGATTCCATCACGAAGCAGAGCGGGCGCGCGGCCGCTCGGGATCGTCCTGCTGACGCTCCTGACCATCGGCGTCGTGGCCGGGCACGCCCCGTCGGCCGCCCGGCAAGCTTCCGAAGGCAAGATCCCGACCCGGGTGATCGACGGCGATACCGTGCAGATGGGTTCCGAAGTCCACGAGCTGGCGGGTATCGACGCGCCGGAACTGGGTCAGCGCTGCCTGAACAACGGGGCGCTGTATGCCTGCGGGCTGGAAGCAAGCTTCGCGCTCCGGAAGATGATCGGGATCATGCCCGTTTCCTGCACGCGCCGGGCTGACGGCGATGGCGTGGAATGCATGGGCGGTGCCGGGAACCTCGGCCTCCTGCTGGTCCAGCAGGGCTTCGCCGTCGCCCGGCCGGGAGCGCCCCCGGCCTATCTGGAGGCGCAGCGCGTGGCAAAGGACAGCAAGCTCGGGATCTGGCGGGGCGATTTCGTCCCGTCGGTCCGCTGGCGCCAGGGAGACCGGCTCGAGGCGGAGCGGAAGTCGCCGGTGCCCTGCCCCGTCAAGGCCGCGGTCGAGCAGTCCGGCCGCAGGATCTACCTGGTGCCGACCGATGGCGTCTACGACAAGGTGACGCCAGATCCGGAAGCCGGGGGCCGGCTGTTCTGCACCGACGAGGAAGCCCGCGCCGCGGGTTTCGAACGACCGGCATCCTGACCCGGGCGCCTCGATCTCGGGGAACTCGAGCGCCTTTGAATGGTTTGCGACATGCTGGGCGGCGCCTTGGGCGTCGGAGTGCGCGCATATGGTACGGGAGTGGAAGATGCAGGAAAACAGGACCGTCGACATGCCCTTGAGCGGCCTTTTCGCCAATCTTCGGCAAGAGGCGACATTGCTGGTCAAGCGCGAGATCGAGCTTGCCCGCGTCGAGGCCGGAGAGAAGGCCGGGCAGATCACACGCGGCGCCGTGTCCCTGGCGGTCGGCGGCGCCGTTCTGTTCATCGGCATCCTTTTCCTGATGCTGTCGGGGACCTGGGGCCTGTCGAAGGTCGTCGACCCGTGGCTGGCCGCCCTGATCGTCGGCGGCGTCGTGCTGCTGGTCGGCGTCGTCATGCTGCTCAAGGGCATCAGCAACATGAAGAAGCTGAACCTGACCCCGGAGCGTACGCTGGAAACGCTGAAAAGCGATGCCAGCCTGGTGCGGGGCCGCACGCCATGACCGGCTACGGCCGCTCACCGGACGAGATCCAGCGCGAGATCGGGGAGACGCAGGCCAACCTGGCCCGGGCGATCTCCCAACTGGAACGCAAGTTCAAGCCGAGCGAGTGGCTGGAGGATGTCACGGGAACGCTGCGTTCCCGGGGCGGTCACCGGCTCGCCGACGCGATCCGGGACAACCCGCTGCCGGCCGGGCTGATCGCCCTCGGGATCGCCTGGCTGGCGGTTTCCGTCGCCTCGACCACGCCCCAGCCCGACCGTTTCGTCGCCGATGCCAAGGGATGGCGCCGCCGGGCCGTGCTGTCCGCGCAATCGCTGATCGGCGACGAGGTCCGCAACCTGGAGAACCAGGGGCTGGGACGGATCGAGGATGTCATGATCGACGTCCCCACCGGACGCGTCGCCTATGCCGTGCTGTCGTTCGGCGGCATCATGGGACTGGGCGGCAAGCTTTTCGCCCTGCCCTGGCAGGCGTTGCGCATCGACGAGCGGCGGCGGCAGGTCTGGATCGACATCGACCGGTCGCGCCTGCGCGAGGCTCCAGGCTTCGACAAGGACGCCTGGCCCGACATGGCCGACTTGTCATGGGGTCAGCGCGTCCACGGCTTCTGGATGGGACGCGACGGCGACGTGCTGCACAGGCGCGTGATGTCGGCCGGAAACCTGGCCGGCGACACCGTGCGCAACCGGGCTGGCCAGGAGGTGGGAACGATCGAGGCCACCATGGTGGACTTGGCCGACGGACGGGTCGTCTACGCGGTCCTGGCGTTCGGCGGCACACTGGGCTTCGGGGAGAAGCTGTTCGCCGTTCCCTGGCGCGTGCTGAGACTGAACGAGACCGAGAAGCGCTTCATCCTGGACGTCGATCCGGAGCGGCTGAAGCAGATGCAGGGCTTCGACAAGAACCAATGGCCCGACATGGCCGACCCCGCCTGGACCAGCCGCATCGAGATGCAATTCGTCCGCTGAGCGCCCGCGGTTCGGCGCTCCTCAATGGCCGGGCAGGACGAGGATCTGGCGATAGGGCAGCGTCTGGCGGGACAGGGTGACCGTGGCGCTGTCCGACGTCCGGACCTGATAGGTGCCGTCCATCCGCTGGAGGAATCCCGCGAGGGTCGAGGCGTTGAAGTAGTGCATCGGAATCACCAAGGACGGCTGGATCTGCGCGATCACCTCGGCCATATAGTCCTGCGCCATGGTGTAGGACCCGTCCACCGGCACCAGCAGCACGTCGATCACTCCCAGTTCCGCCAGATGCATGTCGGTCAGGGTGTGGTGCAGGTGGCCCAGATGGGCGACGCACAGGCCGCCCGCCTCGAACACGAAGATCGAGTTTCCGCTCACCCGCGTCCCGCCGTAGTCCCTCAGGTTGGTCGGAACGTTCCGTACCCGCATGTCGCGCAGGGTCACGTCATGCACCGCCATGTCGCCCTGTTCGCCCCAGCCGCGCAGCACGTGCAGGATTCCCGGGTCCGGACGGTCGGTGTAGTGGGTCGAGTGCGCGTTGTTCATCGTCACGATATCAGGCAGCCGGTCCGGCCGCAGATAGCCGTTGTAGTCGGTCACCGCCGACACGTCTTCCGGGCTCTCGATCAGGAAACTGGCGTGACCGAGAAAGGTCAGCCGCAGCGATCCCGCGGCCGGCGCAGCCGCCTGCCGCAACGCCGCGTGGTGGAGCAGCGGGTCGGGGCCGGATGCCACCGGCTGGCACATGGCCATCGCGACCGAAGGGCCGGCCAAGCCGGCGAGGAACGCGAAGATGGCCGCGATCGCGCGGCGGATCGTGGTCTGGAACGGCATCGAAGCGACCTCCCCGATTGGTCCGGCCCCCTGGGTTTGGGCAAGTCCCATCAAGCTTGAAGCGGAAGCGCCCTCGATCAAGCCTCATCGGGTGAACTACAGTGCCTTCCGCACTGTTTTCCCAGCAACAACATCGGGCCGGGACATCGGACCGGGACACAGGAAGGAGCGTGAGGTGAGGGGATCGAAATCGACCGGGACCATGCTGGTGCTGGGTGCCGCCGCGGTGGCGCTGGCATCCTGCGCGAACCCGAACGCGGACAGGGCCGCGGACGCGCGGCAGACGCTGGTCGGCATGCCGAAGGAAACCCTGCTGTCCTGCGCCGGGGTGCCGCAACGCTCCGCCCAGGTCGACAATACGGAGTTCATGACCTACACCAGCCGGGAATACAGCGGCGGCGGTCCGAGCACGTCGTTCGGCGTGGCCGGCGGCAGCGGCGGCTCCGGGGTCGGCTTCGGCATCGGCATCCCGCTGTTCGGCGGGGGCGGCGGCTATTCCAACAGCTGCGACGCGACCTTCACGGTGCGGAACGGCGTGGTCGAGCAACTCTCCTATACCGGCTCGGCCGGCGCGTCGGCCTCGCTCGGGCAGTGCTACCGGATCGTGGAGAACTGCCTGGATCTCGTGCCGGGCGGCACCCTGCCGCCTCGCTGACGCCGACCGTGCCGGTCAGCGCGCGGTATCCCGCAGGTTGGCACTGAACACCCGGATCGCGTCGGCAAGGTCGGGGACGGCCCGCTCGGTCGCGGCGGCGCCCTCCTCGATCGCGTCGGACGCCCGGTCGAACTCCAGCAGCCCGACATGGCCGAGCCGCGGAGCGATCTGGACGTCGGGCGGATCGGTCGCGAGGCGCGCGCGCCCGATCCTGTCGGTGATGATCCCCAGAGAGGACACCATTACGCCGAACAGGCTCGGCCCCTCGTAGTCGCGGCTAAAGACGCGCCGGGTCAGGGCGTCCAGGCGGGACGGCGGCGGCGTCTCGGGCGCCTGCTGGGTCTCCTCCAAGGCCTGGAGCAGGTCGAAGCCCGCCGCCGTCGCGATGCTGGCGCCGGGCTTGCGGGCCTTGCCCAGGATGTCGGCATTGAGGTTGACCGCGATCACCATCTCGGCGCCCAGCGCCCGGCAGGCCGCCACCGGAACGGGGTCGACCAGGGCGCCGTCCACCAGCCAGCGCTGGTCGATGCAGATCGGCGGAAAGACGCCCGGCAGCGAGAAGGACGCGCGCAGCGCTTCCGCGAGCCCGCCCGTCCTCAGCCATACCTCGTGGCCGGTGACCAGGTCGGTCGCGATGGCGGCGAAAGGGATCGGCAAATCCTCTATCTGCTGGTCGCCCATATGCTTCTTCATCTCCGCCATCAGGCGGCCGCCGCCGATCAGGCCGCCGCTGCGCACCCGCAGGTCCAGGTAGCTGACGATCTTCATGCGGCTGAGATTGCGCGCCCATTCCTCCAGCGTGTCGAGATGGCCGGCGAGGAAAGAGCCGCCGACCAGGGCCCCGACCGAGGTTCCGGTGACGATGTCCGGCTCGATGCCGAGGCGCTTGAGGCCGCGAAGGACGCCTATATGCGCCCACCCGCGCGCCACGCCGGCACCGAGCGCCAGGCCGATGCGGGGGCGGGTGCGGATCAGGCTGGTTTCGTCTGGCATGCGAGCACCTGGCTGATGCTTTGAAAAGACCACCATGCAGCGAGGCTACACGGTCATAGTTAATGCTTGGTCAAAGGATATAGATGCCGCTACCCTGTGGCTGCGGCACCATCCACCCTATCTATTTTCCCGTGGCGACCTCCCGCCGGGGCCGACAGTCCCCCATGGGACAAGTCACCGCTGGCCAAATGCCTTCGGATCGGTCAAGTTCTGACCGACCCGAAAGGGTTCGCCGAATTCGACGGGCGAGCCGCCGCGCCCTGATTTACGCCTCATGAAAACCAATCCATCCTCATCCGTGACCAGAAACTTCGACAAGCCGACGACCCGCCACACGGCCACCTGGCCGTTGCTGAAGCGGCTGGTGCTGACCTACCTGAAGCCCTACCGCTGGATCCTGGCGCAAGCGCTGATATGGATGGCCGTGGCGGCGGGGACCACTGGCGCCATGGCCAAGCTGATGGAACCGATCATCGACGAGGTGTTCCAGAACCGCAACCAGGATATGCTGTTTCCGGTCGCGGCCGGTGTGCTTATCGCCTTCGGGTTGCGGGGGATATCGACCTACTTCCACAGCGTCCAGATGAACAAAATCGGCCAGCGGATCGTGGCCGACGTGCAGGGCGACATGTATGCCCACCTGCTGCGTTCCGATCTGTCGTTCTTCCACGGCACGTCGGCCGGACAGCTGATCTCGCGCATGGTCAACGATGTCGGGCTGATGCGCCTCGCCGTCGCGGAATGTCTGACCGGGCTGGGCAAGAGCGTGCTGACCCTGGTGATCCTGATAGCGGTGATGTTCCACCAGGATTGGGTGCTGGCGACCGGCGCCTTCATCGCCTTCCCACTGGCGGCCTATTTCGTGGCGCGAATCGGCAAGCGGCTGCGCAAGGTCTCCGCCAACACCCAGGCGGAGCTGGGCCACTTCTCGACCATCCTGAACCAGACGCTCCAGGGTGCCCGCCACGTCAAGGCGTACGGGATGGAGACGTACGAGCAAAAGCGGGTCGGCGGAATCATCGAGAACCTGTACGAACTGGTCCACAAGGGCTTCAGGGTCTCGGCCATGTCCGGCCCGGTGACGGAGGTCCTGAGCGGCCTTGCGATCGTCACGGTGATCGTCTACGGCGGCTACCAGGTGATCAACGGGGAACGCACCGCCGGCGCCCTGTTCTCCTTCATCACCGCGTTCCTGCTGGCCTACGAGCCGATGAAGCGCATGGCGAAGCTGAACGGCCAGCTCCAGGGCGGCCTCGCCGCGGCCGACCGGGTCTTCGCCCTGCTCGACACGGCGCCCGCGATCGTCGACCGGGCGGGCGCCCGTACGCTCGACGTGACCCGGCACGACATCCGGTTCGAGGCCGTGCGTTTCTCATACGGCGACGAGGAGAAGCAGGCGCTGCACGGGATCACGCTCGACGTGCCGGACGGTCAGACGGTGGCGCTGGTCGGCCCGTCGGGGGCCGGCAAGTCGACGCTGCTGAACCTGATCCCGCGGTTCTACGACGTCGCGGGCGGCGCGGTCCGGATCGGCGGGGTCGATGTTCGCGACGTGACCTTGGAGAGCCTGCGCAGCCATATCGCCCTGGTGAGCCAGGAGGTGGCGCTGTTCGACGACACGATCCGGGCCAACATCGCCTATGGCCGGATCGGCGCCACGGACGAGGAAGTCCTCGCCGCCGCCAAGGCCGCCGCAGCCCACGACTTCATCCTGCGCCTGCCGGACGGCTACGACACCTTGGTCGGCGAGTTCGGCGTCAAGCTCTCGGGCGGCCAGCGCCAGCGGATCTCGATCGCTCGCGCGATGCTGCGGAACGCTCCGATCCTGCTGCTGGACGAGGCGACATCGGCCCTCGACACCGAGTCCGAGCGCGCCGTCCAGGGCGCCCTCAAGGCCTTGCAGGAGGGCCGGTCGACGCTCGTGGTCGCGCACCGGCTGTCCACGATCGTCGATGCCGACCGGATCTACGTCATCGACGAGGGCCGGGTCGCCGAAACCGGGACCCATTCCGAGTTGCTTCGGCGGAACGGGATCTATGCCCGGCTGTGGGGCCTGCAGAGCGGAATGGCCTCCGGTGGAGCGGAGAAAGCCGTCGGGGCGGAAATCGGCTGACGATAATTTTTTCGTCCCCGGGGATTGCGCCGGGTGCCCCATCCGTTAATCTTACAGCGATGCGATGAGAGCAAGACCTCCCGCATACGCTTCCCCGCCATGATCCATTCTCCAACACGGTAGGTCGCCGTGCCAGATATCGTCATTTCCGAGCCCATGCACGAAGCCGCGGTCCATGACCTGGGGCGCAGCTTCGAAGTCCGATACGACCATGCCCTGGCGCGCGACGGCGCCGCCCTGAGCGGAGCCGTGGCCGATGCCCGGGCGCTCATCGTGCGCGACCGCACCATCATCGACGCGGATCTGCTCGCCGCGGCTCCCCGCCTGCGGGTGATCGGTTGCCTGGGCGCCTGCGCGGAGCAGGTCGACCTGGAAGCCTGCCGCGCCCGTGGGATAGAGATCCACGCCTACGAGGCCGGGGCGGAGCAGACGCCGGCCGACCGGGTCGTCGCCGGGCTGGTGCGCCTGCTCGGCCGCTCCGGCTGGATGCCCGGCAACGGCGACCGCACCCTGGGCCTCGTCGGGTTCAATCCCGCCGCCCGGGAGATCGCCGGCCGTGCCCGCGCCCTGGGGCTGACCGTGTGGGCCTACGACCCGCTGGTCGATCGGGAGAGCCCGCTGTGGGCCGACCTCGGCGTCCATCCCTCAGGCCTGCTCCACCTGCTCGAAACCTGCGACGCGGTCAGCCTGCATCTCCGACTGACGGACGAGACCCGCGAGCTGATCGACTGGGAAACCATCACCGAGATGCGCCCGGGCGCCGTCCTGATCAACGCCTCCCATCCGGGCCTGGTCGACAACGGCGCCGTCATCGGCGCGGTCCGGTCCGGCCGCCTGGCAGGCGCGCTGCTCGACCTGGAAGAGGGCGATTCCGAACCCGAGCTCGACACCCGCAACGCGGCCGACGCGCGGATCGGCGCCTTGATCGCCCACAAGGTTCGGACCACACTGGAGCGGCGCGAGGAAGCCTGAGCGCCGCCGGGGCGGTAACCATAAGACGGGAGGGAGGCCGATGCGTGTCGTCATCGCGCTGCTGAAGCACGAAACGAACACCTTTTCTCCCGTGCCCACGCCGCTGGAACGGTTCGGCAACGGCGGGCCGGCCTGGGGAGCGGACGCGTTCCGCGCCTACCGCAAGACCGCCACCCCGATGGGCGCCTTCATCGACCTCGCCGAGGCGGAGGGCGCCGACATCGCGACCCCCGTCGCCGCGGAGGCCTGGCCCAGCGGGCCGGTCAGCGACGACGCCTATGCCCGGCTGACCGACTCGATCCTGGAGGAGGTCTCCCGGGGTTGCGACTGCGTGCTTCTCGACCTGCACGGCGCCATGGTGACCCGCAGCTTCGAGGACGGCGAGGGCGAGCTTCTGGCCCGCGTCCGCGCCGCCGCTCCCCACGTGCCGATCGGCGTGGCGCTCGACCTTCATGGCAATCTTTCCGAGAAGATCGTATCCAACGCGACCGCCATCGCCGGGTTCAAGACCTATCCCCACGTCGACATGTACGAGACCGGGGATCGCGTCGGACGCATCGCGCTGGGTGCCCTGAAGGGAACTTGCCGGCCGGCCATGGCCTGGGGCAACCGGCCGATGCTGCCGCACGTGATGCGCATGGGCACGGCAGAGGCTCCCATGCGCGACCTCGTGCAGGAGGCACGGCGCCTGGAACAGGCCGGCGCCCTCGCGGTCAGCGTGTTCGGCGGCTTCCCCCATGCGGATATCCGCGACGCCGGGATCAGCGTGGTCACGGTGACCGAGGGCGATCCGGCCGGCGCACAGACGATCCGAGACGGCCTGCTGGACGAAGCCTGGCGCCGCCGGGAGGAGTTCGTCTACCACGCCGAGCCGCTGGCCCGCTCGGTCGCGCGGGCCGCCGCCCTCGCCGACGGGCCGGTGCTCCTGCTCGACCATTCCGACAATTGCGGATCGGGCGGCACCCAGGACGTGACCGCCGTGCTTGCGGAGATCATGCGGCAGGGCTTGAAGGACGTCGTCGCCTTCGCCATCCACGACCCGGCCTCGGTCGCGCGGCTGGTCGAGGCCGGGGTCGGCACGCGCGTCACGATCGACATCGGCGGCAGGCTGCCGATGCCTGCCATAGGCTTGGAAGGGAAGCCGCTCACCGTCACCGGCACCGTCCGGGTCATCACCGACGGCGAGTACACGATCCGGGGGCCGATGTACACGGGAGTGCGCGTCGGCATGGGGCGCACGGTCGTGCTCGACACCGGCGCGGTCGAGATCGTGCTGATCGAGCGCCACCACGAGCCTTGGGACCTGGGCTGCCTGCTCAGCCTCGGCATCGACCCGGCGGCGAAGAAATACATCATGCTGAAGTCGCGGATCCATTATCGTGCGGGCTTCCAGCCCATCGCCCGGCACATCGTGGAATGCGCCGGCGAGGGCGTGACCACCTCGGACTATGGCCGGCTCCGTTTCGAGCGGGTCCGCCGTCCGATCTTTCCACTCGACAAGATGTGAAGCCCTGCCATCGTGCGTATCCTCGTAGTCCAGAACAGCCGGCGCGCGCCCGCCGGACTGCTCGGCGAATACCTGTCGGAATTCGGCGCCGACCTCGTCACAGTCACCCCGCCGGACGGTGAAGCCCTGCCAGCCGGTATCGACGGATTCGACGGCGCCCTGGTGCTCGGCGGCCCGCAGTTCGCAGGCGACGACCAGGCCAATCCCTACCTGCCGGACCTGATGGACCTGATGCGCCGCTTCGCTGAGGCGGACCGGCCGCTGCTGGGCGTCTGCCTGGGCGCCCAACTCCTGGCCCGGGCGCATGGCGAGCGGGTCTACAAGCATGTCCAGGTGGAACGCGGCTTCTGCCCGGTCCACCGGACCGAGGCCGGCGCCGAGGACCCGGTGCTGGGTTCGCTGGGACCTGTGCGCCACATCATGCAGTGGCACTACGACACCTTCGACCTGCCACCCGGCGCCGTCCTGCTGGCGACCGGACCGGACTGCGCCAACCAGGCTTTCCGGCTGGGCGATACCCAGTACGGCCTCCAGTTCCACCCGGAAGTCACGCCGGAGATCGTCCGCGACTGGGTCGCCATGTTCCGCACCGAAGCCGGCCCGGACGAGGATTACGACGCGGTCGCCCGGGAGATGGAAGCAGGTCTGGCCGAGCATCTGCCGGAAGCCGCCGCCTTCGCCCGCGAACTGGCGCGCAACTGGCTCGATCTGGCGGCCCGTCGGGCGGATCGATAGTTCATGCGGAGGGGCGGCGTCCCACCGCCCAAGGTACGCGGGAAACGCACCCTCCTCCGGTGATCTATCGCCGTGCCGCCCGCACCGCCTCCAGCAGGACGGAATCAGGCTCCGCTCCGGCCGCGATCCCGTGGTCACGCCTGAACGCCGCGATCGCCCCGTGGGTCTTCGGCCCCATCAGCCCGTCGGCCGGGCCGGGATCGTAGCCGGCGGCCTTCAGCAGCGTCTGGATCTCCCGCAGCTCCGCCCGGGTCGCCGGCCTCGGACGCTCCGGCGCCGGCGCCGCCGGGGGTGCCGGGACGCTGGGAACGGGCGTCGCCGCCTCGCGCACCGGCTGAGCGACCGGCCGTTCCGGCGCGGCGGCGACCGGTTTGGGCGGGCGGACGATGCCGGGATTGTTCAGGGCCGCGAGATAGAAAAGTCCGAACAGCGACGCCGACAGCAACCCGATCACGACGATGGGGGTGGCTCCGATGCGCGGCATGTTCACGGCTTCCGGAAGCCTGAACTGGGCAAGATCGATCGCCATGGAGATACCCCGGCCGCCGGTGGTGTGGATTTGCCGGTGATTTTATCAGCTTCCCTGCCTGGAGGTGACGGAAATCTCACGCCATTCGCCGGGAGCCAGACCCTCGACGGACCAGTCGCCCACCGCGCGCCGGATCAGGCGAAGGGTCGGAAACCCGACCGCCGCGGTCATCCGGCGGACCTGCCGGTTGCGCCCCTCGCGGAGCGTCAACTCGATCCAGGAGGTCGGGATGCTCGCGCGATAGCGGATCGGCGGGTCGCGCGGCCAGACGTCCGCCGGCTCGCCGATCAGCCGCGCGCCGGCCGGCAGCGTCGGCCCGTCCTTCAGCGTCACGCCGCGGCGAAGCGCCTCGAGCGCCGCCTCGTCCGGAACGCCTTCGACCTGGGCCCAGTAGGTCTTGGGCCGCTTGTGGCGCGGATCGGCGATCCGCGTGTTCAGGGCGCCGTCGTCGGTCAGGACCAGCAGCCCCTCGCTGTCGCGGTCCAGGCGGCCCGCGACGTAGACGCCGGGGATCCCGATGTAGTCGGCCAGGGTCGCCCGACCCTGCTCCCGGTCGGTGAACTGCGAGAGCACGTCGTAGGGCTTGTTGAACAGGATGAGCCTGCCCCGCCGTCCCGGCCTCACGGGCAAGCCCTCATATGTGGCAGGAAGCCATGCCGCGGCGTTCCAGGTAGCGCTGGTGATACTCCTCCGCCCGCCAGAAGGTGGAGGCCGGGGTGATCTCCGTCACGATCGGCCGGACGAACCGGCCGGAAGCCTGGGCACGCTCCTTCGATGCCCGGGCCTCCGCCTCCTGCTCCGGCGAATGGGTGAAGATGGCGGAGCGGTACTGGGTACCGACGTCCGGCCCCTGGCAGTTCAGGGTGGTCGGATCGTGGATCTGCCAGAATACGTCCAGGAGCTGCGCATAGGATACGCGCGCCGGTTCGTACTCGACCTGGACGACCTCCGCATGGCCGGTCTGGTCGGTGCAGACGTCGTCATAGGTCGGGTTGTCCCGGGTCCCGCCGAGATAGCCTACGGTCGTGTCGGTCACCCCGTCCACATGGCGGAACGCCGCCTCCACCCCCCAGAAGCAACCGGCACCGAAAGTCGCTTTCTCCATGATCCGCCTCCAGTCGGATTACGCCCCGCTCGGCAGGAGCCGTTTGCGAGTATGTTGAGGCGCCCGACGCGTCCGTCCAGTGCTCCGGCCCGATCAGCGCAGGTACAGGCCCAGGAAATCGAAGGTGCGCTGGTCCGCCAGCTTGCCCGCTTCCGCCGCCGCCCCGGCGGTGCCGGGCCGGGCGAAGCCGTGGCCGACGCCAGGATAGGTATGAATGGCGACCCCCGCAACGGGGCACAGGCGCTCCACCAGGCGCTTGCGCGTTTCGGGCGGGATGAAGGGATCGTCCGCGCCCAGGTGCATCATGAACGGGCGGGTCAGCTTCACCGCCTCGCCGAGGTGCTTCTCGATCCGGGTGCCGTAATAGGCGACGTTGGCCTGCGTATCACCGCGGCATGCCATGAGGTAGGCGATGCGCCCGCCCATGCAGTAGCCCACTGTCGCGACCCGCTCGTTGCAGGGGTCCATCTCCCGCAGGTGGAGTACCGCGGCCCTGACATCGTCCAGCATCTGCTCGTCGGTCAGCTCGGCCATCCGGCGCCTGCCCTCCTCGAGCGCCTGGTCGGTTCCCGGCTCCAGCTCCGGCAGGTTGCCCTGCCGCCAGGTCAGGTCGGGGCAGACGGTCAGGAACCCGGCTTTCGCGAACCGGTCGGCCGTCTCGCGCATCGATCGGTTGAGCCCGAAAATCTCGTGTATCAGGACGACCCCGCCGGCGCGCCGGCTGTCGGGCTCGGCCAGGTAAGCCGGCATCTGCTGGTCATGCACGTCGATCATTATGTCCGGCATTCGACTACTCCCTGCGTCTACGGCCCTCATTGAATCGGGAAACCGTGTATTAAAGAAACGATGCTACACGCCTGGGTGACGCGTGGGGAGACTCCCGAACGCCATAGCCAACCTTAAGATGATCTCCCCATGACGCCCAGGCTTTCGGCTCTCCTGCTTGCCGTCGGAATCACCCTCTGCTCGGGGCTTACCGCCGAGGCCCAGCCAAGCAAATCGGGAGATTGGGGCAAGGTCGCGGCGCCCGCGCCCGGACCGCCCAGGATCTTCGGTTCATACACGAACGGGTGTATCGCCGGCGCCCGCTCCCTGCCGCCCGAGGGACCGGGGCACCAAGTCGTCCGCCTGTCGCGGAACCGCTATTTCGGCCATCCCGAAACCGTCGACTACCTGCTCAACCTCGGGCGCCGCGTCGCCGGAGCGGGGCTGGGCATAGCCTTGATCGGGGACATGTCCCAGCCGCGCGGCGGGCCGATGGCGTTCGGCCACGCCAGCCACGAGATCGGCCTGGATGCCGATATCTGGTTCCGTCTCGACCTGCCGCCCCTGCCCCGCTCCGGACGCGAGAACCTCGACCTGCCCAGCATGGTCGATTTCGCGGCGAGGCGGGTCGATCCCCGGCGCTTCACGGCCAAGCAGGCCGACCTCGTCCGGTTCGCGGCGATGGATCCCCGGGTCGCCCGCATCTTCGTCAATCCCGCCATCAAGCAGGCGCTGTGCGAGCGCCCCTGGAGCGACCGGTCCTGGCTTCGGCTGGTCCGCCCGTGGCACGGGCACGACGCCCATTTCCATGTCAGGCTGAACTGCCCCGCCGACCAGCCCGACTGCGTCTCCCAGGATGCGCCGCCCGAAGGGGACGGCTGCGGAGCCGAACTGGCGGACTGGCTGGCCAGACTGACGCCGCCGGCCAAGGCGCCGGCCAAACCCCGGGCCGCGCCGTCCCGGCCGGCTCCCGCACCGGTGCCGGCCGCCTGCACCGGCGTGCTCGCGATGCCGCCCCGTTAGGCAGGCCGCTGTTCAAATCATTGGCAGACCGCACTATTCTTCATCATTAAGTTTCCGTTAACAATCTGCTTGCGCAAGTTTCCGCCATCTGCGTATTATCGTTATCGATAATGATACTCACGGTGACGGCATGGCGCGGCTCGGCGAGGCGGGAACGGTCCAGTTCAGCAAGGCACGCAAGGGCAGCGTGCTCTATGACGACCTGCGAAGGCAGATCGTCAAGGGCGGGCTGAAACCCGGCGATCCCATGCTGGAGATAACCGTCGCCCGGGAATACGGATGCAGCCAGGGCACGGTCCGCGAAGCGCTGATGCGCCTGCGGGAGGACGGGCTCGTGGTCCGCAGCGGCTACCGCGGGACGACGGTTTCCGTCACCGGGCCGCCCGAGGCTCGGGAGATGCAGTTCCTTCGCCTTCATTTGGAGACGCAGGGCATCCGCCGGGCCGCACCGCTGGCCGACGAAAGCCTCCTCATGCGCCTGTCCAGGGTGGTCGAAGACATGGAACGGGTGGCCGAGGCCGGCGACGAGTATGCCCTGACCGAACTGGATTGCGAGTTCCACCTCGCGATCTTCGCCCGGGCCGGGATGCCGGCGCTCGACGCGATCCTCAGCCGCTGCCTGCTCCACCTGCATCGGCTGACGCTGGCCGAACCGGGCCGCACCCGCCCGCTGTTGATCTCCGCCCGGCGCCACTGGGACGTGGTCGAGGCACTGCGGACCCGCGATCCCGAGACCGCGGTGACGGCGATCACCCATCACATCAACACCGTTCTGGAATCCGGCCTGGCCGGGGAGGAGGGCTGATGGCTCTTCAAGGAGCCGAAACCATACTGGCCGATACACCGGCCGCCCCGGCGCAGGCCGCCGGAACGCCGGTCGCCGAGGTTCGCGATCTCCAGGTGGGCTTCCGCACCGACGACGGCAGCTTCAACGTGCTGGACGGCGTGTCCTTCACGGCGCGGAGCGGACGGACCCTGTGCCTGGTCGGCGAGTCCGGCTGCGGCAAGAGCGTCACCGCCCTGTCCATCATGGGCCTCCTCGCCCCGACCGCGGTCGTCGGCCGGGGCGAGATCCTGCTGGACGGCACCGACCTGCTCAAGCTGAACCGCCATGAGCTGAACGAGCGGCGCGGCGACCGGATGGCGATGATCTTCCAGGAGCCGATGACCTCGCTCAACCCGGTCTTCACCATCGGCGACCAGATCGTCGAGGGGATCCGGCGCCACCGCCCCGTCGGCCGGGCCGAAGCCGAGCGGCACGCGGTCGAAATGCTGAAGCGGGTGCGCATCCCGGCGGCCGAGCAGCGCATGAAGGACTATCCGCACCAGCTCTCGGGCGGCATGCGCCAGCGGGTGATGATCGCCATGGCGCTCGCCAACGATCCCCGGCTTCTGATCGCGGACGAGCCGACCACCGCGCTCGACGTCACGATCCAGGCCCAGATCCTGGACCTGATCCGCACCCTCCAGGACGAGACGGGCACCGCGGTCCTCCTGATCACCCACGACCTGGGCGTGGTGGCGGAGGTCGGCGACGACGTGGCGGTGATGTATGCCGGCCGGATCGTCGAGCAGGCATCGGTCGCCGACCTGTTCGCCGATCCCCAGCACCCCTACACGCTGGGCCTTCTCAGCTCGATCCCCCGCCTGGATGCCGACATCGGGCGGCTGCCGACCATCCGCGGCTCGGTGCCGGCCCCGGCCGACATGCCGCAGGGCTGCCGCTTCAGCACTCGCTGCCCCTTCGCGGTGGACAAATGCCGGACCGAGGAGCCGCCGCTGGCCGACCTTGCCCCCGGCCATGCCGTCGCCTGCTGGAGAGCCCCGCTGGAAGAGCGCGCCGCCTGAGCCGCCCGAGACTTGAGAAGGGAGACCGCCATGCAGACGGCACCCGCCGAGAACATTCTCGAGATCGAGAACCTGACCAAACACTTCGCGACCTCCAAGTCGCTGCTGCCCGGAAGCGGCCGCTCCGTCAAGGCTGTGGACGGCGTCAGCTTCACCGTCCGCAAGGGCGAGACCCTGGCGATCGTCGGCGAGAGCGGCTGCGGCAAGTCCACCCTGGCCCGGCTGGTCCTGCGCCTGATCGACCCGACCGGCGGCACCGTCCGCTTCCATGGCCAGGACATCGCGGCGATCCCGGAACGCAGCATGCGCCCGCTCCGCGCCCGCATGCAGATGATCTTCCAGGACCCCTTCGCGTCGCTCAACCCGCGCATGACCGTCGCGGAGATCCTGACCGAGCCGATGCAGGTCCACAAGCTCGGCACCCGCGCCCAGCGGCGCGAGCGGATGATCGAACTGCTCGAACTGGTCGGCTTGACCGCCCGGCACGCCGACCGCTACCCGCACGAGTTCAGCGGCGGCCAGCGCCAACGGATCGGCATCGCCCGCGCCCTGGCCGCCGGCCCGGAGCTGGTGATCGGCGACGAGCCGGTCTCGGCCCTGGACGTGTCCGTCCAGGCGCAGGTGATCAACCTGCTGGAGGACCTGAAGCAGCGGCTCGGGCTGACGCTGGTGATCATCTCCCACGACCTCGCCGTGGTCCGGCACATGTCCGACCGGGTCGGCGTGATGTATCTGGGCAAGATGGTGGAATTGGCGGACACGCAGGCCCTCTTCTCCTCGCCACGCCATCCCTATACGCGGGCGCTGATGTCGGCGGTGCCGCTGCCCGATCCCGAGGCCCGGCCGGACCGGCAATTGCTGGAAGGCGACGTGCCGAGCCCGCTCAATCCCCCCAGCGGCTGCCGCTTCCACACCCGCTGCCCCTACGTCCGGGACCGTTGCCGGACCGAGGAGCCGGTGATGGGTGCCAACGACGACGACCACGGCGTCGCCTGCCATTTCTGGCGGGAAATCGACGCCCTGCCCCGGCCCGCCGCCGCCGCGGCCCGCCCGATCAGCGAGGCCTACGCCAGGCGCCGCGCCCTCTACATGGAGCGCAGGGCGCTCCAGGAAGACGCGCCGGCCCTGTGAGGCCCCGGCACACCAAGGAAAAACAGGGAGCTTCGAAACCAATGACCATGAAGAACTGGCAAGCCGGCCTGCTGGCCGCGGGCTTCATCGCCCTCACCGCCTCCGGAGCGGGCGCGCAGACCCTGCGCGTCGGCCTCCAGGAAGACCCGGACCTGCTCGATCCCGATCTGGCCCGGTCCTTCGTCGGACGCATCGTCTTCACCAGCCTGTGCGACAAGCTGGTGGACCTCGGCCCCGACCTGGATTTCGTGCCCCAGCTCGCGACGGAGTGGTCCTGGTCGCCCGACAACAAGGCGCTGACCCTGAAGCTGCGCCAGGGCGTCACCTTCCATGACGGCGAGCCGTTCAACGCCGAGGCGGTGAAGTTCAACATCGAGCGCTCGCTCACCCTGCCCGGCTCGACCCGGCGCAGCGAGATCGCGGCGGTCACCTCGGTGGACGTGGTCGATCCCTACACCGTCCGCCTGAACCTGTCGGAGCCGTTCGCGCCGCTGCTGGCGGCCCTGTCCGACCGCGCCGGCATGATGATCTCGCCCAAGGCGGCCCGCGAGGCCGGCGAGAATTTCAGCCGCGCCCCCGTCTGCTCCGGCCCCTACAAGTTCGTCGAGCGCGTCGCCCAGGACCGGATCGTGCTGGAGAAGTTCCCGCAGCACTGGAACGCCTCGGCCTATCCGCTGGAGCGGGTGAGCTACCTGCCGATCCCCGACACCACGGTCCGGCTCGCGAACCTGCAGTCCGGCGGGCTGGACATCATCGAGCGGACGGCGCCGGCGGACCTGCCGACCGTGCGCGGCGACAGCTCGCTCAGGCTGGAGCAGGCGACGAGCCTCGGCTACCAGGGAATCACGCTGAACGTCGGAAACGGCCCCCGCGCCGAGCAGCCGCTCGGCAAGGACCCGAAGGTGCGCGAGGCGTTCGAGCTGGCGATCGACCGCACCATCGTCAACCAGGTCGGTTTCGAGGGCGAGCACACCGTCGGCAACCAGCCCGTGGCTCCCACCAACCCGTACTATGCCAAGAGCGTGCCGGTTCCGGAACGCGACGTGGAGCGGGCGAAGAAGCTGCTGGAGGAGGCAGGCCACGGCAGGGTCAAGGTCGAGCTGATGACACCCAACGCCCCGGACAGCCTGCGCGTCGCCGAGGTGATCCAGGCGCTGGCCGGCGAAGCCGGGTTCGACGTGTCGGTCAACGCGACCGAGTTCGCGACCGGCCTGGACCGCCAGACCCGCGGCGACTTCGAGGCGTTCCTGATCGGCTGGAGCGGCCGGGCCGACCCCGACGGCAACATCCACATCTTCGTCTCGTGCAAGGGCGGCCTGAACGACGGCAAGTACTGCAATCCGAAGGTCGACGAACACCTCAACGCGGCGCGGACCACGACCGACGCCGAAGCGCGCAAGGCGGAGTACGCCAAGGCGGCGGAGCTCTACCTGGCCGACCGGCAGCGCATCTACATGTACCACCAGAACTGGTTCTGGGCCATGACCGCCGCCCTGGAAGGCTTCAAGCCCCACCCGGACGGCATGATCCGCCTGGAAGGCGTCTCGCTCAAGAAGTAACCCCGCGACACCCCTGGACCATGTTCCCCCGCCTCCCCACCCGGGGGGCGGGGACGAGGATACGCAAAGGAACGTCCCTTGCTGGCTTACATGGCGCGGCGCCTCGCCGTCAGCATCCCGACCCTGCTGCTGATCTCGATGCTCGTCTTCTCGCTCCAGCTCCTCCTGCCCGGCGACCCGGCGCTCGCCATCGCCGGGGAGGAGCGCAGCCCGGAGGTGCTGGAGGCGATCCGCGAGCGGTACCACCTGAACGAACCCGTGCCGGTCCAGTACTGGTACTGGCTTACCGGCGTCCTGTCCGGCGACATGGGCGAGTCGATCCGCAGCCGCATGCCGGTGACCGAACTGATCCTCAGCAAGCTGCCGGTCACCATCCAGCTCGCCGTGATGGCGATGATCATCGCGCTGGCGATCGGCATCCCGGCCGGCATCGTGTCGGCCGTCCGCAAGGGGACCGCCTGGGACATGGGCGCCAACGTGGTGGCCCTGTCCGGCATCTCCATCCCCAATTTCTGGCTCGGCATCATGCTGATCATGCTGGTTTCGGTGCAGTGGGGCCTGCTGCCGGCATCGGGCTACGCCAACCCGCTGGACGATCCGCTCCGCAACATCCAGACCATGATCATGCCGGCCTTCGTGCTCGGCACCGGCATCGCCGCGATCATGATGCGGCACACCCGCAGCGCGATGCTCTCGTCGCTCCGTGCCGACTATGTCCGCACCGCCCGGGCCAAGGGACTTTCGGAACGGATCGTGGTGCTGCGCCACGCGCTCCGCAACGCGCTGATCCCCGTCGTCACGCTGGGCACGCTGCAACTCGGCGAGCTGCTGTCGGGCGCCGTGCTGACCGAGCAGATCTTCACCATCCCCGGATTCGGCAAGCTGATCGTGGACGCGGTGTTCAACCGGGACTACGCGGTCGTTCAGGGCGTCGTCCTGTTCACCGGCACCGCCTTCATCCTGATGAACCTGCTGGCCGACATGCTTTACTTCCTGCTGAACCCGCGGCTCCGCGCCTGAGGGAGGGCACCGCCATGAGCATCACAAACGCGGTCGCGACCGCGGCACCCTCGCGGCCCAGGTCCCGGTCCCGCGTCTGGCGCAAGCTGGGCCGCAACCCGGCGGCGCTGGCCGGCGGCCTGATCGTGCTGCTGTTCGTCCTGATGGCGATCGCGGCCCCGCTGATCGCCCCCTACGAACCCAACGTGTCGAGCTGGCTGACCGTCCGCAAGGCGCCCAGCGCGGCCCACTGGATGGGCACCGACGATGTCGGCCGGGACGTGATGTCCCGCCTGATCCACGGCAGCCGGGCCTCGCTCTCGGCCGGCATCATCTCGGTCGTCATCGCCCTGGCGATCGGCGTGCCGCTGGGCGTCGTCTCGGGCTATTACGGCGGCTGGCTGGACGCCGTGATCTCCCGCGTGACGGAGGCGGTGCTGGCCTGCCCGTTCCTGATCCTGGCGATCGCGCTGGCGGCCTTCCTCGGACCCAGCCTGACCAACGCCATGATCGCGATCGGCATCTCCGCCGCCCCGATCTTCGCCAGGCTGGCGCGCGGGCAGGTGCTGTCGGTCAAGACCGAGGACTATGTCCAGGGCGCCCGGGCGGTCGGCTGTTCCGACCTGCGGATCATCGGCCGGTACATCCTGCCCAACATCTTCCCGCCGCTGCTGGTCCAGTCCACCCTGACCATCGCCACCGCGATCATCGCGGAAGCCAGCCTGTCCTTCCTCGGCCTCGGCCAGCAGCCGCCCGACCCGAGCTGGGGAAGCATGCTCAACACCGCCAAGAACTTCATCACCCAGGCACCCTGGATGGCGATCTGGCCGGGCCTCGCGATCTTCGTCGTGGTCTTCGGCTTCAACATCCTGGGAGACGGGCTGCGCGACGCGCTGGACCCGCGCGACAGCCGCTGAACGAGAAAACCAGAGGGAATCGCTCATAATGTTCACCACCCGTCCGGAAATCCTCGGCACCTTCGGCGCCGTCACCTCGACCCACTGGCTGGCCTCGGCCGCCGGCATGGCGGTGCTGGAGAAGGGCGGCAACGCCTTCGACGCCGCCGTGGCCACCGGCTTCGTCCTCCAGATCGTCGAGCCGCACCTGAACGGGCCCGCCGGCGAGGTGCCGATCCTGATCTACAACGCGTCGGAGGACCGGGTCCGCGTGATCTGCGGCCAGGGCACCGCGCCGGGCGCCGCGACGATCCAGGCCTATCGCGATCAGGGCCTGTCGCTGATCCCCGGCACCGGCCTGCTCGCCGCCGTGGTTCCCGGCGCGTTCGACGCCTGGCTGACCATGCTGCGCGACCACGGCACCATGGAGCTGGCCGACGTGCTGGAGCCGGCGATCTACTATGCCGAGACCGGGCATCCCATGCTGGCCCGCGTCTCCCAGTCCATCGAGACGGTCAGCGCCATGTTCCGGGAGGACTGGCCGACTTCCGCCGCGACCTGGCTGCCGAACGGCGAGGTGCCGAAGCCGGGCGCCCTGTTCCGCAACGAACGCCTGGCCGCCACATACAAGCGGCTGGTGCGCGAGGCGCAGGGCCCGACCCGCGAATCCCGGATCCAGGCAGCCCGCGACCAGTTCTACAAAGGCTTCGTGGCCGAGGCGATCGACCGCTTCTGCCGGACGAACGAGGTGATGGACGTCTCCGGTCGTCGCCACCGCGGGTTGCTGAGCGGCCAGGACATGGCCGGCTGGAAGGCGACCTACGAGGACCCGCTGACCTACGAGTACCGCAACTACACCGTCTGCAAGACCGGTCCCTGGGGCCAGGGTCCCGTCTTCCTCCAGCAGATCGCGCTGCTCAAGGGCTTCGACCTCGACAGCATGGACCCGAACGGCCCCGACTTCATCCATACCGTGATCGAGTGCATGAAGCTCGCCTTCGCGGACCGGGAGGCCTATTACGGCGATCCGGACTTCGTCAAGGTGCCGGTCGAGACCCTGCTGTCCGACGCCTACAACGACGAACGCCGCAAGCTGGTCGGCGACACCGCCTCGCTGGAGCTGCGGCCGGGCCGGATCCCCGGCTTCGAGGCGCAGGCGGACCGGGCGGTTCCCAGCGTCGCCGGCCATGCCGGGAGCGACAGCGGCGCCGGCGCGGGCGAGCCGACCATGGCGCACCTGTCCGAGCAGCGCGGTGAGCGGCGGGGCGACACCTGCCATATCGACGTGATCGACCGCTGGGGCAACATGGTCTCCGCGACGCCCAGCGGCGGCTGGCTGCAAAGCTCCCCGATCATCCCGGAGCTGGGTTTCGCCCTGACCAGCCGGGCGCAGATGTTCTGGCTGGAGGAAGGCCTGCCGTCCAGCCTGGCGCCGGGCAAGCGCCCGCGCACGACGCTGACCCCGTCCATGGCGCTGCGGGACGGAAAGCCCTACCTGGCGTTCGGCACGCCGGGCGGCGACCAGCAGGACCAGTGGCAGCCGATCTTCTTCCTGCGCCATGTCCATTACGGGCTGAACCTGCAGGAGACGATCGACCAGCCGCTGTTCCACACCGATCATTTCCCCGGCTCCTTCTATCCGCGCGCAAGCCGGCCGGGCAGCCTTTCGGTGGAGGCGAATCTACCCGCCTCGACCATTGAGGAATTGCTGCGGCGCGGGCATAACGTGGAAGTAATGCCCGAATGGTCGATCGGCCGTTTGTGCGCGGCATCCCGGGAGCAAGGCATCATCAAGGCCGCGGCGACGCCGCGCCTGATGCAGGCCTACGCGATCGGGCGTTAGGACAAAGGGGGCTCCCTCCTTCCGGGGAGGAGGGAGCCCTTCCAAGGAAGGCCCCACCGTAATGGACTCGAAGTGACCCCGGAGCTTACCCAACTCGCCGTCATGGCTGCCGTCCTGCTGGGCGTCGGGCTGTTCGGCGGGATCCTAGCCGGCCTGCTGGGCGTCGGCGGCGGCATCATCATCGTTCCCGTGCTCTACCATCTTCTGGACCTGCTCGACATCGACAGCGACGTGGCGATGCAGCTGGCGGTCGGCACGTCGCTCTCCACCATCATCCCGACATCCATCATGTCGATGCGCGCCCACCTCCGGAAGGACGCCGTCGACGTCGCCCTGCTGAAGAGCTGGGGACCCGCGATCGCGTTCGGCGTCTTGATCGGCGCCGTGCTGATCGGGCTGGTCGAAGGCGAGGTCCTGATCGCGGTGTTCGCCGTGACGGCCGCGGTGGTCGCGCTCCACATGGCCTTCGCGCCGGAGAGCCTGCGGCTGTCCGACCACCTGCCCGGCGGCATTCCCCGCTTCGGTATCGGGACCCTGATCGGCCTGATCTCCACCATGATGGGGATCGGCGGCGGCACCCTGACGGTGCCCACCCTGGTGCTATGCAGCTACCCGATCCGCCGGGCCGTCGGCACCGCCTCCGCGATTGGCCTGATCATCGCCTTCCCCGGCACGATCGGCGCGATCATCGGCGGCTGGGGGAACGAGGAACTGCCGCCCTTCTCGCTCGGCAACGTCAACCTCGTCGCCTTCGCGATCCTCGCCCCCGCCACCATGCTCGCGGCTCCCTGGGGCGCCCGGCTGGCCCACGCCATCCCGACCCGCGCGCTCCGCGCCGTCTTCGCCCTGTTCCTGGGCATCACGTCGGCCCGGATGTTCATCGACCTGCTGACTTAAGTCGGCCTCGGGCGCGCAGCCCGGGACCCATATTTGTCACAGACCCGTGCCCGCTCGGACAACCCTTCGTCAACTATGGATCGTCATCCTTATGGTTCGACGCCAAAGTAGCAGACGAAGGACCGACCGTGCATTCAGCCATGCCCTCCACGCCGCCCACCAACCTGTCGTTGGCCGACGTCGCGCGTCTGATGGATCAGCCCTCGGTCGCCAACCGCATCGATACCGCCGGCAAGGTGGCCGAACATATCCGCCAGGGCGGGCTTTCCGGATCGGCCGCCGAGATGGCGACCGAGATCCTGATGCACTTCGCCCGGGATGCCGAGATCGCCGTCCGTCAAGCGGTCGCCTGGCAGTTCCGCAACAACGACCGCCTGCCGGAATCCCTGGCGATCCGCCTGGCGGAGGACGTGGCGGAAGTGGCGGCGCCGGTGCTGAGCCACCATGCCGGTTTCGAGGACGCGTTCCTGACCACCCTGATCGGCAAGGGCGACCAGCGGAAGATGGAGGCGATCGCCGGACGCCCGCGCGTCTCCACCGTGGTCTCCGACGCCCTGATCGACGCCGGCGACGTGGCGGTCGTGTCGTGCCTACTGGCCAATTCGGGCGCCGAGATCGCGCCGGAGGGGTTCGGCCGCATCGTGGACCGGCACGGCGACCACCAGTCGGTGGCGACGATGGTCGCCCAGCATCCGATGCTGCCGGCGCCCGTCGCCTGGAAGCTTCTGGGCCGGGTCTCGGCCGCCGTGATGCGCGATCTCGCCAAGCGCCACAAGATTCCCGACATGGTGCTCGAGCGTTGCATCACCCGCGGCCGGGAAGCAGCCATGATGATGATGATCCGGCCCATGCTGGCCGACGGCGCGCATCTCCGGGGTTTCCTTGAGCAGATGCACTGGCAGCGCCAGCTGACCACCGACCTGCTGTTCCGCATGTTGTGCGCCGGCGACCTGGAAGCCTTCATCACCGGGATGGCCGTCCGCTGCGGCGTCACGCGCGAGGCCGCTGCCGTCATGGTGATGGACGAGCGTCCCGCGGGACTGAGGGCCGCGTTCGACCAAGCCGGCATGAAGGCCTGGCTGATGGAGCCGTTCCGCATCGCCCTGGGCGTCGCGCGGCGCTGGCCGCGGACGATGCTGGCCAGCCGGCGCCGCGATTTCCAGATCGAGGTGCTGGCCCGCGTCTTCGCCGAGTGCGCCGACACGGAGGAACGCGACGTCAGCGACCTGATCCTCCAGGTCTTCGACCTGCGGGGCGACCGCTCCGTCGCAGAGGCGCGCGACCGGCTCAACCTTCCGTCGCCCGGCATCCGCTAACCCGATCCATAGCGGTAATACGGCCTTGTCATTCCGTTCGGGCGGACGGGTGGGTAATAAAGCCGGATGACGAGCCCACGACCCGAAGCGCTCCCTGGCGAGCGAGCGATGACGAGCGGCATACGAATCATTCCCCAGAACGTCGCCCCGACTCCGGAACCCGCTCCCGATCCGCTCAAGGAACGGGAAGCGGCGTTCAATGCCGTCCTGATGGCGGTGATGGCGGGCCGGCGCGTCATGGTCCTGTCCGACGGTCATCCGGATGCCGGCAGGACCCTGGGGCGCCGCATGGCCGGCCACATGGACTCGTCCTGCGGACTGGGACTGGTGGCGACCGCCCGCCGCGGCGCCACCGTGGAGGACCTGCTCGTACAGGTATCCGCCGACCTGGGAGCCGGGGGTTCCGACGACCTGGAACGGCTGGCCCTCGCGCTGGAGCGCGGGCTCGAAGCCGCCGGTTCCGGCCTGCTGGTCGTCCTCGATGCCCATCTGCTCGATGCCGGCACGATAGCCGACCTGTTCGAACTGTCCGGGAGCGACACCGACGACGGCCTCTACATGCAGGTCCTGCTGACCGGAAGCCCGGCGCTGGACCGGCTGTTCGACCGGCCGGCCCTGGCGGGTGCCGCCCGCCAGGTCGCGAGCGCCCGCTGGAGCATCGGGCAGGCCGCGCCAGAGCCCGATCCCGTCCCGGAAGCCCCTCCCGATATCCCGCCGCCCGCTCCCGCAGCCGCCCGGCCCGCTTCGCCCGCGGAGCCCCGGCCGCGGGTCAGGAATGCGGCCCCGCCAGCTATGGCATCGCGCCCGGCCGAGCTGCGGCGCCGCAGCCGGCCGGTGACGGAGGAAGCTGCCGCGCGGCCCGCTTCCCGGCCCGTCCCGCTGCATCTGCTCGAATCCGACCCCGAACCGGCGCGTACCGGCCGGCGGGGATTGCGGTGGGCTTTCGCCGGGCTGCTGGTCCTGCTGGCGTTCGGCGCCGGTTTCGTGACCAACGCCCTGTGGCCGGCGGCTCCCCGCACCACGGCCGAGCTGCTCGACGGCGACGGACGATCGGCTCTGACCGCCGGGCTGCCGTCTCCGCCGGCGGCGCGGGCGATCCAGTTGCCGGAACCCGAAAGGCTGCCGGCCGAGCCCGCGCCGCCGCCCGCGGCGGTCGCGCTTCCGCCCGAATGGGAGCAGCCGGCCGATCGGAATCCGCAGCAGCCCTCGCAGCCCCGGAGCGCGGCATCCCAGCAGCAGGCGCCGCAACGGCCTGCGGTGTCCGCAGCGCCGGCCCCCATCGACGAGCGCCCCGTCGTGGCGCCCCCCGTCCGGCTGGCGCCGCAGCCCCAGCCGTCCGAACCGGCTCCGCGCCGGCAGGTCGCCCAGGAACCCGCCTCCCCCCGCGACGTCTGCGCCGAAGGGGCGGGTGGCCGCGCGGCTCCCGACGCGTCCCTGTCCGGCTTCGCCCAGGGGTTCATGTCCGACCTGAGGAGCCTCGGCCGCTGCCTCGGCAGCCTTGCCCAGCCGTAACGGCCGGGCGGCGTACCGCGGCTTCTACCGGCCGCGGAACACCGGCTTGCGCTTCTCCATGAAGGCGCGCCTGCCCTCGACATAGTCCTCGCTGGCGAAGCAGCCGCGCACCAGCCGCTCGCACATCCCGTGGTCGGGCTCCCCCTCGGGCTTTCCCAGTTCCTCGACCATCAGCTTGACCGAGCGCACGGTGAGCGGCGCATTGTCGGCGATGGTGGCGCAGGTCTCCGCAATGACGCCGTCCAACTCCCCGGCCGGAACCATCCGGTTGATCAGGCCGATCCGCATCGCCTCCTCCGCCGGAAAGCGCCGGGCGGTGAAGAAGATCTCCTTCGCGAAGGCCGGGCCGACCAGGTCGTGCAGGCGCTTGACCCCGCTGAACCGGTAGCCCAGCCCCAGCCGCCCGGCCGGAATGGAGAAGGTCGAGCCTTCCGCCGCGATGCGGAGATCGCAGCTGATCGCCACCCCCAGGCCGCCGCCGATGCAATAGCCCCGGATCATGGCGATGGTCGGCTTCGCCACCGTCTGGAGCGCCCGCATCGCCCCCTCGGCCAGATCCTCGTAAGCCAGCACGGCCTCTTCCGAGGAGCGCATCTCCTCGAACTCGGAGATGTCGGCGCCGGAGATGAAGGCCTTCTCGCCCGCACCGCGCAGCACGATCACCTTGACCTCGTCGTCGGCCTCGAACCGGGCCAGCGCGTCCGGCAGGGCCTGCCACATCTCGACCTTCAGGGCGTTGTGGCGTTCCGGATTCGAAAAGGTGATCCAGCCGATCGGTCCCTGCCGTTCGACGATCAAGCGGTCGGTCATGCGTTTCCCCTGGAATGCGGTCTGTAAGCCGGTCTGGTCGGGACGAACTTACAGTCAGACCACGTCGAGCGCCACGAGGGCCTTGGCGAAATCGGCCGCGAAATCCTCCCCCTTGCGGACCACCAGGATGCCGCCGCCCTGGCGCCTCAACCGGGCGCCGACCGGTTCGGCGTCCAGCTTGGAAGCGACCACGATCAGGGGGATCGACTGGGTCATCTCGCAGACGCGGATCATGCGGGCGACGTCGACGCCGTCCAGGATATCGATGATGTTGCTGATCAGGATCAGGTCGGGACGGGTCCGGATGGCGCTTTCGATGCCCTGGAACGAATTGGACAGCGCCACCAGGCGGAAGCCGGTCGCCCTGATCTCCGGTTCCATCAGGCGGAGCTGGATGTTGCGCGGGCCGATGAACAGGACGGTCTTCTGGGCGGCCGTGCGGCGCAGCGCCGGCGAGGGATGGAAGTCCGGCAGCGACTTCAGGACCCGCCGTCCCTCATCGCTCCCGGGATCGCGCCGGGACTCGACGATGCGCGCGATCGCCTGGACATGCTCCAGGATGCCCTCGACCGCCGACTCCCGGAAATTGCCGGTCGCGATGATGTAGTCTTCGAGGTGGTGGGCGATCAGTGCGATGGTAGGAAAGCCGAAGCTGGCGGCGGCACCCTTGATGCTGTGGACATGCCGCAACAGTTCGAACGAGTCCGGCTTTACCTCCGTCTCCCTGGAGAAACGGACCACCATCTCCTCGACGGTGCCCAACCTTTCGATGACGTCGTCGATAAAGAAGGGCAGTAGTTCAGCAACCAGATCAGCATCAATGGTATGGTCGCTCGCCATCGTTGGCCCCGAAGAACAATATCCCTACACTATACAGCGCTGCCTTTCCGAAGGCAGCGGCATCCTGGAGACGTATTAAAATGCCGCACCGGCGGCCTTGGCTCCGATCATGCTTTAAGTTTGTTTACGAATTTACTTGCGCCCCCGAAAGCCGCGCACCGTTTTGCGCCGGCGGGATTCTACGCTATAGGAGGGCTGGCGGGTGACGCAGCGTAGCGGAGAGGTTCGGGTTTAATGAATGTCAGCATCGACATGGGTTCGACGCAGGGAGGCTCGCCGGCGACGCTGAATCTGGAGGAACTGCTGGCGACCAGGCTGCTGGTCCAGGGCAACTCCGGGTCCGGCAAGTCGCACCTCCTGCGCCGCCTGGTCGAACAGAGCGCCGCCTGGGTCCAGCAGGCGATCCTCGACCCCGAAGGGGATTTCGTGACCCTGGCCGAGCGGTTCGGCCATGTGGTGGTCGACGCCTCGGCCCATTCCGAAGGGCAGCTCCAGCGGATCGCGGCGCGGGTGCGCGAGCATCGCGTGTCGGTCGTGGTCAACCTGGAAGGTCTCGACGTCGAGCTTCAGATGCGCCACGCCGCGGCGTTCCTGGGCGGGCTGTTCGATGCCGACCGGGATTTCTGGTACCCGATGCTGGTCGTGGTGGACGAGGCCCAGATGTTCGCCCCCGCCGCCGCCGGCGAAGTCGCGGACGAGGCGCGCAAGGTGTCGCTGGGCGCCATGACCAACCTGATGTGCCGCGGTCGCAAGCGCGGGCTGGCCGGAGTCATCGCGACCCAGCGGCTGGCGAAGCTTGCCAAGAACGTCGCGGCGGAAGCCTCCAACTTCCTGATGGGCCGCACCTTCCTGGACATCGACATGGCCCGCGCCGCCGACCTGCTCGGCATGGAGCGCCGGCAGGCCGAGATGTTCCGCGACCTGGAGCGGGGCCATTTCATAGCCCTGGGGCCGGCCCTGTCCCGGCGCCCGCTGCCGCTCCGGATCGGCACGGTCGAGACCACCGGAAGGACCGGCAGCCCCAAGCTGACGCCGCTGCCCTCGACCGCGCCGGAGGATGCCCGGGACCTGATCCTCCAGCCCGGGGAGCCCGAGCCGCCACCCCGCCCGGTCACCCGCCGGCCGGCCCCGGCTGCCGCCCCCAACATGGACATCCTGTTCCAGCTCGCCCAGTCGCGGCCCGTCCTGACGCCGCCGCCCGAGGAGGCGGAGGAGCAGGGGCCGGAGATCGACCGCGAGCCTGTTCTGGACGACATCCTGCGCAAGATCCTGGCCGACCCGGAAGCGGCCTTCCGCTCGGTCGCGGTGCTGTACCAGGACTTCCTGGTCCGCTGCCGGATCCACAAGGTCCCCGGCGCACCCCTGGACCTCGCCGCCTTCAAGCGGCGCCTGTCCGCCGCCCGGGCCGGCGTCGGCGAGCAGACCGCCGACGGTCCCGAGTGGGAGCAGGCGTCCGCCATAGCCGCCGACCTGCCGGAAGACATCCAGGGCGTCTTCCTGCTGATCGCCCGCGCCGCGATCGAGCGCGCCCCCTGCCCGTCCGACGCCGAACTGGCCCGCGCGGTCGGCAGCCGGTCGCCCGGCCGCGCCCGCCGCCTGCTGACCTACATGGACCAGCGCGGCTTCGTGGTCAGCCGGAACGACGGCGCCGGCAACCGCATCATCGCCCTGCCCGGCCTGGGCTGGGAAACCGCGCCCGGCGACCCCAACGCTTCCGACGACGCGGCGGCTCCGCAGGGCGGCCTGTTCGACGTGGCATAAGGGACGCCGCCCCTCCGCACCGGTCCCTACCCCTCGAGCCGCGCCGGGGAGACCAGTCCGTAGCGATTGATCTTCCGGTGCAGGGTCGAGCGGCTGATATGCAGCTCGTCGGCGGCGCGGGTCACGCACCACTGGTGCCGGCGCAGCACCGACAGCAGGATACCGGCCTCGCCGGACGGCAGCGGGTCCGGCGGCGTCGGTGCCGCCGCGGGCCTGGTCACCTCCGCGGGAAGGTCGTCAAGCCGGATCACCCCGCCCTCCGACAGGGCGGAGGCCACCCGCATCACGTTCTGGAGCTGGCGGATATTGCCCGGCCACCGGCAGGCCAGCAGGGCCGACAGCGCCGGCGGATCGATGCGGGCCGGCGCCGCCAGCGCGCGGATCAGGTCGGCCTTGTCGGACCGCTCGCGCAGCGACCGAAGTGTCAGCGACAGCCCGTTCAGCCTGTAATACAGGTCCTCCCGGAACCGCCCGTCGGCGACCAGCCGCTCCAGATCCTGGTGGGTCGCGCAGATGACGCTGAGATCCACCGAGATCGGCCGGTCATGGCCCAGCGGCAGGATCTCCCGCTCGGCCAGCACCCGCAGCAGCCGGGTCTGAGCCCCAAGCGGCATGTCGCCGATCTCGTCCAGGAACAGCGTGCCGCCGTCCGCCAGCTGGACCTTGCCGCGCACGCCGCCGCGCCGCGCGCCGGTGAAGGCGCCCTCCACATAGCCGAACAGCTCGCTCTCGATCAGGCTTTCCGGGATCGCGGCGCAGTTGATCCCGACGAACGGCCGGGCGGCGCGGGCGCTCGCCTGGTGGATCGCCCGGGCGACCGCCTCCTTTCCGGTGCCGGTCTCGCCAAGGATCATGATGCCGATCCCCTTGTCCAGCACCCGCCGGATGCGCTGGACGTTGCCCGCCATACCCGGATCGTTGCCGGCCAACCGGTCCAGGTCGAGCGGTCCCGGATCCCGTCCCCTGGACGGACCGGCCGGAGCCTGCTGCCGCGGCCGCTCGCCCACCGGCGATCCCCGCAGGAGGCGGCCGGTCGGCGGGCGCAGCGTCGCGTACCAGGTGGCGCCGGTCGCCAGACAGCGCAGCGGCTGGGGAATGCCGGTGCGCTGGCGCCCGATCAGCGCCTCCATGGTGATGCCGAACAACTCGTAGACGCTCCTGCCCAGCAGCGGCTCGGCATCCCCCGTGAAGTCCGCCCGCAACGCCGTCTGGTTGGCGCCCAGGATGGTGCCCCCGCCGTCCACCGCCAGCAGCCCGTCGATCACCAGGTCCGCCAGCTCGCGGCCGGCGCTGAGTCCGACCACCCAGTGCCGCCGCGACCGCGCCAGGAAATACCCGTCCTCCATCAGCCGGGCGGACCGCTTGACCAGTTCCAGCGCCAGCATCTGGCTGCGCCGGTCCGCGGGGGCGGTCATGTTGGAGACGTCCAGCACGCCCAGCATCTGGCCCGAGGGGTCGAAGATCGGCGCCACGGTGCAGGTGAGACTGGTGTGCCGGGTGCGGAAATGCTCCTGCCGGTGGACGGTCAGCGGCTCGCGCGTGGCGATGCAGGTCCCGACGCCGTTGGTGCCCTCCTGCGCCTCCGACCAGATGGAGCCGAGATAGAGGCCGGCCTGCTTCAGCTCCTGCTCGAAGCTGGCATGGCCCAGGTAATCGACCGCGATGCCGTTCGCATCGGTCAGCATGACGACATAGTCGGACCCGGCGACCTGCGCGTAGAGGCGGCGCAGCTCGGCGGTGGCGATGCCGATGAATTCCTCCATCGGCTCGCGGAACCCGCCCAGCTCCGACTGGGTCAGGACGACCGGGCGCCCCGGCCGGGCCGGATCGAGCTGGTGATTGTTGAGGCAGCGCGCCCAGGACCGCCGGATCAGGTCGGGCGGCTCGACCTTCGCACCCGCCGCCGCTCCCGTGACGCTGGACAGTATGAGATCGACGTGCTCCCGCTCTGGCGCATGGAGACGGACCATTGCCTTCCTCCCATCATGCCGACGTTGGATCGCCGTTATCAATCGAGTGTAGCACCGGCCCGCCGCCAGCGGAATCGGCAGACTCCGCTACGCCGTGGTCATAAAGTCGGACATCAGCCGGTTGAACTCCCCGGCCTTCTCCATGTGGACCATGTGACCGGCCCCGTCGAGGACATGGCGCCGGGCCTCGCCGACCGCCTCGGCGTGCCGGGCCGGGATGATCCGGTCCACGGCTCCCCACACCGCCTGGACCGGCGCCGTCACCTGCCCCAGCCTGCCGGCCAGGACATGGGCCTGCCGTCCGCCCGCGAAGGCCGCGTCGGCGATCGACCGGAGCGCGCCACCGACCCCGTCCAGCCGCTTGTACTTCAGCAGTTCCTCGACCATGTCGCGGCTGACCAGCGACGGGTCGGCGAACAGCATCTCGAGGACCGACTTCATCTCCTTTCGCCGCTCGGCGGCGATGAAGCCCTCGATATAGTCCAGGTTGACCTCCTCGCCGAGGCCGGCGGAGCAGACCAGGGTGACCGAGGCGACCCGCGAAGGCTCCTCCGCCGCCAGGTGCAGCGCCACGGCGCCGCCCATGGAATGCCCGGCCAAGTGCGTCCGCTGGATGCCGAGCGCGTTCAGGAAGTCCCGCACCACGCCCGCCAGTTCCGGCACGCCGCCCCGGCCCCCGCTCTTCTCCGACCCGCCGTGCCCCGGCAGGTCCAGCGCATAGACGGGACGGTCCTCCGCCAGCGCCGGCTGGTTGAACTGCCAATTGTTCAGGTCGCCGCCGAACCCGTGGATCAGCACCAGGGGCGCCGCCCCGTCCGCACCTTCGCCCATCATCAGGTACCGCAGCCGCCGCCCGCCGGCCTCGACGAACCGCGGCTCCGGCCCCGACGCCTCGCCGGCTTCCGCGGCCTCCACCGCGAACTCCTCCTGGAAGCGCGCGACGAAGGCATCGATGTCGGCGTCGGGCACAGCCGGGTCGGCGACCACCCCCAGCAGGGCTCCGACCGGAACCGTCTGCCCGGCCTCGACGGTACGGCGGCGCAGGGTGCCGGCGATCGGGGATTCATAGACGTTGGTGATCTTGGTCGTCTCGATCTCCAGGATCTCGTCCCCCTCCCCGACGGTGGCGCCTTCCTCGGCCAGCCACGCCGTGACGGCACCCTCGGTCATCGCCAGGCCCCATTTGGGCATGGCCAGGGCCTTGATCTCGTTTGTCATCGACTGAAGTCCTCATTGCAGGCAAACACCGCCGGCCGGCGCGGAATCCCGCCGGCCGGCTCCATACCTTCCGGTCACGCCATGACGTGGCGGACGGCCTCCGCGATCCGGTCCGGCGACGGGATGTAGGCATCCTCCAGTTCCGGCGCGAAGGGCACCGGCACGTGCGGCGGGGTCACCATGCGGATCGGCGCCTTCAGCGCCTTGAAGGCGTTCTGGGCGACCAGCGCCGAGACGTCGGCCGCCATCCCGCAGCGCGGGCTGGCCTCGTCCACCACCACCAGGCGGCCGGTATCCTCGACCGCCTCGATGATGGTGTCCTCGTCCAATGGGGAGGTCGTGCGCGGGTCGATCACCGTGCAGGCGATGCCCTCCTTCTCCAGCAGGTCGGCGGCCTTGTTGGCGAAGCCGACCATGCGGCCGAATGCGACGATCGTGACGTCGTCTCCCTCGCGGGTCAGGTTCGCCTCGCCGAACGGGATCGTGTAGGGCTCGTCGGGCACCTCCTCGATCTCGTCGTACATGACCTTGTGCTCCAGGAAGATCACCGGATCATTGTCGCGGATCGACTGGATCAGCAGCCCCTTCGCCTCGTAGGCCGAAGACGGCACCACGACCTTCAGCCCCGGAATGTGGGTGAAGACGGGATAAAGGCATTGGCTGTGCTGGCTGGCGGCGCGGAACCCGGCCCCGTACATGGTCCGGATCACGACCGGCGTGACCGCCTTGCCGCCGAACATGTAGCGGAACTTGGCCGCCTGGTTGAAGATCTGGTCGAAGCAGACGCCCATGAAATCCACGAACATCAGCTCGGCCACCGGTCGCAGCCCGGTCGCGGCGGCGCCCACGGCGGCGCCGATGAAGGCGCTCTCGGTGATCGGGGTGTCCAGCACCCGGTCGCGTCCGAACTCCGGCATCAGCCCCTTGGTCACGCCCAGCACGCCGCCCCAGGCATCGTCCTCGCCGGGAGCGCCCATGCCGCCCACGTTGTCCTCTCCCATCACGATGACGGTCGGGTCGCGCCGCATCTCCTGGGCAAGCGCCTCGTTGATGGCCTGGCGGTATGACTTCTTCGACATGATGGCAGCCTCCTCAATACGAGACGTAGACGTCGGTCAGCAGCCGGTCCGCCGCCGGCGGCGGGGCCGCCTTGGATTCCATCACGGACCGGTCGATCAGGGACTTCACCTCGCCCTCGATCTCGTCGAGCTGCGTCGGTTCCAGCAGCCCGGCCTCGGTCACGCGCTTGCGGAAGATCCTCAGCGGGTCGCGCTCGCGCCGCGCCGTCTCGACCTCGCCGGGCGCGCGGTAGGTCATGGCGTCGCCCTCGAAATGGCCGTAATAGCGGGTCAGCCTGACATGCAGCAGGCTGGGTCCGCCGCCGTCCCTTGCCCGGCCGATCGCCTCGCCGGCGGCTTGGTGGATCGCGAAGAAGTCGTTGCCATCCAGTTCGTAGGAGGGAATGTCGAAAGCGGCCGCCCGCTTCGACTGGCTGCCGGCCACCGACCAGACGCTGGCGGTCGCCTCGGCATAGCCGTTGTCCTCCACCACGAAGATGACCGGCAGGTTCCAGACCTTGGCGAGGTTGTAGCTTTCCAGCGTGGTGCCCTGGTTGGACGCGCCGTCGCCGACGAAGGCCACGGCGACGCCGCCGGTCTTCAGGGTCTTCGCGGTCAGGGCCGCGCCGCAGACCAGCGGCGGGCCGCCGCCGACGATGCCGTTGGCGCCCATCATGCCGCGCGACAGGTCGGCGATATGCATGGAGCCGCCCTTGCCGCCGCACAGCCCGTCGCCCCGGCCGAAGATCTCCTTCATCATGGCGACGACGTCGCAGCCCTTGGCGATGCAGTGGCCGTGGCCGCGGTGAGTGCTGGCGATGTTGTCGCGGTCGTCCAGGTGCATGCACACGCCGACGGCGGAAGCCTCCTCGCCGGCATAGAGATGGACGAAGCCGGGGATGCCGCCTTCGGAAAACTCGGTATGCACACGCTCCTCGAACTCGCGGATCGTGCACATCTTGCGATAGCTCTGGAGTAGCTCTTCGCGATTGAGCTGCATGTCTGCTCCTCCCTCGGGTGCGGACCCTTGTGAACCGGGTCCATGGCGAGGGAAGAGCAACCGCCGTGCCATAGGGCCAAGTTATTGGCCGGAAAGGGCTTTCGGCTGGAACCCAGGCGCCGGTGCGACGCCTGTTGCTACAGGCTTGCGACAGGTGTCGCAGGCACGTTTCAGGAGTCGAGCGTCTTCGGCACCCATTGGCGGGCGAAGTCCAGCATGGCGGCTCGGTGCTCCTCCAGGAACTGCATCTGGAGCGCCACGAGATCAACCGGCGACCGCACCTTGGAGAACTCCTCCATGAACCGGGCGTTGATCTCCATCGACTGGCGCAGATAGGCGTTGACGCCGCCGAGCGTCGGCACCACGCCCCCGCCGGAGGTCGCCGCCTTCATCGCGGCCTGGAAATTGTGCGCGGCATCTCCTGCCATCGCCTCGGCTTCGTGGACGACCTGCTCGGCGAGGCTCGCCAGCCTGTCAACGTCCTGGTTCACGCCCAGTTCCTTGGCCATCGCCGCCGTCGCCTCGGCCTCGGAAGCGGCGGTCCCGGGTTCCGGAACGTCAGCCTCGGTCGCGGGAGGGGCGGCCTCGGGAGCCGGTTCGACCGGTGCCGCTTCCACTACCGGAGCGGCTTCGGCGACCGCCGCTTCGGGCTCGGCCGCGGTGTGCGAAGCGGTTTCCACCGGGTCCGTCACCACGTCGGGCGCGTTCGCAGCACTTTTCGCGCGGGATCGCACGGCGGTCTTCCGGGCCGGGGTGGCAGGCTTGGCATCGGATCTGGCAGTCTGACTGCCGGTCCGCCTTGGAGGATTCTTGGTGGCAACCATCGCTTGATCCGCTCCAGCAGAATTGCATTGCCTCCATCGTGCGATATCTTTTGCTGCTACGCAACATCGATACGCCGGAAGCATTCTGACAGAACGCCGCAACGGCTTATAACTAAAGGTTGTATATCGGAGTCGAGGTTGCCATCCGGGAGCGCCGGGTCCCGCCTTTCGGACAGGACCCGGCCTGCGGTCCGATCGCCTCCGTTGCCCCTCAGACCCTGCGCCGGCCCGCGACGGCGTTATAGATCCAGAGCACGACGACGGCCCCGACCACGGCGACGATCAGGCTCCAGATGTTGAAGCCCGTGACCCCGGTCCCGCCTACCGCGCTGAACAGGATGCCGCCGACGAAGGCTCCGACGATGCCGAGAACCAGGTTGGTGACGAGGCCGGACCCGGAGCCGTGCATGATCTTGCTGGCGATCCAGCCTGCGATGAGTCCCAGAATGATCCAAGCGATGATCGACATTTTTCCCCCTGTGAATTGATCACAGGTTCAACAAACACAAGCGAAACCCGTTCAACGCAGACACGTGCCTTCCGAAGAATCCGGTCAGATCGCCGCGTCGGACGGCAGCAGTTCGGTGATCCAGCCCGGCACGATCCGGGCCAGATCAAGGGCGGACGCCCCAGCCTCTCCGTCATCCATGGCATCCCCGCGTTCCAGGAAAGCCTGGAGCGCCGCGCCGATGCGGCCGCCCGGGTCTTCCGGCACGGCATACCGGGCCGGGTCTCCGCCGAACGGGTCGGGCATGGAGACCGGTCCGATCGCCAAGCGGGGAGCGTGGAAGACGAACCGGGCGTTCTCGCCGGCCGCCCGGCTGCGTCCCGCCGCGAAGATGGCGGTGCAGGCCGAGGCGCACTGGGTATAGCCGGCGACCACCGTCCCGACCGCGCCATGCTCCCGCACCGCTTCGCGCACTCGATCGGCGGCACCGGCGTAGCCGCCTGGGCTGTCCAGCACCAAACGGACAGGCTCCCCGCGGTGCGCCTCGATGAAGGCGACGATCTCACGGCCCGCGCGATGGGTAAGCCCGCCGGAAACGAACAGGTCGGTGTGCCTCGCGCCCACCGCCGCATCGGTCACGTCCCCGACCGCGTCGGCCAGATGGTCCGACAGGGCGATGCCCGCGGCGGCCGCCAGGACGACCGCCGCCCGCATCATCACGCCCCACCCGCCCAAATTTGCAATCATGCCGACTGAACCTTGTTTTCCCAGGCCGTAGGGGTCAATGGATAGCCAGCCTCAGCAAGGGAGACCAGACCATGAAGTACGCTTTGGGGGATGTCCGGGTTCAGACCGAAGGCGATGCCTGGTGGATCGCGCCCAACGCCACCGTCATCGGCAACGTGATCATGAAGCGCAACGCCAGCGTCTGGTGGAACGCGGTGATCCGCGGCGACAACGAGCCGATCACGATCGGCGAGAACTCCAACATCCAGGACGGCTGCGTGCTGCACACCGATCCCGGCTTCCCGATGGACATCGGCTCGGACGTCACGATCGGCCATATGGTCATGCTGCACGGCTGCACGATCGGCGACGGTTCCCTGGTCGGGATCGGCAGCATCGTCCTGAACGGCGCGAAGATCGGCAGGAACTGCCTGATCGGAGCCAACAGCCTCGTCACCGAAGGCAAGGAGATCCCTGACAATTCGATGGTGGTCGGTTCTCCCGGCAAGGTGATTCGGCAACTCACCGAGGAGCAGATCGCCGAGATGCGCAAGGGCGCCGATCGCTACGTCGCAAACTGGCAGAGGTTCAAGCAACAACTGGTGGCAGACAACTGAATCCGGGCTTCCGAAAGCCCGTGCCTGCGGATCTGTTTGCGCCGCACGAGCTCAGCCGACTGTGCGGCCCGTTGGACAGCGCCCCGCCGGCACGGGCACCGAGGGGACATCCTGCGCTGCGTGTCCTTCCTCGGCCCGGCGCCGGCGGTCCTGGTCGGGCTGCCGATCATGGCCCAGGCCCATGTCCGGCCGTTCACCCTGCTGGCCTGGTGATCCGAAAGTAAGGGGCGCCGCCGCTCTTCCGGAGCCGACGGCGCCCCACCCTCTTCCAGCACCGCCCCGCAAGGGTTTATCATGCCGTTCCGGGAGGTACGGATGATGGACCACCGTGACGCTCTGGCACCCTTGATCGAGCTGATCGGCGTCTTCGCCGTCTCGGCGGCCAGCCCCTTGACCGCGGCCGCCATCTTCGTCCTGGCCCTGTGCCTCAGCCGCTATCCCCGCTACCTGGCGCTCGCCGCCGCCATCGGGATCTCGGACGGCGCCCTGGGCGAAATGGCCGGCGTCACCACCATCGGAATGATCCTCGCGGCCCTGACCGGTGCCGCCGCGACCCTCCTGCAAGCCTGGTGCTTCTGGCCGGTCGTGTCCGCCATGAAGAGCGCCGGGAACGCCGTCATCAGGCTGGTGTCGGGCCGAAGCCCGGATGCGGGCGAACCGCCGCCTTGAGGTCGGAGTTCCACCTTACGAAGGTCGGGGAGAAACGGTCCCGACGCACGCGGGCGGTCCATAAAGAAAACGGGCCGCCCCGGCGTGGGGCGGCCCGCTCCTTACCATGGTGCAGCCTGTCGTCAGCCGCGTGTCTCGCTCTGCACTTTCTTGCCCTGGTCGGCGACGGAGTCGCTGGCCGGAGCCTGAGCGGAGTGGGTCGTGTGCGAAGGGCAGGCACTGGCGACCCCAGCCGTCAGAAGAGCCCAGATGCCGAACAGCGCGGCAATGACCGGCTTCGCTCCATGAGACATTGGATCACCTCCTTTCCGTTGTTTGCAGATGCCACGAAGGTTGGCACATCCGCAGCCCACGTCAAGCCGCTTGTTGCGGGACAGGCCCCCTCCGAAGCGGCGAAGCACCCCTATTCGCCTTCCGCCCGCAGCAAGCCGCCCTCCACCACCGCCGCCTGACGGCACCGGTCCTCCAGGATCACGCGGCCGGCATCGATATAGACCGCGGCCTCCGGCGTCCCGTCCGTCAGGCTGATCAACAACATCGGCCGGTCCGCGACGACGCAGAAGTCGATGATGTACCGGCGGTCCCGCCCTGTCCCGAGCAGCAGGCTGCGGAATTCCCCGCAGCCCGCCACGATCTCGGCCGACCAGCGCGACGGCGGATCTCCCGGCACCGATCTGAGCCGAAGCATCTTCCGGATCTACTTGCGGAGCGCATAGACCCAGACGACGCCGCCCTGGGGAACGTCCAGCGTCGCGTAGCCGAGCTGGGCCAGCTTCTCCTGCTTGCGCTGGGCATCGACGCCCCAGCCGGACTGGACGGCGACGTACTGGACCCCGTCCACCTCGTAGGATACCGGTACGCCCGTCACGCCGGAGTTGGTCCGCGTCTCCCACAGCTTGTCGCCGGTCTTGGCGTCGAACGCCCGGAAGTATCGGTCGTTGGTGCCGCCCATGAAGACCAGGCCGCCGCCGGTCGTCAGCACCGGCCCCCAGTTCTGGGACTTCTCGAACTTCTGGGTCCAGACCTTCTCCCCGGTGTCCAGGTTCCAGGCCTGGAGTTCGCCGATATGGTCGGCTCCGGGATGGACGGTCATGCCGATGTCGGAGATGGCGACGCCGATATAGAGCTGGCCGGGCTCGTACTCGGTCTGCCTGCCTTCCAGGTAACCGCACAGGTTCTCGTTGGCCGGGATGTACATCAGCCGGGTCTGCGGGTTGTAGGCGACCGGCGGCCAGTCCTTGCCGCCCCACAGCGACGGGCAGAAATCCGCCCGCTTGCCGGTGCCCGGGACCTTGGTCTCGTCATAGGTCGGCCGCCCCGTCTTGGGATCGAGGCTCTTGAACACGTTCTGACGGACGAAGGGCTTGGCGTCGATGAACTTGATCTCGTCCCCCGACCGCTCCAGCGTCCAGAGGTATCCGTTGCGGCCGGCATGGACGAGGCTCTTGTAGGTCCGGCCATCGCGCTGGACGTCCACCAGGATCGGGGCCGCCACCTCGTCCCAGTCCCACGCCTCGTTCCAGTGGTACTGGTGCGCCGACTTCATCTTGCCGGTCTCCACGTCGATCGCGACGACGGAGTTCGCCCACTTGTTGTCGCCCGCCCGCTGGTCGGCCATCCAGGGCGCCGCGTTGCCGGTCCCCCAATAGGACAGGCCGGTGGCCGGGTCGTAGCTGCCGGTGATCCAGACCGGGGCGCCGCCGGTCTTCCAGGTCTCGCCGGCCCATGTCTCGTGTCCCGGCTCGCCCGGTCCCGGGATGGTACTGGTCTTCCAGGCGGGCTCGCCCGTCTCCGCGTCATAGGCCGCCAGGAAGCCCCGGATGCCGAACTCGCCGCCGGACATGCCGACCATCACCTTCCCCTTGGCGGCAAGCGGCGCCATGGTGATGTAGTAGCCCGCCTGGTAGTCCTCGACCGGCTGCTCCCACACCACCTTGCCGGTCTTGGCGTCCAGCGCCACGATGAAGGCGTCCACGGTGCCGACATAGACCTTGTCGCCCAGCAGCGCCACGCCCCGGTTGGTCGGGTGGAGCTGGGTCAGGTCCTCCGGCAGTTCGCGCTTGTAGCGCCACAGCAGGTCGCCGGTCTTGGCGTCCAGCGCGATCACCTGCGCCTGGGGCGTGGTGATGAACATCACGCCGTTGTTGACCACCGGCGGCGACTGGTGGCCCTCGTTCACCCCGGTCGAGAAGCTCCAGACCGGCACCATGTCCTTGACGTTGCCGGCGTTCACCTGCGAGAGCGGGCTGTAGCCCCAGCTGTCGTAGGTCCGGCGGTACTGCAGCCAGTTGGCATCCTCCGGCTTCTCCAGCCGCTCCTGGGTGACCGGGGCGTAACTGTCCAGCGGCCCTGCGGCCGGCGCCGTCACCGGGGCCGCCATCAACGCCACCGCGGCGATGCCTCTCGCCAACATCCTCTTGTCCATGCTTTCCTCCCAGCGGTTGTTTTTCTTTGGCGTCGCTTGTCCTCAGGCCGACGTCGCGGCGCCCACCTTGCCGATGAAAGCCGCCGCCACGACCAGCCCCTCGGGACCGTTCTCCAGCGGCAGCAGCGCCAGGCGGCGGGGTGCGGGGCCGCCGACCACCTTGCCGCCGGCGCGCGGGTCGAACTTGGAATGGTGGCAGGGGCACTCAAGGATCTTCTCTTCCCCGTGCCAGCCGGAGACGTCGCAGCCGGCATGGCTGCAGACGGCGGAGAAGGCGACGATGCCGTCGGCGGCGTGCTTCCGTGTCTCCTCGTCCAGGTCGGCGGGATCCAGCCGGATCAGCATCACCTTGTTGAGCCGGGAGCCGTCGCGGACCGTCTCCGACCCGGGGTCCTGGCCATAGGCCATGACCTGCTGCCGGCCCTGCTGGATGTCCTTGTCGCCGATCGGCTCGCCCTTGCGGTCGCCTGAGGCGAAGACCAGGCGGTCTCCCGGCTGGGGCCTCGATTTGCGCGGGTCCCCCTGGGCCATGGCGTCCGTCGATCCGCCAATCGGCGCCAGGTGGAGCGCCACTCCGGCGCACAGCGCCGCCTTCAGGATGGTCCGGCGCTCGGTGTCGACTTCAGGCTCCTGATGATCCACGTGGCAGTTTCCCCTGTATCTTTTTTCGGGCGGTCGGCCCTCATCCGGGAAATCGGTGCGGCGCAGGTTGCACCGCACCGTGAGGAGGAGACGTCGGACCGTCACATCGATTGATGCGTGGAATGGATCAGCAATGGGCGTGCCAATCATGTCCGGCGGGAAAACTCAAGGTTCCAGGCGGGCTCGGCGTCTCATACCGTTACACGTGTCACATAGCATTCGTCACAAGTAGAGACGTCTTATATTGCAGTGCGGAAGAATGGACTTTTACGAGCATTGCCTCCAAACTCCGTTCGTGCTCTAGCCCCAGTTTATTTATTGAGGTAGCCTGACCCGAAGACGAGAATGCCGGAAAACCGGCGTCACGGATTGGGGGGAAGATGATCGCGCCCGGATCAACCGCGAGCGACCATATCGACCGCATCATGGCTTGGGTTGACGGAGCCCCCGCGCCGACCAGCCCGCCGCCCCACGGCATCATCGCCGATTCCTGGAAGCGCTGCGTGCTGAAGCACCGGCTCGACCCGGCCACCGTCAACGCCCCCAATGTCCTGACCCCGCCCGAGTTGCGCGACCATGTCGAGCCGGTCGGGGAGTTCCTGGGCTTCGCCCGGGAAAGCCTGCTCGGCCTCCATGCCCAACTCGCGGCGTCCGGCTACGTCGTCCTGCTGGCGGATCGGGACGGCGTCACGATCGAGCGGTTCGGCAGCCTGCCGATCGAGGGACGCATGGCACGGGCCGGGCTGGAACGCGGCGCCGTCTGGGCGGAGGATTGCGAAGGCACCAACGGGGTCGGCACCTGCCTCGCGTCAGGCCAGCCGGTCCTGGTCCACCGCTTCGACCATTTCGCGGTCCGGCACACCGGGCTGACCTGCTCCGTGGCACCGATCCTGGGTCCGGTCGGGGAACTCCTGGCCGCCCTCGACGTCTCGTCGCTGACCGCGCCGGCGGGCGGACAGTTCCAGTCGCTGGTTCACGGCTTCGTCATGTCCGCCGCGCGCCAGATCGAGGACACCTGGTTCCTGGCCCGGACGCGGGAGAACTGCGTGCTCGCCCTCGCCCGCTCGCCGGAAATGGCGGGGATCGAGACGGACGCCATGATCGCGGTCGATCCTGCGGGCACCGTCGTCGGCATCAACGGCGGCGCGCGCAAGCTGTTCGCCGGAAGGGACCTGATCGGCGTCCGGCTCGACGCCGTGCTCGAGACGTCGCTGGACCGGCTGGCTGCGGGGACCGCCCTGGTCCGCCAGTCGGGCACGGAGCGGCGCTGGGCGATCAGCCTCCGGCCGCCCCTGGCGGCACAGCGGCTGCCGTCGCGCCGCGCTCCCGCCAGGTCTTCGGCCCCGGCACGCCCGACCCGGCACTTGCCGCTCGACGAACTGGCCGGAGGCGACCCCCAGATGCAGGCCCATGTCCGCCGCATCCGCCGCTTCGTAGACTGCGACCTGCCGATCCTGATGGGCGGCGAGACCGGCACCGGTAAGGAGGCGTTCGCCCGCGCGATCCATGATGCCAGCGCCCGCGCCGCCCGGCCGTTCGTCGGGATCAACTGCGCGGCACTGCCGGAAAGCCTGATCGAGAGCGAGCTGTTCGGCTACGCCGAGGGCGCCTTCACCGGGGCGCGGCGGGACGGCATGCGCGGCAAGCTGCTCCAGGCCGACGGCGGCACCCTGTTCCTGGACGAGATCGGCGACATGCCGCTCGCCGCCCAGACGCGCCTGCTGCGCGTCCTGGCGGAGCGGGAGGTGATCCCGCTGGGAGGGGACCGGGCGATTCCGCTGGACCTCCACGTGATCTGCGCAAGCCATCACGACCTGGAGGCCCTGGTCGCCTCCGGCGCCTTCCGGGCCGACCTTTTCTACCGGCTGAACGGACTGCGCATCACCCTCCCGCCCCTCCGGGACCGAACCGACAAGGCGGAGCTGATCGACCGAGCCCTGGAACTGGAGACCGCGGGTCTGGCCGCCACGCCCCGCCTGACGCCGGAGGCCCGGTCCCTGCTGCTGGACCACGACTGGCCGGGCAACATCCGCCAGCTCCGGACGGTCGTGCGCGCGGCGGTGATAGGCTGCGAGGACGGGCTGATCCGGTGCGACGACCTGCCCCTCGCAATGCCGCGCTTCGCCGGCGCGACCTCCCCCGCCTGCCCGGCGGCCTGCCCGGAAGCGGAAAGGCTCCAGGCGATCCTGCGCAGCCACAAATGGTGCGTGGCCGATGCCGCCCGAAGCCTCAACGTCAGCCGGATGACGCTCTATCGGCGCATGGCCAAGTTCGGCGTCGTGCCGCCGAACCAGCTCTGAGGCGCCGGCTCCGGCCGATCAACCGAACCGGCCGGTCACGTACTCCTCGGTGCGCTTCTGCTTGGGGGCGGTGAACAGGTCCTCGGTCACACCGTACTCGATCAGTTCGCCCAGATACATGAAGGCCGTAAAGTCGGACGCGCGCGCCGCCTGCTGCATGTTGTGGGTGACGATGCAGATGCAGTAGTCGGCCTTCAGCTCGTCGATCAGTTCCTCGATCTTGGACGTCGAGATCGGGTCCAGCGCCGAGGCGGGCTCGTCCATAAGGAGCACCGACGGATTGACCGCGACGGCGCGGGCGATGCACAGGCGCTGCTGCTGGCCGCCCGACAGGCTCAGGCCGCTCTGGTTCAGCTTGTCCTTCACTTCGGTCCACAAGGCCGCCCGGCGCAGCGCCTGCTCGACCCGGCCGTCCATCTCGTCGCGCGGCAGCTTCTCGTAGAGCCGGATGCCGAAGGCGATGTTGTCGTAGATGCTGAGCGGGAACGGCGTCGGCTTCTGGAAAACCATGCCGATCTTCGCCCGCAGCAGGTTCAGGTCGATGCCCGGTCCCAGGATGTTCTCGCCGTCCAGCAGCACCTCCCCGACCGCCCGCTGCTTCGGGTACAGGTCGTAGATCCGGTTGAGGATGCGCAGCAAAGTTGACTTGCCGCAGCCGGACGGGCCGATGAACGCCGTGACCTTCCGATCGTACAGGGGAAGGGATATGTTCTTGAGCGCCTCGTAGTCCCCGTAGAAGAAGCTGAGGTTCCTGACGGAGATCTTCTCGGCCATCTTGCCGTCCGACGCCACGCCGGCCGGCATGGACTCGACCGGCACCTGGCGCCCGGCCGTGGCGGTGAAGCGGGCTTCTTGCATGGTCAGCGTCCCTTCGATCCGAGTCCCGCGAGCACGCGGGCGGTGATGTTGATGATGAGGATCGTGACGGTGATCAGCAGGGCGCCTGCCCAGGCCAACTGCTGCCAGTCCTCGTAAGGGCTGAGGGCGAAGCGGAAGATGACGACCGGGAGGTTCGCCATCGGCGCGTTCATGTCGGTGCTCCAGAACTGGTTGCTGAGCGACGTGAACAGCAGCGGCGCCGTCTCGCCGCTGATCCGCGCGACCGCCAGCAGCACGCCGGTGATCATGCCGTTCCGCGCGGCGCGGTAGGCGATCATCACGATCACCTTCCATTGCGGGGCCCCAAGCGCCGCCGCGGCCTCCCGCAGGCTGGCGGGCACCAGGTTCAGCATGTCCTCGGTCGTGCGGACCACGACCGGTATCACGATGACCGACAGGGCGACGGCGCCCGCCCAGGCCGAGAAATGGCCCATGGGGGCGACCATGACGCCGTAGATGAAGAGGCCGATGATGATCGACGGCGCGCTCAGCAGGATGTCGTTGATGAATCGGATGACCTGCCCGAGCAGGTTGCCGCGGGAGTACTCCGCCAGATAGGTGCCGGCCAGGATCCCGACCGGCGTGCCGATCAGGGTCGCCAGCAGGGTCATCACGACGCTGCCGTAGATCGCGTTGATCAGGCCGCCTGGGACTCCGGGGGGCGGCGTGCTGAGCGTGAAGATGCTGGGCGCCAGCGCGGTCAGCCCGTTGTAGAACAGCGTCCAGAGGATCGCGACCAGCCAGAAGATGCCGAAGGCCGCCGCGGCCATCGACAGGCCGAGCGCCACCCGGTTGGTGAGTTGGCGCCGTGCATAGATGTTCATGTCGGTCAGCCTCCCGCCCGCTTCTGCATGCGCAGCAGCATGATCTTGGCCAGCGCCAGCACGGTGAAGGTGATGAAGAAGAGGATCAGGCCCAGGGCGATCAGCGACGAGATGTAGAGTTCGCCGACCGCCTCGTTGAACTCGTTGGCTATCGCGGCGGAAATCGTCGTGCCCGGCGCCATCAGCGAATTGCCGATGCGATGGGCGTTGCCGACCACGAAGGTCACGGCCATCGTCTCGCCGAGCGCCCGGCCCAGGCCCAGCATGACGCCGCCGACCACGCCGACGCGGGTATAGGGCAGGACGACCTTCCAGACCACCTCCCAGGTGGTGGCGCCCAGGCCGTAGGCGGACTCCTTGACCATGGGAGGCACGGTCTCGAACACGTCGCGCATGATCGAGGTGATGAACGGCAGCACCATGATCCCGAGGATCAGCCCGGCGGTGAAGATGCCGATCCCGAAGGGTGGGCCGGAGAACAGGTTGCCGATCACCGGGACCTGGCCGATGGTGCCGATCAGGAACGGCTGGAGGGTCTGTTGGAAGACTGGAGCAAAGACGAACAGCCCCCAGATGCCGTAGATGATGCTGGGAATGCCGGCCAGCAGCTCGATCGCGATGCCGACCGGACGCTTCAGCCACGGCGGCGCCAGTTCGGTGAGGAACACGGCGATGCCGAAGCTGATGGGGATGCCGACCGCCATGGCGATCAGGGCTGTCATCAGCGTTCCGTAGATCGGAGCCAGCGCGCCGAAGCGTTCGGTGACGGGGTTCCAGACCTCCGTGGTGGCGAATCCGAACCCGAAGGCGCCGAGCGCCGGAAGGGCGCCCTGCACCAGGGAGACGAAAACGCCGCCTAGGATCACCAGGACAAGCAGGGCGAAGAACGCCGTGGCGGACTTGAATGCCTTGTCCAGAATGCTCTGGCGTTTGGCCTGGCTGCCGCTGAGGATGCGGCCCTGGGCCCTGATGGCGGTGTCGGTCATCTTTTTCGCGTCCAGGTCGGCGTTCTCGTTACCGCTTGCCGCCGGTCCACAGGGGCTCGCCGTTCACCTGGGCGAAGTCCTCGGTCCAGGTCTGCTCGACCATCTGGACGACGTTGTCGGGCATCGGAACATAGTCCAGCTCGTCCGCCATCTGCTTGCCGTTGACATAGGCCCAGTCGAAGAACTGGAGAGCCGACCGGGCAGCGGCGGGGTCCTGCGGCTGACGGTGCATCAGGATGAAGCTGGCGCCGGTGATCGGCCAGCTCTGGGGGCCTGGCTGGTTGGTCAGGATGACGTAGTAGCCCGGGCTGGAACTCCAGTCGGCGGACGCGGCAGCGGCCTGGAAGCTCTGGCTGCTCGGCTCGACCCATTCGCCGCTCTGGCTCTGCAGGAGCGCGTTGGTCATGTTGTTCTGCTTGGCGTAAGCGTATTCCACATAACCGATTGCGCCGCGGGTCTGCCCGGTCTGGGCCGCCACGCCTTCGTTGCCGCGGGCGCCGAGCCCGGTCGGCCACTGGACCGACGTGGCGCTGCCCACCTGCTGCTTGAAGTCGTCGCTGACCTGGTTCAGGTAGTTGGTGAACAGGAAGTTGGTGCCCGACCCGTCGGAGCGGTAGACCGGGGCGATCGCCAGGCTGGGAAGCTGAAGGTCGGGATTGAGCGCCTTGATGGCATCGTCGTCCCAGCTCGTGATCTCGCCCAGATAGATATTGGCGAGGGTCGGCCCGTCGAGCTTGAGCTGGCCGGGCTGAACGCCCGGAATGTTCACGACCGGAACCACGCCGCCCATGATCATCGGGAACTGGACCAAGCCGGCCTGCTCGAGCTCCTCAGGCTTCAGCGGACTGTCGGAGGCGCCGAAGGTTACGGTCCGCTCCCTGATCTGGCGGATGCCGCCGCCCGAGCCGATCGCCTGATAGTTGATGCTGGTACCGGTCTCCTGCTGATAGGCCTGCGCCCAGCGGGAATAGACCGGAAACGGGAAGGTGGCGCCGGCGCCGGAGATATTCTGCGCATATGCCGAAGACCCAAGCACGATGCCGGCAAGCCCGGCTATTGCGCTGCGGATGACGGTCTTGCTGATGATGCTCATCAAATCCTCTCGCTCATCATGAAGGTCATAGGCATTCGGGTTCATAACAAATTTCGAGCAATAACCGACCACCCCAAAGCAGTGTTAACCAAAACTTCATATGGTATTTTATATTTATTTAGAACACCCAAACTGCGTGGATGCGAAACTGCTATAGGCCGGAACCGCATCTATTCCGGCATGGACGATTACGGCGAATGACCAGCCCTGCCCGTGATCTCGATACCGGCCGGCGCGAACCTAGCAGATCGACCGATGACCGCCATAGCCCACTGGCGCTACTCTTCCCTTCATGATTAACCCTTAAGAAAGAATATGCGCTACACTCTCCGGCATGTGCGGCCGGCACCATGCCGGAGAACGGAGGGTGTCGATGCGCAGGGAAGGCGCTCACGGGGTGCCCTGGCGGAACCTGCTGGTCCTGGCGGTCTGGAGCGTGGCAGCGTCGACCCTCGGCGGCGTCCTCGTCCTGGCCGGAATGCCCCATGGTGCGGCGATCGCGGCATCGCTCGGCGGTACCACCGCGGTCGCATGCCTGGGCGCCGCCGTCATCTGGATCGTTCGCCGACGACAGCCCTGTCCGCCGGCCCCCGATGCTCCGGCAGTGCCGTTCCGGGAGCGCTTCGACGATCTGCGGGAGCGGGTCCGGAATACGCTCGGCGCCCTGAACAGCAGCCTGGGCCGGATCGCGAAGGCGACGCAGGCCACGCAGGACATCGCGGCGCGAACCAATCTCCTTGCTCTCGACAGCATGATCCAAACCGCACGCCATGCCCAGTCCGGCAAGGGTTTCGCCCCCGCGGCCTCGGCGGCCCGGAGCATCGCCGGCGAGACCCGGCACTCCATGGTCGAGATCGGCAATCACATACGGGAGATCAACGACCTGTCGGCCAGCGTATCGGCAACCATGGACGAGGTCGACACCGTCGTTTCCGACATGCAGGACATGGTGGACGGCATCGTTTCGGACAGGAGCAAGGTCGTCCGTCTCGCCGACTGGACCGGCCGGCGTATCGCCCCCGCCGCCGCGACCGAGCCGTCACCGCCGTGACGGATCGCGGCGAAGGAAGTCTGTCAAAAAAGAGATCACCGCGATTATTCGGCATTGTATGATCAAAGCCGATGTCACGAACGGGGCAGCGGCGCGATGGGCAAGGCCAGTGGGGGCACGGACCGGAATGGCCAGCCTTTCGATGTCCGACGAGAGCAGGTCTCGCTGGTCGTGAAGCAACTTCCCCTTGTCCTGTTCGCGAACCTGGCCAACCCCGTTCTGGTCGTACTGGTCCTCTCACCGGCGGTGAGGCCGGGCCATGCCATCCTGTGGGCAGGCCTGCTGATCGGCCTGACCGGCCTCCGTTTCGCGCAACTGAACTGGCTGGGGCGCGACGCGGCGGTGCGCCTCGAACCCGACCGGATGGTTCCCAGGCTCGCCCTCGCGTCCGGCGTGTCCGGCTTCATCTGGGGGTTCGGCCTGGTCTTGCTCATGCCCGAGCCGCTGATCTACCGGATGTTCGTCGCCTTCGTGCTGGGCGGTATGGCCGCCGGCGCGGTCGCGACCCTCTCGCCGCTGATGCCGGTGGTGACGGCGTTCCTGCTGCCGTGCATGCTGCCCCTGGTCGTCCGCCTGGCTGTGGAAGGCAGCAACGTCAATCTCGGCATGGCGGCGCTCGGGCTGGTATTCACATGCGGCCTGTGGACCGCCGCGTGGAAGCTGAACCGGTGGATCCGCGAGATGCTGCTGCTCAGGCTCGACAAGGTCCATCTCGCCGACGAGCTTTCGTCCGTTCTCGGCACCCTGGAGCGCCAGGTAGAACAGCGCACCGCCGACCTCCGCATAGCCCGCGACGAGGCCGACCGCGCCAATCAGGCCAAGACACGGTTCCTGGCCGCCGCAAGCCACGACATGGGGCAGCCCTTCCAGGCGATGCGGCTGTTCATCGACCTGCTCGACAAGAGGTTCGCCGGAACGCCCGATCATGAGCTGGTGCGCAACCTGATGAAGGCCCACCAGTCCGGCGAGCGGATGCTGGCGGGCCTCCTGGACCTGTCGAGGCTGGAGAGCGGGGCGGTCCAGGCCCGTCCCGCCTCCTTCGCCCTGGACGAACTGCTCGAGCGGTTGGGCGACGAGTTCCGCCCGCTCGCCGGCAACCGCGGCCTGACACTCACGGTCCGCCGGTGCGACGGGGCGATCCTCAGCGACCCGGTGCTGCTGCACCAGATCATCGCCAACCTGCTGGCGAACGCGGTACGCTACACGGCCGAGGGAAGGATCCTTCTGGCCTGCCGCCGCCGCGGCGGGCATATCCGCATCGAGGTCTGGGACACCGGCATCGGCATTCCCGCCGACCGGCTGGAGGACATCTTCGAGGAATTCCGGCGCATCGACCAGATGGAGCAGGCGGACTTCCGAGGGGTCGGCCTGGGCCTCTCGATCGTCCGGCGGACCGCGGCCCTGCTCGATCACCCGGTGTCCGTCTGCTCCCGGCCCGATCATGGATCGATGTTCGCGATCACTGTCCCCATGGATATGGCGGAGGTGCCCAAGCCTCCGCCATAAGTCGTTCGCGCCGTTGGACGAACCCGTGCCTTAGCGGACAGGCCCCTTGTCTATGTCGACCTCGGTGCGGCGAACCGTGTCCGAGATGGTCTTTTCCCGCTCCTCGACATCCTTGCGGACGACCACTTCCCCGGTGACCTGGGTCTGCTTGCTGACGACCGCTTCCTCGTCGGTCTCCCGAAGCTCGACGACGCGCTCCTGGAAGTCGGCGTCGGTCGCCTGTCGGTTCGGATCCACCGCGCGTCGATCCACATGGACGGTCTCGTCGCGGAGCCGCACGGACTCCTCCACCGGGGTCTCGACCACGTAGCTGCGGACCCGGACGCCGCCGCGCTCCACCGCCCGCTTGCCGATCCGGAGTTCCTCCTCGGCGATCGGGATCACCTCTTCCTGCTCGGCGGTGCCGGTCCGGCGGTCGATGTCGGCGGACTCGTTCACGTCCCGCAGGCCGCTCGCGGCGGCCGAAAGCCCGGTATCGGAGGTCTGGCCGCCGGAGGCGAATGCCGTCCGGTCCGTCACCGTGTCGGCGTCACCGGCGCCCAGACCGGCGCCGTCACGCATGTCCACCGGACCGTGGTTGTCCAGGATGTCCACGGCGCGCTGAAGGTCCGCCTCGTCCACGGTCCCTACCAGAAGCGGATAGCCCTTTTCCACGCCGCGCATGTAATGGCGGATATCGCCACCGTCGACGCGGCGGCGAACCAGTTCGCTCTCGACGTCACCCTGGTCGCGGTCGAGCATCTGGCCATCATGCAGGTCCACGCCCGAATTGCGCAGTTCCTGCTGCACGGTGCCAATGACGTCCCGATCCCGGAACATCGTCACGATGGTGTAGCGAGCCATGTTCGGCGTCCTCTTTATGGTTCATTGAAGTCCTGCCGTGCCCCGATCCGTCACCGGGCCGAGGCATCGATGGACCGTCAACAGATGCAATCGCCAGATCGTCTCTAACACACGGCAAGATTGCTTGATTTGATGTCGCGGAGCGGGCGGTCAGTAGGCCCGCCGGCCGCGAAGCAGGAAGGCGAGCCCGATCGGCAGCGCCAGCAGTGTCAGGGCGGCCAACGGAACGCCGCCGTTGTTGTAGCCCTTCCGCCAGCCGCCATGGACGCCCTGCCCGTCCCGCATGGGTTCGAACAGCGTTCCGGTCGTCTCGTCGCTCGGCTCGTCCGCGAGGAAGCCATAGTTCAGCGCCCGGCCGTTGATCCGGGTCATCAGGGACGGAGCGAGCCGCTTCTGGATAGCGGCGACCTTGCCGATCCCGCCGATGATCACTTCGGCGCGCGGATGCTCGACCAGCCCGACCACGGTCCGCGCCACCTTTTCCGGCGTATAGACCGGCGGAGCGGCGCGCACGCGATGATGGCTGAAGTTGGCGGCGTGGTGGAAGAAAGGCGTGTCGATCACCGATGGCAGGATCGTGCAGATGTGGATATCGTGCTGATCAAGCACTTCCTGCCTCAAGGCTTCGGAGAAGCCCCTGACCGCGAACTTGCTGGTGGCGTAGGCCGTCGAGTCGGGCTTCGCCAGCCGGCCGACGATCGAGGCATTGTTGATCAGCACGCCGTGGCCTTGGGCGCGGAACTGGCGCATCGCCGCCTTGGCGCCATGGACATAGCCGAACAGGTTCGTCTCGATCACCCGGCGCCAGACGTCGGACGGGATATCCTCGAACCTGCCGAAGACCCCGACCCCGGCATTGTTGAACCAGACGTCGATCCGGCCGAAATGCTCCAGCGCCCTCGAAGCCAGTCTCTCGACCTGGTCCTCATCGGTCGTGTCGGTCGGCACAGCCAGGGCACTTCCCCCCAGGTCGAGGCATTCGCGCTCCACCTCGCGCAGCATTTCCGCGCGCCGCGCGGCCAGTACCACCGTCGCACCCTGTCGGGCGAAGGCATGGGCCGTCGCGCGTCCAATACCGCTCGAAGCTCCCGTGATCACGACGACGGGAAAGTCGGGATGTGAAGGCATTGGAAAAACCCTTCGATGTTATCGGTTGCCAGGAAAGCATCGCAACAGCGTGCGCTGCAATGCAGCATGGGCCGACAACAGGGCTCCTTATGGCTTGGTTCCGATCTTGAATATCACAGGCAATCGGCGCGCCGGAGACGATACAGGTTGAACCTCGCATAGGGATTCACGTTCCGGTCCGGCCGGGAATAGACGTGGTCCACCTCGCCGCGCCTGACGACCAGACCGCCGATCCCGATGACCGCCGCACCCGGATCGACCGGCGGCTCGGCCACGTTGGTCACGAGGTAGCAGACATCCATTTCTTCCAGGTATCCACCCAGGGAACCGGACCGCAGCCGCCGGGCGTAGTCGTAGCTGTTCACCAGGCCGTCGCCGTTTATCAGGGTCCGGTCGGCGAAATAGCCGACGAACCCGCTGCCGTCGATCTGGTATATCCGGGCGGCGGCGGGGACTGAAAGATGGATGGCTCGGATCAGTTCGGCGCTGGCGAGCTGGTCTGCGCGGAAACCGGCATAATACTGGACGCGGCCGGCAAGGTTGAGCGCCAGGAAGAGCGCCGCCAGTCCCAGCGCGAGGTCCCAGGATGTCCCGGAACGCTCCCGGCCGGTCCGGAACGGCTGGCAGGCCACCACGACAAGGCCGAGGAACGGGACGACGAAGTACCAGCTTCGGACATCGACGAGGACGAGCAATGGCATGAAGAAAGCCAGGACCGAAGCCACCACGGCCGTGCGCCGCATCATCTGTTCGCGGGTCTCCGCCCCGGTGATGGTGACCAGGCAGCAGGCGAGCAACAGGGCCAAGCAGCCGAAGCGTGCCAGCTGCCCGGACGACGCGAAGATATTGTCCCTGATATGGGCGATCAGGCCGGTGTCATGGGTATCCGCGCTGACCTTCAGGAACGAGGACACCGAATAGAACTCGCCGAATATCCCCTTCATCAATGCGAACTGAGCGACGCAGCCGGTCGCGACCGCCAAGGCCAGGACGATGCCGGCCCGCCGTCGGCGGATCAGCAGGTACAGGACCAGGACCGCCATGATGACGGCGGCGTCGATCCGGACGAGCGGGACGAGACCGGCCGGCAGGACCATCGGAATCGGGACCGGAGCCCGCTCGTCATCCTCGGCTAGGAAGGATCTGAAAAGGATCGCCAGGAGCAGTGCCAGCAGTCCCGTTTCCATCAATGCGCTGGAGGTCAGCAGCAGGGCCGCGACCGCGACCGCCGCGACCGGCCGCCGCGCGGCTTCCCAGCTCGCCAGCAGGATCAGGCTGTAGAAAGCCGCGAGATGGGCGAACAGATGGACCGCGATCAAGGGCGTGACGAGGCCGACTGTCCAGCTGATCGCCGCGAGCAGCCATCCCCAGAGCAGATGATAGCCGCTGGTGACCGACACCCCGTCGAAACTGGAGAGGCCGTGGACACCGATGTTGTAGGCGATCCTGCTGTAGAAATAGCCGTCGTCTTCCACGAAGCCGTTCGGGAAGACGCTTGCCGCATTGAGGGCGAAAGCCGCCAGAACCAGCCCGAGGGCCGGGATGAACAGATAAGGTCGCAAACTCCCGGCCGATCCTGGTTCCGTGCGGTGAAGTCCGGGGCGAAACAGCCACAGCCCCGCCGGTTGGTCAACCCGGAACCAATGGAAAGAGCTCCCCCGCCCAGGCGGGGGAGCCCCAAAAAAAAACGGCTCGCGTCGTTCAGCCTATGGTCGGCGGCTTAGAACGGGATCTCGTCGTCCAGATCCTGGTCGAAAGCCGGCTTGCTGCCGCCACGGCTGCCGCCGCCCGAGCCGCCCCGGTCGCCGCCGCCATAACCGCCGCCGCCGCCACCTCCGCCGTAGCCGCCGCCACCCTCGTAGCCGCCTCCGCCGCCTTCACCCTGCTTGCTGCCGAGGTCCATCTCGGCGACGCGGACGGAAAGCTTGGAGCCGGGGGTGCCGTCGCGGCGCTGGAACTCCTCCAGCTTCAGTTCGCCGCTGACCACGACCTTGTCGCCCTTCTTTACATAGTTGGCGACCGATTCGGCACGCCTGCCCCACATGGAGCAGTCGACCCACTGGGTCGTCTTGCGGTCGCCGAACCCGACGTCGTTGGCCACCCGGAAGCTCAGCACCTTCTCGCCGCTCTGGGTGGTCCTCAATTCCGCATCGGCGCCGACGCGGCCGCTGAATGTCCATACGTTCATGGTCTCTCTAACTCCTGATCCGCCGGTGGCGCGGTGATGTCCATACCGTAGGCGGGAGAGGTCCGGAACGCAACGGCCGGCCTCGTCTCTCCCGTTCCGCCCCCGGCCGCCCGATCCGCGTCCCGGGATTCGCACCTCAGATCTGCCGAGCCGGGAGTCGCAATTCGCTCCCGCATCGCACATATGTCTGTGGTTTGTCGCTTCCCCTCGACCGGTCTTCCTGGTAAGAACATCTCATGAACAAATCTATCACGGTCCGCGGCGCGCGGGAACATAATTTGAAGAACATCGACGTGGATCTGCCGCGCGACAAGCTGGTGGTGATCACCGGCCTGAGCGGGTCCGGCAAATCCTCGCTGGCGTTCGACACCATCTACGCCGAGGGGCAGCGACGTTATGTCGAAAGCCTGTCGGCCTACGCGCGCCAGTTCCTGGAGTTGATGCAGAAGCCGGACGTGGACTCGATCGAGGGGCTGTCGCCCGCGATCTCGATCGAGCAGAAGACCACGTCGCGGAACCCGCGCTCCACCGTCGGCACCGTGACCGAGATCTACGACTATATGCGGCTGCTGTTCGCCCGAGTCGGGGTCCCCTACTCGCCCGCGACCGGCCTGCCGATCGAAAGCCAGACGGTCAGCCAGATGGTCGACCGGATCATGGACATGCCGGAGGGGACGCGCCTGCTGCTGCTGGCCCCGATCGTGCGCGGGCGCAAGGGCGAGTACCGCAAGGAACTCCAGGACCTGTCCAAGCGCGGCTACCAGCGCGTGAAGATCGACGGGGAGCTGTACGAGATCGACGAGGCTCCTGCCCTCAACAAGAAGCTGAAGCACGACATCGAGGTGGTCGTCGACCGGATCGTCGTGCGCGAGGGGCTGGGCAACCGGATCGCCGACTCGCTGGAACAGGCCCTGGGCCTGGCCGACGGCCTCGCCTTCGCGGAGAACGCGGACGGCGGCGAGCGGACCACCTTCTCCGCCAAGTTCGCCTGTCCCGAGAGCGGCTTCACCATCCCGGAGATCGAGCCGCGGCTGTTCTCGTTCAACAACCCGTTCGGCGCCTGCCCGTCGTGCGACGGGTTGGGCGAGAAACTGTATTTCGACCCGCTGATGGTCGTGCCGAACGACGAACTGTCCCTCGACAAGGGCGCCATCGCGCCCTGGGCCAACTCGACCTCGCAGTACTACGCCCAGACGCTGGAAAGCTTGGCGCGCCACTACAAGGTCTCGACCGCCAAGCCCTGGAAGGACCTGCCCGAGGACGTCCGGCAGGCCATCCTCTACGGCTCCGGCGGCAAGCCGGTGACCATGCGCTATGACGACGGGCTGCGCAGCTACGAGACCAACAAGGCGTTCGAGGGGATCGTCAACAACCTGGAGCGGCGCTGGCGGGAGACGGAAAGCGCCTGGGTCAAGGAGGAGCTGGGCAAGTACCAGTCCAGCCAGCCGTGCGAGGCCTGCAAGGGCGCCCGCCTGAAGCCGGAGGCGCTGGCCGTCAAGATCCGCGGCCTGCACATCAGCCAGGTCGCCGAGATGTCGATCCTGAAGGCCGGCGAATGGTTCGGCGAACTGAACCAGCACCTCCGCCCCAAGGACCAGGAGATCGCCTACCGGATCCTGAAGGAGATCAACGAGCGGCTGGGCTTCCTCAACAATGTCGGACTCGACTATCTGACGCTCAGCCGCAACTCGGGCTCGCTGTCCGGCGGCGAGAGCCAGCGGATCCGGCTCGCCTCCCAGATCGGCTCGGGACTGACGGGCGTCCTGTACGTGCTGGACGAGCCGTCGATCGGGCTGCACCAGCGCGACAACGACCGGCTGCTGGAGACCCTGCGCCGGCTCCGCGACATCGGCAACACCGTGATCGTGGTCGAGCACGACGAGGACGCGATCCGGGCCGCCGACTACCTCGTGGACATGGGGCCGGCCGCTGGCGTCCATGGCGGCCAGGTGATCGCCGCAGGCACACCCGAGGAGGTGATGCAGAACCCCGACAGCATCACCGCCGACTACCTGACCGGCCGCAAGGCGGTCCCGGTGCCGGCCCAGCGGCGCAAGGGCCACAAGGGCCAGTTCCTGGAAGTCGTCGGCGCACGGTCGAACAACCTCCGCGATATTTCCACGAAGATCCCGCTCGGCACCTTCACCTGCGTCACCGGCGTGTCGGGCGGCGGCAAGAGCACGCTGGTGATCGAGACACTCTACAAGTCGCTCGCGCGCAAGCTGAACGGCGCGCGGGAACATCCGGCTGAACATGATGCGATCAACGGCATCGAGCACCTGGACAAGGTGATCGACATCGACCAGTCGCCGATCGGGCGGACGCCGCGGTCCAACCCGGCGACATATACCGGCGCCTTCACGCCGATCCGCGACTGGTTCGCCGGGCTGCCGGAGGCGAAGGCCCGCGGCTACGGCCCCGGCCGGTTCTCGTTCAACGTCAAGGGCGGCCGGTGCGAGGCCTGCCAGGGCGACGGCGTGCTGAAGATCGAGATGCACTTCCTGCCCGACGTCTATGTCACCTGCGATGTCTGCCACGGCAAGCGTTACAACCGCGAGACGCTGGAGATCCTGTACCGCGACAAGAGCATCGCCGACGTGCTGGACATGACGGTCGAGGAAGGCGCCGAGTTCTTCAAGGCGGTGCCGTCGATCCGCGACAAGATGCAGACCCTGGAACGGGTCGGCCTTGGCTACATCCATGTCGGGCAGGCGGCGACCACGCTGTCCGGCGGCGAGGCCCAGCGGGTCAAGCTGGCCAAGGAACTGAGCCGCCGCGCGACCGGCCGCACCCTCTACATCCTGGACGAACCGACCACCGGCCTGCATTTCGAGGACGTGCGGAAGCTCCTGGAAGTGCTTCACGCCTTGGTCGACCAAGGCAACACCGTCGTGGTGATCGAGCACAACTTGGAAGTCATCAAGACCGCGGACTGGATCATCGACCTCGGCCCGGAGGGCGGCACCGGCGGCGGCGACATCGTCGCCGAGGGCCCGCCCGAGAAGGTCGTGCGGGAGGAGCGCAGCTACACCGGCCGATACCTGGCGCCCTACCTGCCGGCGCCGGTCGGCAAGTCACGGAAGTCGGCGTAGTCGGCCGCTTCGCCAACCTCCTCGCAAGCCGCCGCCGGCACGCCGTCCACATGCTCGACATGGGCGGCGCCGGCGGCGCCCGGCATACCGGCGCCCGAGGGAATAGGCACCATCAGGCGGCGCTTCTTGGGGCGCACCACCTTGCGCGACACGCCGGCATAGATCTGCTTGCTGGCTTCCAGCAGATAGACGCCGGCGAAGGCCTTGAACCAGCGCTCTCCGATCTCCTCCCAGGCCGGGGCCGACCCGAGCAGGAAGCGGGAGCGGATCGGCGGGATGAACAGGGCGCGGGCCGAGCGTTCCGGGACGAACATGTTCTCCCGAAGGACATGCTTCAGCTGGGACGGCGAATAGGGGCTGCCGTGGCCGAACGGCGTCCGGTCGATCCGCGCCCAGATGCCGCGTCGATTCGGCGCCACCACCAGCAGCCGGCCGCCCCCGGCCATGACGCGCCAGATCTCGCGCATCATGGGGCGGAGTTGTTCGGTGCATTCCAGGCCGTGGACCAGCAGCACCCGGTCGACCGACATGTCCGGCAGCGGCAGTTCCGCCTCGTCGGCGAGCGCGGACAGCCCCGGGCCCTCGGCCGGCCAATAGACGACGCCCTGCGACGCCGGCATCAGGGCTATGGTGCGCTCCGCCTCGTCCCGGAAGGGGCGCAGGTACGGGGCGGCATAGCCAACGCCCAGGACCACCTGGCCGCGGACGTCCGGCCACAGCTCGCGGACGCGCCGGCGGATCATCCGCCGGGCTACCTGTCCCAGGCTGCTCTCGTAAAACTCGCGCAGATCAATGGCGTCGGTATACATTGTGACCGGAGTCTAACACGAAACAACAGCCGGGGTCATGCCCGGGGCTTTGCCTGACCCACGGCCATGGGGTAACCTCTTCGTCATGGATATCCAGATCATCCCAGCGCTCAGCGACAACTACGTCTACCTTTTCAAGGATCCCCAGAGCGATGCCGTCGGCATCGTCGATCCCGGCGAGCCCGGACCGGTGCTCGCAGCATTGGATAGAACAGGTTGGCGTCCGACGCACATCTTCAACACCCATCATCACGCCGACCATATCGGCGGGAACGGCGTCTTGAAGCAGCGCTTCGGCTGTACCATCATCGGGCCCGCCGCCGATCGCGGACGGATCCCCGAACTCGACGTGGTCGTCGCCGACGAGGATACTTACCATTTCGGCTCCCACGAGGTCCGCGTCTTCGAGACGCCGGGCCATACCAGCGGCCATGTTGCCTTCTGGTTCCCCGACGCTTCGGCCCTGTTCAGCGGCGACACGCTGTTCGCGCTGGGATGCGGCCGGCTGTTCGAAGGCACTCCGGCGCAGATGTGGAACTCCCTCCTGAAGCTGCGCGGCCTGCCGGCGGACACGCGGGTTTATTGCGGCCACGAATACACGCTGTCCAACGCCCGCTTCGCGGTCAGCATCGATCCGGACAATCCAGCCCTCAAGGAGCGGGCCGCAGACATCGCCGTGCTGCGCGATGCCGGCAAGCCGACCATACCGACGACTCTGGGCGTCGAGCGGGCGACCAACCCGTTCCTGCGTGCCGACGATTCCGGCCTCGCATCCGAACTCGGCCTCGCGGGCGCCGATCCGGCCGAGGTCTTCGCCGAGATTCGCCGCCGCAAGGATAGTTTCTGACATCCGCCGCGTTCCAACGAAGAAGACAATCCAGGAAGGACTCGACATGAAGCTGCGCTACAGCGCGACCTCGCCCTATGTGCGCAAGGTCATGATGGTGATCCATGAACTGGGCCTCGCGGACCGGGTCGAACTCGAAAAGACCGACGCCTGGAGCCCGGAGACAGACCTTCCCGACGACAATCCGCTCGGCAAGGTTCCGGCCCTGGTCGTCGAGGACGGCACCGCATTGTTCGACAGCCCGGTCATCTGCGAATACCTGGACAGCCTGGCTTCCGGCGGCGAAGGGCGGCTGTTCCCGCCGCCGGGCAAGGAGCGCTGGGCGGCCCTGCGGTTCCAGGCGCTGGCCGACGGCATCTGCGACGCCGCCATCCTGCGGCGACTCGAAGGCAATCGGCCGGAGCAGATCCGCTCGACCGACTGGATGGAGCGGCAGCGCCGGGCCGTCGCCCGCTCCCTCGACCTGCTGGAGAAGGAGGCCGGCCAACTCGGCTCCCGGGCCGATATCGGGACCCTGGCCGTGCTCGCGGCGCTCGGATACCTGGATTTCCGATTCGGTCACGAGGATTGGCGGCAGGGCCGGCCGGCCCTCAGCGCCTGGTTCGACGGGGCAAGCGCCCGCGACAGCTTCGCGGCCACCAAGCCTCCGGCGGCCTGAGGGCGCGCGGTGCCGCCGATCGGCGATCTCTCCGCCGCGGAGATCATCCGTCTTCTCGGGATGCAGCCGCATCCCGAGGGCGGGCATTATGTCGAGACGTTCCGAGACAGGCCGGCGGACGGTTCGCGCGGCGCCTGCACCGTGATCTATTTCCTGCTGCAGGCGGACGAATTTTCCGCATGGCACCGGGTCGATGCGGTGGAAATCTGGCACTGGTACGCCGGTGGGCCGCTGGCCCTCACGATCTCGCCGAACGGCCACGACGCCGAGGCGATGCATCTGGGACCGGCGCTCGCCCAGGGGCAGCGCCCCCAGGCCGTCGTCCCCGCCGGTGCCTGGCAGACCGCGGTTTCGCTCGGAGCCTGGACGCTGGTCGGCTGCACCGTGGCGCCGGCGTTCGAGTTCGCGGGGTTCGAGCTGGCTCCGCCGGACTGGCGCCCGGTGCCCCGGGCCGGCGGCAAAGGCTGACGGGTGCGTCAGTCCCGGGCGGCGATCCGGGCTTTGGCGGAAGCCTTGATGGTCTCCACCATCGAGAAGAAGCCGTTGCGCCGATTGGGGCTGAGATGCTGGTCCAGGCCGATCCGGGCGAAGATGGCTTCCAGATCGGTGTCCAGGATCTGCTCCGGCGTGCGGTCGGAGTAGGCGGTCAGCAGGACCGCCGCCAAACCTTTCACGATCGCGCTGTCGCTATCGGCGGCGAAACGCATGCGGCGTTCCTCGGACGGCAGAGGCACCAGCCAGACCTGACTCATGCAGCCTTCCACCTTGAAGGCGTCGGTATGGTAGCGGTCTTCCAGCGGCGGCAGGCCGCGCCCCAGATCGATGACGTAGCGGTACCGGTCCTCCCACTCGTCGAACAACTCGAAGTTCTCGATCAACTCATCGATCGTCATGGCGGCTCCTGGTGGCGGTCACCGGTCCGTATCAGCCCGCCGGCCCAGGCGCAAGCCCGCTCCTGTTCAATGGGGCGGGTCGGTCCTGACGAGGTGTTCGACCAGTGCCGGAAGGCTGTCGCCGATCTGCCGGGCGACCCTTTCGGCATCTTCCTGCTCGGTGACTTCGACGACCAGCTTGGCGAGCGCGATGGTCATGGCCTGGAGCAACAGCTTTGTGTCCAGGCCGGCGTGGTTCGTCTGGGTCGCCAAGGCGAGGAACGAGTTCGTGGCCCGCGCCAGCGGCGCGGCTTCGCGCGCCTGTCGGAACGAGGATAGATCGATGGTATCCGCCATTCTCCCTCCGCGTGCTTCAGCACATGGATTCAAGGTGCGGCCGAAACTGAAGTTTTGCAAGCCTTTGCACCATGGTTTCGCACCTTGGCGCGGCGGCGGGGGGATGGTGGGCGTGACCGGACTTGAACCGATAACCAGACCGTTATGAGCGGCCAGCTCTAACCAGTTGAGCTACACGCCCGACGCGAGGCACGAGAATGTGCCGCCGAAAGCGACCTAAAGCAACCCCGATGTTTGCCGATGAGGGAGGCTCGATCGTCCGGAGACGTCGGGCCTCCCGTTCCGCCGGCCGGCTCAGGTATCCAGGAAGCTGCGCAGCTTGCGCGACCGGCTCGGGTGCTTCAGCTTGCGCAACGCCTTCGCCTCGATCTGCCGGATGCGTTCGCGGGTGACGGAGAACTGCTGGCCGACCTCTTCCAGGGTGTGGTCGGTGTTCATGCCGATGCCGAAGCGCATGCGCAACACGCGCTCCTCCCGCGGGGTCAGGCTGGCCAGCACGCGGGTGGTGGTCTCGCGCAGGTTGGCCTGGATCGCGGCGTCCAGCGGCAGGACCGCGTTCTTGTCCTCGATGAAATCGCCGAGATGCGAATCCTCCTCGTCGCCGATCGGCGTTTCGAGGGAGATCGGCTCCTTGGCGATCTTCAGGACCTTGCGGACCTTCTCCAGCGGCATCAGCAGACGTTCCGCCAGTTCTTCGGGCGTGGGCTCTCGGCCGATCTCGTGCAGCATCTGGCGGGAGGTCCGCACCAGCTTGTTGATCGTCTCGATCATGTGCACGGGGATGCGGATCGTCCGGGCCTGGTCGGCGATGGAGCGGGTTATCGCCTGCCGGATCCACCATGTCGCGTAAGTCGAGAACTTGTAGCCGCGGCGGTACTCGAACTTGTCCACCGCCTTCATCAGGCCGATGTTGCCCTCCTGGATCAGGTCCAGGAACTGAAGGCCGCGGTTCGTGTACTTCTTGGCGATCGAGATCACCAGCCGCAGGTTGGCCTCGACCATTTCCTTCTTGGCGCGGCTCGCCTCCTTCTCGCCCTTCTGGACGGTGGAGACGATGCGGCGGAACTCCTGGATCGGCAGGCCGGACTCGTCCGACAGGACCGAGATCTGCTCGCGCACCCGTACGATCTCGACCGAATGCTTCTCCAGGAAGCGCGGCCAGGCCTTGCCGGAAAGCCCCTTGATCTTCTCCGTCCAGTTGGGATCCAGCTCGTGGCCCTGATAGTGATGCAGGAAGTCCTCGCGCTTGACCTTGCAGTCCGTGGCCATGCGCAGCAGGCGGCCTTCCATGCCGTTGAGGCGACGGTTGAGGCCGTAGAGCTGCTCGACCAGCTGTTCGATCCGCGCGTTGTTGAGACGCACGGTGTTCATCAGCTCGATCAGCTCGGCGCGCAGGCGATCGTACTTCTTGTCGTTCTTGCCCAGGTCCTCTCCGCGCTGGATGGCAGCCAGCCGCGCTTCCTGGATCTTGTGCAGCCTCTCGTAGGTCGCGGCGATCTTCTCGAAGGTCTCCAGCACCTGGGGCTTCAGCGCGGCTTCCATGGCCGACAGGGAGAGGTTGTTCTCCTCGCCTTCCCCTTCGCCCTCACCCTCGCCTTCGGCACCTATCGGGGCTTCCTCGGACTCCTCGCCCTCGGCGCCGGCTTCCTGCGCGGGCGCCCCCTCGCCGTCGGTGGGAACGGGAATGCCCTCGGCATCGGGGCCGCCGCCATAGGTGGCGTCCAGGTCGATGATGTCCCGAAGAAGCATCTTGCCCTCGTTGAGGGCGTCATGCCATTCGATGATCGCGCGGATCGTCAGCGGGGATTCGCAGATGGCGCCGATCATCTGCTCGCGGCCGGCCTCGATCCGCTTGGCGATGGCGATCTCGCCCTCGCGGGACAGCAGCTCGACCGATCCCATCTCGCGCAGGTACATGCGCACGGGGTCGTCGGTGCGGCCGATGTCGTCGTCGTCCAGGTTCCCGGCGACCCGTGCCTCGCCGTCGGCATCGGCGGCGGCGTTCTGATTGTCGTCCTGTTCCTCGCTCTCGATGACGTTGATGCCCATCTCCGAGAGCATGGCCATCGTGTCCTCGATCTGCTCCGACGAGGACTGGTCGGGCGGAAGAGCGGCGTTCATCTCGTCATAGGTGACGTACCCGCGCTCCCGGCCGCGGGCGATCATCTTCTTGACCGCTTGCACCATGCCGTCCATCAGCGGGCCATCGCCTGATTCTTCACGATTTTCCGTCACTTCCGCGCCGTTCGTCGCTTTCGTGGCCATTCGAATGATGCCCCCGCCTAGAAAACACGTGCGTGACGCAAGGCCCACGGTGCCCCGCGCCACCCGCACACACAGGACTGACTTTTTTTGGCCTGACCCAAGCTCCTGCTCCATCTGCCATAGGCGACCTCAGTATTCAAGGTCGGGGTCGTCTAACTCGGCCGCGCCGGCTTCGGCTTCGAGCAGCGCCCGGACCCGAGACCAGTTATCGGCATTCATGTCGCGGGCGAAGGATTGCGTCGCCTCCCGGCGCTCGGACTTGATATGATCGGTATATGTCTGCCCCCATACGTCATACCAGCCTCGCCGGGCCTGCTCCAGTGTCGCATCGGGCCTGGCAAAGGCATACAGGAAGGAAGCCGGACCTATGGCATCTTCCAGGTCGGAGAAACCCATTTCAGTCAAGTGGCTACCCAATCCGGCAGCGTCAAGCCCGGTATTTTCGCTGAGCACCGACACGACGGCCTGACGGAGCAGGTCCAGCGCGGGCTGCGACAACTCCACGCTACCTATTGATTCACCGACTTCCTCGAACAGTTCGGGGTGGTTCAGCAGTGTTGCCAGCAAGACACGCTCCCGGCCTTCCCGAGCGGGCCTGGGCCGGCTGCGCTGGTAATCGGGCGGCGGATCGGTCGTGCGCGGTGCCCGGAAGCCGCGACCCTTGAACCCGCCCCCGCCGCCGGCGAAGCGCTGGCCCGGCTGGAACGCCGGTCGGGCGCGGAACTTCTCGAAGAAGCGTCGGCGCATTTCATCGCGGTAGAGCGCCTGCACGGTACGGTCGGCGATCATGCCGACCCGCTCGTCCAGGGCGGCCTGGAGACCGGCGCGCGCTTCGGGCGTATCGAGCACCCTGCCCTCCTCCTCCATCCGCCACAGGACGTCGGCCAGCGGCATGGCGCCGTCCAGCACCTGCTGCATGGCCTTCGGCCCTTCCTTCCTCAGCAGGCTGTCAGGATCGTCGCCGCCGACCATGAAGGCCACGCGGACCGAATGGTCCGGCAGCAGGTGGGGCAACACCCGCTCGACCGCGCGGTGGGCGGCGCGCTGGCCGGCGGGATCTCCGTCGAAGCAGAGCACCGGAACCCGGCGCCCCGGAGGTGCCAGCTTCCACAGTTCCAGGATCTGGGTTTCGGTCAGGGCCGTACCGAGCGGCGCCACGGCTCCGTCGAAGCCGGCGCGGACCAGGGCGATGACGTCCATGTAGCCTTCGACCACGATGATCGGCTGGCCGTCGGCCGCCGCCTGCCGGGCGCGGCTCATGTTGTAGAGCAGCCGGCCCTTGTGGAAGAGCGGGTTGTCGGCGGAGTTGATGTATTTGGGTCCGTCGCCTTCCATGATGCGGCCGCCGAAGGCTACGACCCGGCCGCGCCGGTCGGTGACCGGGAACATCACGCGGTTGCGGAAGAAGGAGAAGGCGCCGCCGCCATAGTCCGACGCCCTGACGACGCCGGCTTCCAGCATATCCTCCTCCTTGAAGCCCTCCCGCGCCAGATGGACGCGCAGGGCGTTGCCGTCGGCCGGGGCGAAGCCGAGACGGAAGCGGACCATCGTCTCCTCGTCCAGACCCCGGCTCTTCAGGTAGTCGAACGCGGCATGGCCGCCGGGGCCGACAAGCTGCTTCTCGAACCAGCGGCAGGTCGCCTCCACCAGGTCATGGAGCGATTTCTGCCGCTCGAAGCGTTGCCGATCCTCCGGAGTGGCCTGGGGCACCTGCAACCCGGCCTCCGAGGCCAGCTGCTCGACCGCTTCGGGGAAGGCCAGGTTGTCGTGGCGCATCGCGAACCCGATGATGTCGCCGTGGGCGCCGCAACCGAAGCAGTGGAAGAAGCCCTTCTGGTCGTTGACGTAGAAGCTGGGCGTCTTCTCGTTGTGGAACGGGCACGGCGCCTTGAATTCCCGACCCGCCCGGATCAGACGCATCCGTTTCCCGACCACGTCGGAGAGCGGCAGACGCGCCCTCAGCTCTTCAAGGAATTGGGGAGGAAACGCCATGGCGCCTGCGCATCACCTTCGATACTTGGATAGCCGGATCATGGCGAGGTCCGCTCCGGGATTGCGGGGAAAGGGTCCGCGCCGACCGGTTGCCGAGGGCCGGCATCCCCGGAACGGTAAGTCATGATTGGTTAACAGGCCATAAAGGAAATGGATCGGGAAAATGTCGTCAGACCAGCGACGCCTTCACGAAGCCGCTGGCCTTGCCGAAATCCATCTGGCCGGCGTAGCGGGTGCGCAGCTCGGCCATGGTCCGCCCCATGTCCTTGATGCCGGTCGCGCCGATATCCTTGATCACGGTATCGACCGCGCCGCGGATCTCGTCCTCGCTGAACTGCTTGGGCAGGAAAGTCTCGATGACCCCGATCTCCTCCCGCTCCTGCTCGGCCAGTTCGAGCCTGCCGCCCTGCTCGTACAGGGCGATGGCTTCGCGGCGCTGCTTGATCATGGTCTGGAGCATGGACAGGATCTCGTCCTCGTCGATCCCGTCGGTGACCCCGCGCCCCCGCGCGGCGATGTCACGGTCCTTGAGAGCCGCCAGGATCAGGCGCAGCGTCGAGACGGCGCGCTGGTTCTTGGACCGCATCGCCTCTTTCAAGGCCTCGTTGAGCCGGCTGCGGAACATCGTGTGGAGTCCTCGTGAAGCAAATTTTACAGAATGATAGCGAATGTCGGCCCGGTCCGCCAGCGGCGCCGCGGCATGCCCGCCGCCCGCCCCGTCGGCGCCGCAAGGACACCGCATCCTATTGACCGGGCGCCCGCCATGGTCTAATCGCACGCCGTCGGTTCCAACCGCGATCGGCTCCGGGCAAAGGTTCGGATCCGGCCGCGGGTTGACGCGTGCCCTCCTGCCGACCAAATCGGGGCGGGAGCGGCCGAAGTCCGAGCCGCATCAGGTAATGCGCCCGCAGGGGCGGTCAATATGGGGTCTGTCACCGATGTCCGAAAACATTTCCGCCGCCCCGGCGCCGAGCGCCGCCGAAGCGTCGCGTCCGGACGGCGCCACCGCCGTCCTCGTCCTGGCCGATGGAACGGTGCTGTGGGGGCGCGGGCTGGGTGCGGTGGGCGCATCGGTCGGTGAGGTCTGCTTCAACACGTCGATGACCGGCTACCAGGAAATCCTGACCGATCCCAGCTATGCCGGGCAGATCATCACCTTCACCTTCCCCCATATCGGCAACACGGGCGCCAACGGCGAGGATATCGAGACGGTCACCCCGGCGGCCCGCGGCCTGGTGCTTCGCGCCGACGTCACCGAGCCATCGAACTGGCGGGCTACCCGCCACCTGGACGACTGGCTGAAGAGCTTCGACCTGATCGGCATCTCGGGCGTCGACACCCGGCGGCTGACCCGGCGCATCCGCGACGGCGGCGCGCCGACCGGCGTGATCGCCCACGCCCCGGACGGCCGGTTCGACCTGGAGGCACTGGTCGCCCAGGCGCGGCAATGGCCGGGCCTGGAAGGCATGGACCTCGCCAAGGACGTTTCCTGCCGCCAGACCTATTCCTGGAACGAGGGGATGTGGAAGCTCGGCCAGGGTTACGCGACGCAGGAGAACCCGCGCCACCACGTGGTCGCGATCGACTACGGCGCCAAGCGCAACATCCTGCGCTGCCTCGCCGGGACCGGCGCCAAGGTGACGGTGGTGCCTGCGACCGCCACGGTCGAGGACGTGATGCGCCACAAGCCGGACGGCGTCTTCCTGTCCAACGGCCCGGGCGACCCGGCCGCCACCGGGACCTATGCCGTGCCGACGATCCGCGGCCTGATCGATACCGGCGTGCCGATGTTCGGCATCTGCCTGGGTCACCAGTTGATGGCGCTGGCCCTTGGCGCCGAGACCGAGAAGATGCCCCGCGGCCACCGCGGCGCCAACCACCCGGTCAAGGACCTGGAGACCGGAAGGGTCGAGATCACCAGCCAGAACCACGGCTTCGTGGTCAAGCCGGACAGCCTTCCCGCGGACGTGGAGGTGACCCATGTCAGCCTGTTCGACGGCACCAACGAGGGGCTGAAGGTCAAGGGCAAGCCGATCTTCTCGGTCCAGTACCATCCCGAAGCCTCGCCCGGCCCGGAGGACAGCCACTATCTGTTCCACCGTTTCGTGGACCTGATCGACAAGCAGGGCTGACCGGCCTCGCCGCGGAACGGACGGACGAAGGTGCCCATCCATTCCGCGGCCTGCCAACCCTACCCGACGATCCCGCGCCGGAACGCCCGGGATAGCTCGATCACCCGGGTCGTCTCCCCCCACTCGACCAGTTCCGCGACCTGATCCGGCGTCGCCCACCGCGCATCCATCGCGTCGTCGGCCGCGACCGGATCGCCCTCCGGACACTCGGCCAGCACCTCGACCAGCGTGTAGTGGAACTGGACCTCGCCTTCGGGATCGCGGCTGATCGAATCCAGCGCCGTCACGACCGCCTGCGGCTCGACCGCAAGGCCGGTCTCTTCCAGCACCTCCCGAGCCGCCGCCTCGAACAGGGTCTCGCCGACCGATTGCGCACCGCCCGGCAATCCCCATTGGCCGAGCCGGGGGGCGCGGCCCCTGCGGATCAGGAGCACCCGCTCGCCCTGCCAGACGACCACGCCGACGCCGACCCACGGGCGGTCCGGATATTCCCGGTCCGAATATGTCCGACGGGGCGAAGTCACGACTTGAACCGCTCGTCCACCTGGACACGATAGCCATTGGCGAGCCGGTTGGTCTCGTTCGCCATCCCGACCACCGCCAGCAACTCGCCGAGCATCTCGTCGGTCATGCCGGCCTTGCGGGCCGCCGCCGTGTGGGAGGCGATGCAGTATTTGCAGTTGTTGGTGGCGCTGACCGCCAGATAGACCATTTCCTTGGTCAGCGGATCCAGCGCGCCGGGCGCCATGACCTCCTTGATGCTTTCCCAGGTGCGCCTCAGCGTCGGCGGATGATTGGCCAGGACCTTCCAGAAATTGTTGATCAGGTCCGTCTTGCGGGTCGCCATGATGTCGTCATAGACGGCGCGAACTTCGGGACTGGCGTCCTCGTACTCGACCATCTGCCCTCCCATCGGAAATGATGCCCTCGAAAACGACTGCGGGGCGTCCCGCTGGGACGCCCCGTCGATCCTAACACCCTCAGGGAGGCGAAGGATCAATACATGTGCTGTCCGCCGTTGATCGACAGGGTCGATCCGGTGATGAAACCGCCTTCGTCGGCCACCAGGAACAGCACGCCGCGGGCGATCTCCGAAGCCTTGCCGAGCCGGCCGACCGGCACCTTGGCGACGATCTTCTCAAGCACGTTCGGGGGAACGGCACGCACCATGTCGGTGTCGATGTAGCCCGGCGCGATCGCATTGACGGTGATGCCCTTGGCCGCACCCTCCTGGGCGAGGGCCTTGGTGAAGCCGTGGATGCCGGACTTGGCCGCGGCGTAGTTCACCTGGCCGTACTGGCCGGCCTGGCCGTTGATCGAGCCGATATTGACGATGCGGCCGAAGCCCCGCTCGCGCATGCCGTCGATCACGTTGCGGCACATGTTGAAGCAGGAGGTCAGGTTCGTCTGGATGACGTCGTTCCACTGCTCGTAGGTCATGCGGTGCAAGACGCCGTCGCGGGTGATGCCGGCATTGTTGACGACGATGTCGACCGGGCCCAGTTCCGCCGCGACCTTCGCGAGTCCTTCCTTGCAGGCTTCGAAGTTGCCGACGTCCCATTTGAAGACCGCGATGCCGGTCCGCTCGGAGAACTCGCGGGCCTTCTCGTCGTTGCCGGCGTAGATGGCCGCGACTGTGTAGCCGGCATCCTTCAGCCCGACCGAAATGGCCTCGCCGATGCCGCGCGTGCCGCCCGTAACAACTGCAACTCGTGCCATTTGTTCCTCCCCCAGAAAGCGATGATGATTTGACGAGGTGGTCGAAGACGGAGCCGCCGCGACGTGCGGCTCCGTCCTGACAGTATCAGCAGTCGTTCCTGCTCAGCGCGTTGACGTGCGTCAAACCGGACAGGTCCGGCCCGATGCCGACGGCAGCGCGCCCAACAGGAGCCGGACCGCTTAGTCGCGGGCGACGGTGAGCGCGATGCCCATGCCGCCGCCGATGCACAGGGTGGCGAGCCCCTTCTTGGCGTCGCGCTTCTGCATCTCGTGCAGCAGGGTGACCAGGACGCGGGCGCCGGACGCGCCGATCGGGTGGCCGAGCGCGATGGCGCCGCCGTTGACGTTGACCTTGGACTTGTCCCAGCCGAGATCCTTGTTGACCGCGCAGGCCTGCGCGGCGAAGGCCTCGTTCGCCTCGATCAGGTCCAGGTCGTCGACGCTCCAGCCGGCGCGCTGCAGGGCCAGGCGGCTGGCGGGGATCGGGCCGGAACCCATGATCGCGGGATCGACGCCGGCGGTCGCCCAGGACACGATGCGGGCCAGCGGCGTGATGCCGCGCTTGGCGGCGGCGTCGGCACCCATCAGCACCAGGGCCGCGGCGCCGTCATTGATGCCCGAAGCGTTTCCCGCGGTGACCGAACCGTCCTTGGAGAAGGCCGGGCGCAGCTTGCCCAGGGCATCGACCGTGACGCCGGCCTTCGGGAACTCGTCGGTATCGACCACGGTGTCGCCCTTGCGGGTCTTGATGGTGACCGGGACGATCTCGTCCTTGAACTTGCCGGCCTTCATCGCCGCCTCGGCCTTGTTCTGGGAGGCGGTGGCGAACTCGTCCTGCTGCTCGCGGGTGATCTGCCACTTCTGGGCGACGTTCTCGGCCGTGGTGCCCATGTGGTAGCCGTTGAAGGCGTCCCACAGGCCGTCCTTGATCATGGTATCGATCATCTGCGTGTCACCCATCTTGGTGCCGTTGCGCAGATGCATGCAGTGCGGGGCGAGGCTCATGCTCTCCTGGCCGCCGGCGACGACGATGTCGGCGTCGCCCAGCTTGATCGCCTGGTAGCCGAGCGCCACGGTGCGCAGGCCGGAACCGCAGAGCTGGTTGATCGCGTAGGCGGTCTTCTCCACCGGGACACCGGCGGCGATCGCGGCCTGGCGGGCCGGGTTCTGGCCGGTACCGGCGGTCAGGACCTGCCCCAGCACGACCTCCGACACTTCGCCCGCATCGACGCCCGCGCGCTTCAGCGCCTCGCGGATCGCCACTTCGCCCAGGGTATGGGCGGGTACCGAGCTCAGCGAGCCGTTGAACGCACCGATCGGCGTGCGCGCGGCGCTGGCGATAACGACTTCGGTCATGGGGAACGCTCCTTAGCTGATGGCAATTTTTTTATGGGCCTGCCTTTAGCACGGCTTAAACTAGCCCCGGCAATTTTTCGGCGCAAGACACCGCGGGTTCATGCCCGCCCAACACTTTTGCCCGCGCCACTAAGTCGCGCATTCGGAAAGAGAAACCTAGTCTCCTAATTATCGGAGCATTCACCTTCGGTTGCAAAGCCATTCGGCAAGTGGCTCCCATACCAAAGTCTGTGCCCCTGCACTGACGATCATGCCGACATGTCCCAGATGGGGATTGTGGATGGCGGCGCCCGGGATCGCAAGGGCCAGCGCCCGCGCCGAGCACGGCGGGACGATGCGGTCCTTCTCGGGGATCATGACCAGCGCCGGCGGCCTGAGACGACGGGGATCGACGCTTTCGCCGGCGATGGTCCAGCGCCCCTCCGCCGTATCGTTGCGGCCGTACCAGCCGGTCAGGCAGTCCCGCGCGACGGAGGCCGGCAGCGCCACGCCGTCGTTCAGCCAGTCCTCCAGAGCCACGAACCCGCGGGCGGCGGCGCCCTCCGGCGGCATACGCGCGAACCGCGTGAACTTGCGCGCGACCTGCAGCGGATCCTGCATGGCGAACAGGGCCTGGATCGCGTCCACCGGCAGTTCGCCCCAGGCGTCGAGTACCGGCTCGTAGGGAGCCAGCGCGGCGGCCGTACGCTTCGCCGCGGCGGGATTGTCGCCGTGGAAATCCCAGGGCGTCGCCAGCAGGGCGAGGGCGGCGATGTCGCGGGGGCGCCGCTGGGCGAGCGCCGTCGCCAGCAGTCCGCCCATGCAGTATCCGACGACGGCCGGCCGGGCGGGGAACAGGTCCAGCACGGCGTTCAGCGCCCGCTCCAGCCGGCCGGCCACGAAGTCGGTCATGGTGAAGCGGCGTTCCGCCGGGCCGGGACGCCCCCAGTCGAGCAGGAGCGGACGGATGCCGCGACGCACCAGCCAGCGCATCAGGGAGCATTCCCCGGACAGGTCGAGTATGTAGTGCCGGTTGATCAGCGACGGCACGAACAGGACGGGCACCCCGTTCCCGTCCGCGGCGTCATCCGCCCCGTAATCGAGCAGCCGGGCCGGCCCTTCGCGCCAGACCGCCGGCGGGTCGGCCAAGTCGCGGCGATAAGGATGGTTCCGGTATCGCTCCACCCCGGTCAGCAGCGCGTCGAAGCGCCACCGCATCTCACGGTCGACAGCCCGCGCGAAGGCTTCAGGATCGACGCCGGCGAGTTCCCCCCGGAGATCCTCGGCGCGGTCCCGAAGGCTCCCCTTCCAGGGAATCGAGCCGCTCCTCAAGAACGGCAATCCGGCGGGCGAGCTCAGCAGCGTGGTCAGGGTCGCCGCCATGTGGAGCGCGAGCGGACGCGGCCCCTGTCGGGGTATCCGCCATGGGTCGGCCGGCCGTGAAGGGGGCGAATGGGTCATGGAACTGCTGATGTTGACTGCTGCCGCGCGCTGCGAATGCCGAGAAGGGAGCCATGGCGGCGGCTCCCTGCCCCAGGATCTGGAAGAGGCGGGCGAAATTCTCCGCGACCTCGGGATCGACCGCCAGCGCCGACCACTGGTCCTGCCAGAGGTCCAGGTAGCGGCGCGCGAGGCTTTCCAGGGAGGGCGGTTCCTGATCCGATGAGTTGGCCATGGCGGCGAATATAATAGTGAACTACCGCATTTGAACAGGGCGCCGCCATTGTACGGTATGTCGCGGCCCGAACAGGTCGCCGCCCAATTGCGGACGACGGCGCGGCAGAAAGCTTGCTTAAGGGAGCTTTCTTCGCGTACTCCTAATGTCTTGAGGGATTTAAGCGCAATGCCACCGCGTGAAAGCATACGAAATGGCCGAAAAAGACGACGCGAAAGTTGCCCCGATCACGATCAAAAAGTACGCCAACCGCAGGCTGTACAACACTGCAACGAGCAGCTACGTCACGTTGGACCATCTCTGCCAGATGGTCAAGGACGGGATGGACTTTGTCGTCTATGACGCGAAGACGGGCGAGGACATCACCCGTTCCGTGCTGACGCAGATCATCGTGGAAGAGGAAAGCAAGGGTCAGAACCTTCTGCCCATCAGCTTCCTCCGCCAGCTGATCAGCTTCTACGGCGACAACATGCAGTGGGTCGTGCCCCGTTACCTCGAATACAGCATGCAGTCGTTCGCCCGGAACCAGGAGCAGATGCGCGACTACTTCTCGAACACGATCGGCGGGATCTTCCCGTTCGGCACCACGTTCGAGGAAGTGGGCAAGCAGAACCTGGCGATGTTCGAACGGGCGATGCGGATGTTCACTCCGTTCGGTCCGCAGACCGAGCAGGGCAAGGCCGCGGCCGAGCAGTTCGACCAGGCGGCCCAGCGGGCCCGGGCCGAGAGCGAGAAGACGCTGGACGACCTGCAGAAGCAGCTCGAGGAGCTTCAGAAACAGCTCGTCACGATTACCAAGTCCAAGGCCGAGTGACGGGACCGGGTGACGGGAAGCCTAGGATCGGAGTTGGCGTGACGGAAGCCGGTCGCCCCGGGCGTAACCGCCGGCGGCCCGGGTCCGGCGGGTCGGTGCCCAGGCGCCCGCCCCGCGGCGACGCGCGCGCCCTGAGCGCCGCCCGCGGGGGCTAATCCGCTGTCGTCACGGGGATTCGGAATTCCTTAAGGTCCCGGGATCGAAACTGCTGTTGAATCCCCGGAAATCCAGCCACCAGAAGGTTCGCCACGGGAATGGCCGTCGGCCCGGTTTCACGCTCCCCATTCCAGCCCCTGCCCGACTCCCGCAGTCTGGTGCCGGTGACACCCGCCCGCGCCCTGCCCGCCCGGGCGGATACGGTCGAGCGTGAGAACCGCCGCCGCCCGAAGCGGGCGGAGGAACGCGAAACCGGGACGGCCACCGCCGGGACCGCCCATGACCAAGCCGACCCCGTCCTGCGGGGGAACGGGGCGGAGTCGCCGCACCGGCCCGGCATCGCCGCCCCGCCCCTGCCCCCGCTGGAGAGCAGGCGCGGTTGGGCGGCACCGGGAAGCGCCCCCTTCGTGGCCCAGGTGCTGGCGCAGGAAGTCCTGAAGACGGGCCTCTACATCGAGCCGTGGCGGCAGGCGATCAGTGCCTATGAACGCGCGAGCGAGACCGCCGCCCCGCGATTGCGCTACGGTATGCCCTGACGGCAACGGTGCCCGCCAGGGTTTCCGCCGCCCGTCATGAAGCGCTTGCACGGCACCGGGATTTCACATACTTGCGTTTTTGGAGCAGCGTCCATCCCGTATCGCCACAGATCGCGGCAGCCAAGTGACCGTCGGTTTCACACCTACCAATCCCCTTTCCGTTTTGAGCGGTGAACGCATATGAAGACGACGGGCTCCGCGCGAACCGTGGTATGGCCCGGGCGGTCCTATCCGCTGGGCGCCACCTGGGACGGCTTCGGCGTGAATTTCGCGCTGTTCTCGGCCAACGCGACCAAGGTCGAGCTGTGCCTGTTCGACAAGACCGGAACGCGCGAGATCGATCGGGTGCCCCTGCCCGAATACACCGACCAGGTGTGGCACGGCTACCTGCCCGAAGCCCGGCCGGGAACACTGTACGGCTATCGGGTCCACGGCCCGTACGAGCCGTCCGCCGGCCACCGGTTCAATCCCAACAAGCTGCTGCTGGATCCCTACGCCAAGGCCCTTTTCGGGGCGCTTCGCTGGTCCGACGCCCATTTCGGCTACCGGGTCGGCTCGACCCGAGAGGACCTGTCTTTCGACCGCCGCGACAATGCGCGCGGCATGCCCAAGTGCCGGGTGGTCGACCGCGCCTTCACCTGGGGCAACGACCGTGCGCCGCGCGTGCCCTGGAGCGACACGGTCATCTACGAAGCCCATGTCCGCGGCTTCACCATGCGCAACCCCGACGTCGGACCCCAGCTCCGCGGCACTTTCGCCGGGCTCAGCACCCAGTCGGTCATAGACAAGCTGCGCTCGCTCGGAATCACCTCGATCGAGCTGCTGCCGGTCCAGGCATTCTGCGACGACCGCCACCTGGTCGAGCGCGGCCTCCGAAACTACTGGGGCTACAACACGATCGGCTTTTTCGCGCCGGAACCGCGGTTCATGACGACCGGCGTCCTGTCCGAATTCAAGACCATGGTTGCACGGCTGCACGAGGCCGGGATCGAAGTGATCCTGGACGTGGTCTACAACCACACCGGCGAGGGCAACCACATGGGCCCGACGCTGAGCTTTCGCGGGATCGACAACGCCAGCTACTACCGGCTGATGCCGGGGGACAGGCGCTTCTATATCGACGACACCGGCACCGGCAACACGTTGGCGATCACCCATCCCCGGGTGCTCCAGATGGTGATGGACAGCCTGCGCTACTGGGTGTCGGAGATGCATGTGGACGGCTTCCGCTTCGACCTGGCCACGACGCTGGCGCGCGAGCCCCACGGCTACGACCCCGGCTCCGGCTTCCTCGACGCGGTGCGCCAGGATCCGGTGCTGTCCGGGGTCAAGCTGATCGCCGAGCCGTGGGACATCGGTCCGGGCGGCTACCAGGTCGGCGGCTTTCCCCCGGGCTGGGCGGAGTGGAACGACCGGTACCGCGACACCGTCCGGCGCTACTGGCGCGGCGACGAGGGCATGCTGCCGGAGCTGGCCGGCCGGCTGACGGGATCGAGCGACCTGTTCGAACGGCATGGGCGCCGCCCCTGGGCCAGCATCAACTTCGTGACCGCCCACGACGGCTTCACGCTCAACGACCTTGTCTCCTACAATCACAAGCACAACGAAGCCAATGGCGAAGGCAACCGGGACGGCCACTCCGGGAACCACAGTTGGAACCACGGCGTCGAGGGACCCACGACCGACCCCAAGATCGCCGACCTTAGGGAACGCCAGCGCCGCAATTTCCTGACCACGCTGCTGCTCTCGCAGGGCACGCCGATGCTGCTGGCCGGCGACGAGATCGGCCGGAGCCAGGGCGGCAACAACAACGCCTACTGCCAGGACAACGAGGTCTCCTGGGTAGACTGGCAGGGCGTCAGCGCCGATGGGCGCGCCCTCGCCGATTTCACCAGGCGACTGCTCGACCTGCGGAGGCAGCACCCGGTCCTGCGCCGCGGCGTCTTCCTTCACGGCACGAAGACATCCGCCGACGAGGTCAAGGACATCACCTGGATCACGCCCCAGGGCACCGAAAAGACCAGTGCCCAGTGGAGCGACAGGCATGCCCGCTGCATCGGCCTTCTGCTCAACGGAGAGGCCGGCGACTACATGACGCACGACGGCAATGCGGCGACAGACGACCGGCTGCTGATCATCCTGAACGCCTTCCACGACACGGTGCCGTTCATCCTGCCGAAGGTGCCGGGCGGAACAGCTTGGCGCTGCCTGCTGGACACGGTCGAGGCCACGGGCCAGTCCGACCGCGAGGACCTTCCGGCGGGCGAGACCTTCGAGGTGTACGGCCGATCGGCCCACCTGTTCGTGCTGGTCGATACAGATGGTCTCGATTTAGCGGCGCGTTAGGGATTGGCGGCGATACTGGGCTGTCCGGCGCGCCCGCGCCGGTCCCGTCCCTACGCCGCCCCTCTGCCGCCCCTCTGCCGACCGATCATCGCCCATGCCAGAGTACGATCTTAGCCAGGTCGAGTGCATCCTGTTCGAACCCGAGGGCAATGTCCGCCGCCTGATGCGCGATGCCCTGGGACATCTGCGGATCAGCCGCGTGCAGGCGTTCGGCCACATGGAGGACGTTCGGAAAGCGTTCGGGACCGGCAATCCCGACCTCCTTGTCGCCGACGCGACCGGCACCGACAGCGAAACCTTCAAGGTCGTTCATGCGATCCGACACAGCCTGCTCGGCGCCAATCCGTTCCTGGCGATCATCGTGACCGCTTTCAACCCGACGAAGCCGCTGCTCGCCCGGGTGACCAATTGCGGCGGCGACGCGCTGCTGGTCAAACCGCTGGCCCCCAAGCAACTCCACGAGCGCATCACCGCTCTGGTCGAGGGTCCGCGGAACTTCGTGGTCACCAGCGACTTCATCGGCCCGGACCGGCGGAAGTCCCCGCGCGAAGGCAGCCAGATCCCCCTGATCGAGGTTCCGAATACGTTGCGCCTGAAGGCGACCAACGCCTTCGGCAGGACCAATCCGCACGAGCTGATCGAACGGGCATCGGCCGAAGTGAACGAGCAGAAACTGTTGCGGCAGGCGTTCCAGGCGGCCTTCCTGATCGAGTTCGCGCTGCCGGGACTGTCGGGCGAGCCTGCCGAGCGGATCGCCGTGGAGCATCTCACGCGGGTGGTGCCGGTACTGGACGACCTGATCCATCGCCTGCCCGTCCAGGCGACCGGCAGCCGCGCCGCGGCGGCCGACCAGGCGAAAGCCCTGATCGCCGCGGTCGAGGTCGCGCACGCCCAGACCCTCTCCGGCATGGTTCCGCCGGGACTGGACCGGCTCAAGCCTTCGGCCCTGGAGATCATGGCGGCGCTAAGCCCCGATCGCCCCGCGGATTCCCTGGCGCGCGAGGTCGGCGCCGCGGCTGCCCTTTACCGTAGCCGCCTCACTGCGTTGGCGGAGGCCAAGGCGGCCGAAGGGGCCAAAGGCTTCGCCCAGGGAGGGCTGGCCAGGACGGGCGGCTTTCTTTGAGCTTTCCGGGAATGGGCGGGATCATCCGCCATGTGTGGATGTTCTAAGCGGTGTCTCATCAGTCCAATCCCAGGATGGCTCCCCGATGTCCGCCCGCTTTGCCCACTCCATGCCTTTCGGCGCCGAACTCCGCCAGGACGGAACCACCCGTTTCCGCCTCTGGGCGCCCTCACATGCCGAGATCGGCCTTGTCCTCGACGGCCGGACGGACTCTCCCCTGCCGATGACGGCGCGGGAGGACGGCTGGTTCGAAACCGTGACCGACCGTGCCCCGGCCGGAACCCGATACCAGTACCGGCTGCCCGACGGACTGTGCGTTCCCGATCCCGCCTCCCGCTTCCAGCCGGAAGACGTCAACGGTCCGAGCCAGGTGGTCGATCCCAACGCCTACGAGTGGCGCAACACCTCCTGGCGCGGCCGGCCGTGGGAGGAGACGATCCTCTACGAACTGCATATCGGCTGCTTCACCGATGAGGGGACCTACGACGGCGTCCGCCGCAAGCTCGACCATCTGGCGAAGCTCGGCGTCACGGCGATCGAGTTCCTGCCGCTGGCCGACTTCGCCGGTCGGCGCGGCTGGGGCTATGACGGCGTGCTGCCCTATGCGCCCGACGATGCCTACGGCGCGCCCGACGCCCTGAAGCGGCTGATCGACGAGGCGCACGAGCGCGAGCTGATGGTCTTCCTGGACGTGGTCTACAACCACTTCGGGCCGGAGGGGAATTATCTCAGCACCTACGCCAAGTCGTTCTTCACCGAGCGCCACCACACCCCCTGGGGCGCGGCGATCAATTTCGACGGCAAGGACGCGCGTCCGGTCCGCGACTACTTCATCAACAATGCGCTCTATTGGCTCGATGAATACCGGTTCGACGGGCTGCGCTTCGACGCCGTCCACGCGATCATCGACGACAGCAAGCCGCACATCCTGACCGAGTTGGCGGAGACGGTCCGCGGCAGGATCGAGTCGGGCAGTCCCGGCCGGCATGTCCACCTCGTGCTCGAGAACGAGGCGAACCAGGCGCACCGGCTGGGCCGCGACGACGCCGGCCTGCCGCCCCACTTCACCGCGCAATGGAACGACGATTTCCACAATACCGCCCATGCCCTGGTGACCGGCGAACGTGCCGGCTATTACGAGGACTTCGCCGACGACTCGCACGGCAAGCTGGCCCGGTCGTTGGCGGACGGGTTCGTCTACCAGGGCGACCCCTCCCCCCACCAGGACGGCAAGATCCGCGGCGAAGCCAGCGGTCACCTGCCGCCGCAAGCCTTCGTCAGCTTCCTCCAGAACCATGACCAGGTCGGCAACCGCGCCATGGGCGAGCGGTTGTCCGCGCTGATCCCGGCCGAGCGGCTGAAGGCGATCACGGCGGTGTTCCTGCTGACGCCGCAGATCCCTATGCTGTTCATGGGCGAGGAATGGGCCAGCGACCGTCCGTTCAACTTCTTCACCGATTTCCATGGGGAGTTGGCCGATGCGGTGCGCGAGGGGCGGCGCAAGGAGTTCGCCGGCTTCGCCGAGTTCTCCGACCCGGAAGCGCGCAAGAAGATCCCCGACCCCAACGCCGAAAGCACCTTCAAGGGATCGAAGCTCGACTGGGACGCGGCGACGGCGTCCGGCCATGCCGAATGGCTGGACTGGTACCGGACCCTGATCGACATCAGGTCGCGCCTTCTGGTTCCGCGATTGGCCGGCCTCGGGTCCGACAGCGTCGCGAAGGTCCGCGGCGGGAGCGCGATCGAAGCCCATTGGCCTTTCAAGGATGGCGGACGTCTGACATTGATTGCTAACCTGGGCGACGAGGCTGTGGAAGGCATCGAAGTGCCCGCTGTCGACCCGCTGTTCGAGACCGGCCGATCCCAAGGCGGACAGCCGGCGGGCGGCGACCTGAAATCCGGGCGTCTCGGTCCCTGGACCGTCGCCTGGTACATCACCGAACCGTCCGGCACGGTCTGACGCGGAAACCGGTGGGATCAAGAGGGGAAAGCAGAGCATGAAGGATGGAGCCGATCTGGACCGGCTGGCCGGGCTTTTGGGTGTCGAGCCGTTCTATCACGACATCTGGGGAAACCGGCGCGAGATCGGCCCCGCCACCAAGCGGGACCTGGTCCAGGCGATGGGCTTCCCGGCCGGCACGCCGGAGGAGGCTGCCGACAGCCTTTTCCGGCTGCGGGAGCGCGACTGGCGGCGCATGCTGCGGCCGGTCTTCGTCCTCGGCGAATCGGACGCGGTGGAGATCGATTTCACCGTGCCCGACCGCACCGGTCCCGCCGGGATCACCTGGACCTTGTCGGAGGAGTTCGGCGACGTGCATTGGGGCGAGCAGCCCCTGTCCGGCCTGCCGGCGATCGGCGAGGAGACGTTCGACGACGTCCGCTATACCCGGCACCGCCTGACCCTACCCGAAGCCCTGCCCCAAGGCTACCACCGGCTGGCGATCCAGCTGAACGTGGCCGACAGCGTCGTCCACGAGGGAGCTGCCTGCGTGATCGTGGCCCCCGAAAGCTGCCTGTCGCCCGACGAATTGGCGGGCGGCGACGGCTGGTCCTGGGGCATGGGCGTGCAGCTCTACGCCCTTCGATCCGCGGCGAACTGGGGCATCGGCGACTATGCCGATGCCGGGTCCGCGGCGGAGCAAGCCGCCGCCATGGGGGCCGGGGTGCTGGGCCTGAACCCGCTGCATGCCCTGTTTCCCGCCGATCCCAACCACAACAGTCCCTATTCGCCGAGCAACCGGGGCTTCCTGAACACCCTGTTCATCGATGTCGCCGGGCTGCCCGAACTGGCGGAGAGTCCTGAAGCCCGGAGCTTGATCGAAAGCGCCGACTTCCAGGCGCAGCTCCAGGCCGCCCGCGAAGCGCCGCTGGTCAATTACGGGGCGGTCGCCGACCTCAAGATGCCGGTTCTCGACCTGGTCTTCAAAAGCGCCCGGGAGTCGACGGGGCCGCGCCGCGACGCCTTCCTCCTGTTCCAGCGTGAAATGGACGAGCCGCTGGTCCGGCAATCCGTCTTCGACGCGCTGCACGAGCATTTCTTCAAGGGTGAAGGCAAGTGGGCGTGGCAGGACTGGCCCGAAGCCTATCGCGACCCCCGGAGCGAGGCGGTCGAACGGTTCGCGGAGGAGAATGCCGATCGGGTCGAGTTCTTCCAGTGGCTTCAATTCGTCGCCGACGACCAGCTCGCCGATGCGGCGCACCGGGCCCATCGCGCCGGCATGCCGATCGGTTTCTACCGCGACCTCGCGGTCGCCAACCATCCCGGAGGGGCCGCGGCATGGTCCGCGCAGGACGTCATCGTCCAGGGTGCGAATGTCGGCTCGCCGCCCGACATGTTCAGCCCCGACGGGCAGAACTGGGGACTGGCGCCGCTGTCGCCGCTCGGCTTGGTCGAGACCGCGTACGAAACCTTCATCCAGTCGCTGCGTGCCAACATGCGTCACGCCGGCGCGATCCGAATCGACCATGTGATGGCGCTCCAGCACCTGTTCTGGATCCCGTCGCGGCCGGACCACGAGGGCGGCGCCTACGTAGCCTATCCCATGCGCGATCTCGTGCGCATCATCGCGCTGGAATCGCGACGGAACCGCTGCCTGGTGATCGGAGAGGACCTCGGCACCGTCCCGGAAGGCTTCCGCCCGGCCATGCAGAAGGCCGGGATCCTGTCTTACCGGGTGCTCTATTTCGAGCGCGGCCCCGACAAGGGCTTCATCGCGCCCGAGCATTACCCGCGCGACTCCCTGGTATCCGTCACCACCCACGATCTGCCCACCCTGAAGGGCTGGTGGAACGGCCACGACATCCGGATCCGGGCCGAGCTGGGGCAGTATTCCGAACCCGGCGCGCTCGACTCCGAACTGGCGGAGCGCAGGACAGATCGGGAGCGCCTGCTGTCCTCCATGCGCTGGTCCGGCGTGGTCCCGCAGGAGACCGGCTCCGAGACGCTGACGGCCGAACTGGCCGGAGCCATCCACGGTTATCTGGCGCGCACGCCCGGCCGCATCCTGATGGTCCAGGTCGAGGACATGGTCGGCGAAATCGACCAGCCGAACCTGCCCGGAACCGTCCACCAGCACCCGAACTGGCAGCGCAAACTTCCGGTCGCGATCGGGACCATCCCCGAATCGCCGATCGCCCGGGCCATCGTCCAGGCGATCGATCGCGAGCATGGCCGCGGCTGACCTAGGGGTCGTCATGGTGAGAATGGTTATCGATGCAAGAAAACCGGCCTTGAGAATAACTTTCAGGTTTTATTTCGGGCCGGTTCGTATATTTAACAGAACGCGAGGTTTATGCATCCCACCCGGGTGCGATCGAGGGGCTGGTCCACAGCGCTTGCACGGAGAAGAAAATGAAGGGTGATCCCAAAGTAATCCGTCATCTGAATACCATTCTGACGAACGAGTTGACGGCGATCAACCAGTACTTCTTGCACGCGCGCATGCTGAAGAACTGGGGCCTTCTGCGGCTCGCCAAGTATGTCTACGACGAATCCATCGGCGAAATGAATCATGCCGATTACATCATCGAGCGGATCCTGTTCCTTGAAGGCCTGCCGAACCTTCAGGACCTGCACAAGCTGAAGATCGGCGAAGACGTGCCGGAGATGTTCACGTGCGACCTCGGCGTCGAGAGCCACAACCGCGCCTGCCTCCAGGAGGCGATCGCCTACTGCGAAGAGGTCCGCGACTTCCAGACCCGCGAGATTTTCGTCAAGATCCTCGACGAGACCGAGGAGCACATCGACTGGCTGGAAACCCAGCTCGACCTGATCCAGCGCGTCGGCGCCCAGAACTACCAGCAGGAGCAGATGTTCGAAGCGAGCTGAGGGCTCCTTCCACATCCCTTCGTGCCAGATCCGGCGGCGGTCCCATTCGGGGCCGCCGTTTTGCCTTCCCGCTCCTGCGTGATTGTTGATACGCCGGTCCGCAATCGCTAGCGTTGCCCGATGCAGCACAGACCCCTCATGCCCCAGGCCGAGACCGCGGAAGCTCCCCCGCCCGAGGAACTGCGTCGCCTTTATGACGACCTGTCGCCTGCCGCAAAGGTCGTGGCCCACCTGAAGATCGTCGCAGGCGCCGAGGCGGGGAACAACACGCTTTACAAGGCGGCCTCGGCGGTCCGAATTCCGCTGCCCGGCGGGAAGACGCTCGGGGCGGGCTTGGTCGGCGAGGTCGTGGCACAGATCAAGGGCAGCGGCCTGTGGCTGGGTTTGAACCAGGAGAGAAACCAGTTCTGCCATGACATGAACATCGCCGCTTTCGCGGATCCGCAGCATGACCTCTATATCGAAGCGGTGGAGCGGACCAGCCGTCCCACCGGATACATCCATTATCAGGCGCATCGGACCCGGGAACTGCGTTTCGTGGTCTACGGGAACTATGCCGATGCCATGACCGGAAGGCTGGTGGAGGACACGCCCGGCACCCTGGCCCTCCTGGCGGGTTTCTTCGGCCATGTCAGCCTGCGCCCGGACTGGGTGTCCAGCCGGGCACCCGTCATCCTGGAAGCCGTGCTGGCGGCGAAGCTCAACGTGCTTCTCCGCACCGGACACCGCCCCCCGGATTTCGATGATCTGCGGGCGCAACTGGACCGGCTCGCAGCGGTGAGCGTGAATCCCGGCACCCGCATTTCGCTCGCGCGTTATGCGATCCTCAGGGGCGACCCTGCCGGAGCGAGTCGGATCGGGGAAGAATTGCGCCCCGGGACGCAGGAGATCGAGGGGGAAAGGGCGAGCGACCATGCCGTGATGGTGGCCGCCTACCGGCATCTGATCTCGGCGATGGCCGATTTCCTCTGCGGACGGAACACGGAAGCGCTGGCGAAATTCCGCGAGGGGTTGAAGCTGTTCCGCAAATCCACCCGCAGGCGAAAGATCTTCCTGCCCGACATAGAGGGCCTGCTGGCGATGCTGTGCATCCTGCGGGAAGGAAATCCGGCGCTGATCCCGGAATTGCTCGGCTGGGTGGAGGATGCCGGGCGCGATACCTGGCCCGGCTCGACCCAGGGCGGCGTCGCTGCGGCCTGGGCGATGGCTCTGATCGTGCAGGGAAAGGACGATGCGGCCGGAAGCGTCCTGAAGAACACTGCCGCCAAATACGATGCTCCGCTGGCCCGGGCCCTCGAACCGCTTGCCCAATTCCTGCTCGACCCCTTGCCGCTCCGTGGCCGAACGGCGGAGCTCAAGTCGCTGTTCGAGAGCAATCGGGACACCTTGCCGCTGGTGGCGGAGATCTACGCTTCGCTGCTGGAGAAGCTGGCTGGCGATCCCGAACCCTACAGGGAGTACCTGGAACGGCCCGACCGCCAGCCGATCATCCGCCTGGTCGACCTGATCGAGGTGAACGACCCATGGGAACGCGCGCTCGACCATCTTGAAACATTGCTGGCGCCGCCTGACAAGCCGGTTGCGGAGACAGCCCGGAAGCGGTCGAAGCGCCTGATCTGGCTTCTGGAGCCCGATATCGGGACGATCGAGGTGGTCGAGCAGACCGCTAAGGTGAGGGACGGCTGGAATGCAGGACGCACGCTGTCTTTCCGCCGCGTCGGCAAGAACGAGCCGCCGCTCGAGATGGATGACCACGACCGGCGGGTGGTCTCGACGCTTCGGCGTACTCACGAGCTGAACTATTATTATCAGCCCACGACGGAAAGCTACGGCCCGGATCCCTACAAGACGCTTCTCGCCCTGGTCGGACACCCCCGGGTGTTCCGCGCGGACGACAGGAGCCGGCAGCTCGAACTCATCCGCTATCCGGTCGAACTGGTCGTCTGCGAGGTACGGGGCGGGTATCGCATCGCGCTTTCCCACTTCTCCGAACAGCCCACGGCCCTCCTGGAGCAGGAGACTCCCGATCGCTACAGGGTGATCGACGTCTCGGCGGACGTGGTGAAGGTCGGGACGCTTCTCGGACCGGACGGCATGACCGTCCCCCGCGACGGACGGGACCGCGTCGTGAACCTCGTCAGGCGGTCGATCGGCGGGGCGCTGCCGATCCGCTCGGAGATCGACGCCGTGGAAGTGCCGGCGATCGAAGGCGATCCGAAGCCCGTCCTCCGCCTGGTCCCGGTCGATCGCGGCCTTCGGGTGTCCGCCTTCGTCCTGCCGTTCGGAGACGCCGGTCCGCACTACCTGCCGGGGCACGCCGGCAAGTCGGTGCTGTCGCTGGTCGACGGGAAGACCCAGCGCGCCAATCGCGACCTGGAGCGGGAGACGGCGGAACTCGCGGCCTTGCTGGCCGCCTGCCCCAGCCTCGACCAGCGCGCCGTGGGCGAGATGGAATGGGAGCTGCCGGACCTCCATGACAGCCTTCAATTCCTGTCGGAGGTCCAGGCCTACCCCGGATCGGCCTCGCTGGAGTGGCCCGAAGGCGGCCGGCTCCAGGTCACCGCCGCGGCTGCCAGCGCCGGCATGTCGGTCAAGCTGCGGGCATCGCGCGACTGGTTCCAGGTCAGCGGCGAAGTCCGCATCGACGAAAACCTGGTGATGGACCTGCGGGAGTTGCTGGACCGGGCCGCCCGGACCCAGGGCCGTTTCATCCAGCTCGACGACGGCCGTTTCCTGGCGCTGACGGAGGAGTTGCGCCGCCGCCTGGATCGCCTGGGTGCGCTTTCGGAAGGCGACGGACGGGGCCGCAAGGTGCACCGGATGGCGGCCTTCGCCGTCGCGGAGGCGCTTGAGGATGCCGGGAAGCTGGACTCCGACAAGCAATGGCGCGAGCAACTCGAACGGATCCGGGAGGCGGGCCACCACGCCCCGAAGGTCCCCTCGACGCTCCAGGCCGACCTGCGCGACTATCAGGTCGAAGGCTTCCGCTGGCTGTCGCGGCTGGCCCACTGGGGTGCCGGAGCCTGCTTGGCCGACGACATGGGGCTGGGCAAGACCGTCCAGGCCATCGCCGTGATGCTGGAACACGCGCCCCAAGGCGCCGCCCTCGTGGTCGCCCCGACCTCGGTCTGCCACAACTGGGCCGCCGAGATCGAGCGATTCGCGCCGTCCCTTTCCGTCCGCCAATTCTCCGATGCCGGCGACCGCACCGCCCTGGTCAAATCACTGGGTCCCTTCGACGTGCTGGTCACCAGCTATGGCCTGCTCAACCAGGAAGCGGCGCTTCTGTCGGACACGCCCTGGAGGATCGCCATCCTGGACGAGGCGCAGGCGATCAAGAACGCGGCGACAAAGCGGGCCCAGGCCAGCATGAGGCTCCAGGCCGACTTCCGGCTGGCCTTGACCGGCACTCCGGTGGAAAATTACCTCGAAGAGCTGTGGAGTCTGTTCCACTTCATCAATCCGGGTCTGCTGGGCTCGCTGGAGAGCTTCCGGAAGCGCTTCGTCCTGCCGATCGAGCGCGGCGACCGGGCGGCCAAGCAGGCCCTGAAGGCCCTGGTCGGTCCCTTCATCCTGCGCCGCACCAAGTCGGCGGTCCTGACCGAACTGCCGCCGCGTACCGAACAGACGATCCTGGTCGATCTCGACGACGACGAACGGGCCCTTTACGAAGCGCTGCGGCGCCGGGCGATCGAGCGCATCGAGAATCTACCCGACGACGCCTCCGCCCAGCGCAAGATCCATATCCTCGCCGAGATCACCCGACTGCGGCGCGCCTGCTGCCACCCCTCCCTCGCGGCTTCCGACGCGACCGGGATGGAAGGTGCCAAGCTGTCGCTGTTCCTCGAATTGGTGGACGAATTGCTGCGTAACCGGCACAAGGCGCTGGTCTTCAGCCAGTATGTCGGATTCCTGGAGATCGTCCGGAGAGCCCTGGAGGAGCGCGGGATCGCCCACCAGTACCTGGATGGCCAGACGCCGCAGCGCGAGCGGGAGAGAAGGGTCAATGCCTTCCAGGCCGGCGCGGGAGACCTGTTCCTGATCAGCCTCAAGGCAGGCGGCACCGGGCTGAACCTGACCGCCGCGGATTACGTCATCCACCTCGACCCCTGGTGGAACCCCGCCGTCGAGGACCAGGCTTCCGGCCGCGCCCACCGGATCGGCCAGCAGCGCCCCGTCACCGTCTATCGCCTCGCCGTCGCCGGGACGATCGAGCAGGGAATCCTGGGGCTGCACCAGGACAAGCGGGAAATGGCGGCCGAATTGCTGGACGGCAGCGAGGCCAGCGCCAAGCTCACCGACGAGGAGTTGATGAACCTGCTGAGCGGCTGATCCCGCGCCGAGCGATATCCGAGGGAAGGTTCCGCGTCACCGCACCGCATCGACCCGAACGCCGAAAAGCGCGACAGCTCGCGTCGCCCCGGAATACCCGGGCGTGCAGGAGCTGCGGGATGGCGAACGATTACGACGCGACGGTGAAAGACCTGGTATGGGCCGGCGCCCCAGCCCTGCTGGGCATGCTGGCGGGCGCACCGGTCCGATGTTTCCTATCCGCCGAGTTCTCGTCGGTGCGCCGGCGGCGCCCCGACATGGTGGCCCGATTGATGAACGGCAGCATCTTTCACCTGGAATTGCAGGCCGGCCCGGACGCGCGCCTGGACTGGCGCATGCTCGAATACTACGGTCCGATCTCGGAACTGAACGACGGCGCTCCGGTGACTCAGCTCGTCCTGCACCTGGGCGAACGCGGCAGGGACAAGCCGGCCAGTATCGCGCACCCCAACCTGAACTTCGCCTACCATGTCCGTTACATCGGCGACCTCGACTCCAGGCCGCTGCTCGACAGCCCGGCCCCCGAGGATGCGGTGCTGGCAATCCTGTGCGGAAACGACGATATTAGGATGCGCGTCCGGAACATCCTGGCCCGCATCGTGCGGCTCGACCGTCGGGCTCGCGACGATGCGGCGGCCAAACTCTTGATCCTTGCCCAACTGCGCAGGGCGGTGCCGGTCGTGAAGGAGGAACTGAGATCCATGGCAGTCCAGATCAACGTCGATGAACATCCCTATCTTCGGGAAATCGCGGCCATGGGAGAGGCCAAGGGCAAGGCCGGCTCCCTGCTCCGGCAGATCGAGCGCCGTCTCGGGCAGGTGCCGCCGGAGATGCTTGACCGCGTGCGCGGCGGCTCCGCCGAGGAACTCGACCGCTGGATGGATGCGGTGTGCGATGCCTCCACCCTTGACGCTGCCGAGCTCGAGTCGATCCTTTCCCCCTCCCAGCACTGACCCGCCCGGATCAGGTCATGTCCAGCCCTGGATGTTATGTCGCCCGTTTCGAGGACGGATCCGAAACGGTGCGCGTGACCGACCCGGACGGCGCGGCGATCGGCGACGATCACGCGGCGTGCATACGCGACATGCTCGGAGAGTTGCTGGACGAATTGGGCCGTCGGGGTTTCGATGCCTCCTCGGCCGTATTCGTTATCGACCGCCGGACGAGTGGCACGCCCTGACAGGCGCCTCGACCATACGGATGCACCATGGCGAGCGCCTTCGCGGACACGAATGCCGGCTTTGACATCGGGTCTCGTCCTTGATGGACAATCCGTACCGCGACCGGCTATCGGGGGCGGACATCCGTCCGCCCCCTTCCTCCGTCAGGACATCTGCCGTTCCAGCACCAGCGTGCCTAGCGGCGGTACCGTGAGGCAGACCGAATAGGGCCGGCCGTGGTGGGGAACTTCCTCCGCCTCGACGCCGCCGCCGTTGCCGACGTCGCTGCCGCCGTAGACACCCGCGTCCGTGTTCAGCCGTTCGCGGTAGAAGCCGGGCAGCGGTACGCCGACCCTGTAACCGTGCCGGGGAAGCGGCGTGAAGTTGCTGACCGACACGATCGGCCGCTCCCTGTCCTTGCCGTAGCGCAGGAAGGCCAGGACGCTGTTATCGCTGTCGTTCGCCTCGATCCATTCGAAGCCGGGGGCTTCGTTGTCCAACTCGTGAAGCGCCGCCGTGTCGCGGTAGAGATGGTTGAGATCGCGGATCAGCGACTGGACGCCTCTGTGGAACGGATCGTCGAGCAGGAACCAGTCCAATCCCTGGTTATGGTTCCACTCCCGCTCCTGGCCGAACTCGCCGCCCATGAACAGCAGCTTCTTGCCCGGATGGGTCCACATGAAGCCGTAATAGGCCCTCAGGTTGGCGAACTTCTGCCACCGGTCCCCCGGCATCTTGTTCAGCAGGGAGCCCTTGCCGTGCACCACCTCGTCATGGCTCAGAGGCAGCACGAAGTTCTCGCTGAAAGCGTAAAGCAGGCCGAAGGTCAGGTCATGGTGATGGTAGCGGCGATGGATCGGGTCCTTCGACATGAACCGAAGCGTGTCGTGCATCCAGCCCATGTTCCATTTGAAGCCGAAGCCGAGCCCGCCCAGATAGACCGGCCGCGACACGCCCGGCCACGAGGTCGACTCCTCGGCCACGGTCATGGCGCCGGGATGGTTGGCGTAGACCAGCTCGTTCATCCGCTTCAGGAAGGCGACCGCTTCCAGGTTCTCGTTGCCGCCGTACTGGTTCGGCACCCACTGGTCGGCCTGCCGGCTGTAATCGAGATACAGCATCGACGCCACCGCATCGACACGGATGCCGTCGAAATGGAACTGGTCCATCCAGTACAGCGCGCTGCCCAGCAGGAAGCTCGATACCTCGCGCCGGCCGAAATTGTAGATCAGCGTGTTCCAGTCCTGGTGGAAGCCCTGACGCGGATCGGCATGCTCGTACAGGTGCGTCCCGTCGAACATGCCGAGACCGTGGGGGTCCGTCGGGAAATGGCCCGGCACCCAGTCCAGCAGCAGGCCGATCCCTTCCCTGTGGCAGCGCTCGACGAAGCGCGAGAAGGCGACCGGATCGCCGTGCCGGCTGGTCGGCGCATACATGCCGATCGGCTGGTATCCCCAGGACCCGTCGAACGGGAATTCGGTTATCGGCAGCAGCTCGATGTGGGTGTAGCCCATCTCCTTGACGTAGGAGACGAGGTCGTCCGCCAGTTCGTCATAGGTCAGGTAACGCATTCCGCCGTCGCCGTCCGGACGCTTCCACGAGCTGAGATGGCACTCGTAGATCGACACCGGCTTGCCCCGCCAGTCGGTCCGGGCCCTGTCGCGCAGCCAGTCCTGGTCAGCCCAGTCATGGTCGTTCAGCCCCTGCACGACCGAGGCGGTATGCGGCGGCATTTCGGCCCGGAAGGCGTAAGGATCGGCCTTGAGCGGCATCAGGTTGCCGCCCGGTCCCTTGATCTCGTACTTGTAGCGGTCGCCCTTGGCGACATGGGGAACGAACAGCTCCCACACGCCGCATTCGTGGCGTTTGCGCATGGGAAGCCGGCGCCCGTCCCAATTGCAGAAGTCGCCGATGACGGAGACCCGCCGGGCATTGGGTGCCCAGACCGCGAACGCCGTTCCCGCGACGCCTTCCATCTCGTGCGGATGCGCGCCCAGCCGCTCGAAGCTGCGCAGATGGGTGCCTTCCGCCAGCAGGTGGACGTCGAGCTGGCCCAGGACGGGCGGGAAGCTGTAGGCGTCCTCGAACTCTCCGGTATGCGTCGCGAAGTCGATGCGGAACCGGTACCGGAAGCGGTTCTTGCGATCGTCAAGCGTGACGGCCCAGAAGCCGTCGGAATGGACCTTCTCCAGATCCGCCACCGGGTGCCCGCTGTCGGCGTCGATCAGCAGGATCCGCCGCGCTTCGGGGATGAAGGTGCGGACCGTGACGACTCCGTCCGGCCCGTCGGTGTGCATGCCCAGGATGCCGAACGGGTCGCCGTGGTCGGCCCGGACGACGGCCTCGATCTCCTGCCGCAGGGTTTCGGCGCTTTTCGCGCCCGACCCGCCGGAGAGTTCGGCGGCGGGCTGGCTGGTCGGGTTCTTGGTGTAGGCGGTCATCAAACCTCCCCAGGCTGTGAGCTGGCGGCATGTGCATCGAGTATGCCGGCCACCCCTTTGATCGGGATGCCCAGCCATGTCGGCCGATTGGCGGCCTCGTAGGCGACTTCGTAAAGCGCCTTCTCCAACGTGAACAGGTCGAGCAGGCGTTTTGCAACGTCCTCGTCGGCGGGATAGCTGGGGCATCCCATAATCCCGTCGTGATAGGCGGTCAGGAACGCCCTGGACGCCTGCTGCTCCCATTCCAGCGCGGTGCCGAGCACCTTCGACCCGGCATCGGCCTGCATCTCCTGGACCCGCTTCACCGCGGCCCAGGCGGCATAGTTGAACGACCGGAGCATGCCGGCCACGTCGCGGAGCGGCGCGTGCTTGGCCCGGCGCTGGTCGAGCGTCTTGGCCGGCTCGCCCTCGAAGTCGATCACGTACCAGTCATTCTGCGCCTTCAACACCTGACCCAGGTGATAGTCTCCATGGTAACGCGTCTTGAAGCTGGTGACACCGCCCGCGACGAGCGAACCGATCAGGTCGAGGCACTCCTGACGGCGTTCCAGCAGCGACTCGGCTTCCGCAAGTTCGTCGCCGGTCAGCCGCGACCGGGCCTGCTCCAGGCTGCCGAAGGCGCGTTCGGCCTGCGCCCTGGCCTCCTCGATCCAGCGGGTGACATCGCCGTCGGTGACCGGCTCGGGCTCGAAGGCGGGATCGCCGCTCTCGACCGCCAGCGCCCGATGGAGTTCCGCCGTCCGTTGCCCCAGCGTACCGGCCAGGGCCATGTAGAATTCCAGGTTCTCGGCGGCGGACTGGTCCGACTCCTCGGTGGCGGGGGCGCCCAGCCGGATTTCGTCCAGGTACCGCACCAGCTGGTCGACGGTGTAGCTCCAGCCGTCGCCCTGGTTTCGCACGAAGCCCTGCACGATCATCAGGGCGGTCGACGTACCGTCCTCCTCCACATGGAAGGCCGACCCAAGCAGCGGCGGCGTGTTGCGGTAATCGGCGACCTCGGTCAGGAAGCGGCCGATCTCCAGCTCGGGATGCACGCCGCGGACCAGCTTGCGGTAGGACTTGACCACCATCAGGTCGGCGACCAGGACGGAAGTGTTGCTCTGCTCGACGCCGAGCCGGCGGATTTCCAACTCCTCGGGAAGCTCCAGGTCCGCCATGCGCTGTGTCGGCTGGAACTGGATCGTTCCGGAGTTCGCCTTGACCTGGTCGTTGCGCTTGATCGCGTCGACCGCGGCCAGCAGGAAACGGTCGGACTGCATGGCGTCGTACAGGCCGCCCAGCCGCGGACCGCGCCGGGCACGCGCCAGCGTGTAGGGCAGCAGGGGCGAAGCGGGCGTCGCCGCGCTCTCCTCCCAGGTGACGGCGAGCGGCAGGAAATACGGATGCGGTTCTTCCACCCCGGACAGCACGACGTCGATGACGCCGAGCATGAAGTTCTCGCCCCGTCCCGAAAGCTCCGCGATCGTGCGGACGCGGGTCTCGTTGATCACCTCGTCCTTGGCGCCGAACCAACGCTGCTTGGGCAGGTAGGTCGGCAGCACGTCGCGGGCCAGCTCCGTCGCGGCGCGGCCCGCCGGGTTACGCCAGCCGTCGGTGATCACCAGCGTGACGAATTCCGGCATGACCTCGGGAAGCTGCTCGTGCCAGGCCGGCTGCTCGGCGGTGTCGGTCAGGCCGAACCAGTAGAAGCCGTAGGCGGGAAGCGTCAGCAGGTACGGAAGGTCGCCGATCGGCGGGAAGGTGCTTCGGCCGATCAGCTCGACCGGAACGCAATTCTTGTGGCGCGCCAGATCAAGCTCGACCGCCTGGGCCGAACGCGACAGGTTGGCGACGCACAGGATCACCTCCCCCTCGTGCTCGCGCAGGTAGGCCAGGACCTTGCGGTTGCCGGGATAGAGGAAGCGCAGCGTGCCGCGGCCGAACGCCTTCTGCTGCTGGCGCACCGCGATCAGCCGCTTCATCCAGTTCAGCAGGGAGGACGGGCTCCGCTCCTGCGCCTCGACGTTGACGGCGTCGAAGCCGTAGATCGGGTCGGCGACGGCCGGCAGGTAGAGACGCGCCGGGTCCGACCGGGAGAAGCCGCCGTTGCGGTCCGGCGACCACTGCATCGGCGTGCGGACGCCGTCGCGGTCGCCCAGATAGACGTTGTCGCCCATCCCGATCTCGTCGCCGTAATAGACCACCGGCGTGCCGGGCATGGAGAACAGCAGGCTGTTCAGCAGCTCGATCTTCCGTCGGTCGTTGTCCATCAGCGGAGCCAGGCGGCGGCGGATGCCCAGGTTGATCCGCATCCGCCGATCCTTGGCGTAGAAGTTCCAGAGATAGTCCCGCTCCTTGTCGGTGACCATCTCCAGCGTCAACTCGTCATGGTTGCGCAGGAAGACGGCCCACTGGCAGGTCTCCGGGATCTCCGGCGTCTGGCGCATGATGTCGGTGACGGGATGCCGATCTTCCTGGGCGATCGCCATGTACATGCGCGGCATCAACGGGAAGTGGAACGCCATGTGGCATTCGTCGCCGCCCTTGGACAGGTCGCCGAAATAGGGCAGCACGTCTTCCGGCCACTGGTTGGCTTCGGCCAACAGCATGCGGTCCTGGTAGCCTTCGTCCACGGCGGAACGGATCTGCTTCAGGACGTCGTGGGTTTCCGAGAGGTTCTCGTTGTTCGTGCCCTCGCGCTCGATCAGGTAGGGCACGGCGTCGAGCCGGAGCCCGTCCACGCCCAAGTCGAGCCAGAAGCGCAGCACGCTCAGCACCTCGCGCATCACGGCCGGATTGTCGAAGTTCAGGTCCGGCTGGTGCGAGTAGAAGCGGTGCCAGAAATAGGCCTTGGCGACCGGGTCCCAGGTCCAGTTGGACTTCTCGGTATCCAGGAAGATGATCCGGGTACCCTGATACTTCTGGTCGGAATCGCTCCAGACATAGAAGTTTCGGTGGTTGGAGCCCGGCTTGGCGGTGCGGGCGCGCTGGAACCAGGGATGCTGGTCGGACGTGTGGTTGATGACCAGCTCGGTGATCACGCGCATGCCGCGGTTGTGGCACTCGCGCACGAACTGCCGGAAATCCCGCATGAATCCGTAGGACGGATTGACGTTGCGGTAGTCGGCGATGTCGTATCCGTCGTCGCGCAGCGGCGAGGGATAGAAGGGCAACAACCACAGTGCCGTGACACCGAGTTCCTGAAGATAGTCCAGTTTCTGGGACAACCCCGCGAAGTCGCCGATGCCGTCGTTATCGGCGTCGAAGAAGGCCTTCACGTGGAGTTGGTAGATGACGGCATCCTTGTACCAGAGGCGGTCGTTCCGATCGATCATGGTATCTCGGGCTGTTGCAAGGACGTGGGCGCCCGTTGGCTATGGGCTTGGCGGATCTTGGCCGCTCACGGCGCCTCGGCGCGGGCCGCCGGTGCTGGATGAGCGTGCGACTGATCAGGGTAACACGCGAGAACGCTGGAAAGCACAGGCGCCCTCCAGTTTTTGCGGTTCCGCGGCTGACCGGCCCTTGCTGCCGGCCCTCTTCGATCAAAACTCTCTGGGCTTTCGCCTGGACCGGAGCCGCGTCCGACCAGGTCGCGTCACCGTAAGGCCCGCCTTCGCCGAATGGAGGAAACCAGGGAATGCTCAGGATGCCTGTTCCGAAATCCAGACTAGCAGGACGCGGAAAAACGGGCCTTCGCAGCGCTCTTGCCTCCGCTGAGGCTTGAAGAGGGCGCTTAGGACGCCCGTTTTGGACGAGATGGAGCGGTTTGCCTCGATCCGGGGCTCCCGGCGCCGCCGTTCAGGCGAACTCCGGGCGTGGTTATGCCGCAGCCAGCAGCTTGGGCAGGCGGATCAGGTTGTAGGCCGCGGCGGTCAGCGTGAACATCCAACCGACACGGGCCGTGCCGCGATGACGCGTTTTGCGCAAGCCGGCTCCCTTGATCCAGCCGAACACCTCTTCGATCCGCTTGCGGATACGCAGGCTGACGGCGTAGCCGGGGTGGCGGGTGGTCCGGCCGTCGATCGCCGAGCGTCGGTTGTTCGTGTTCTGGGCGACGTGCGGGGCCGCGCCCAACTCGCGCATGTTCGCCACGAAATCCCTGGTGTCGTAGGCCTTGTCGGCCCCGACCGTGATGCGGTGGCGGCCCGGAATGGCCTCGACCATGGCCACCGCCGCCTCGCGCTCGGCCAAGCCGGTGGCCGCCGTCAGCCGGACATCCACCACCAGGGCGTGGCGGTTCTCCATCAGCGCATGGCCCATGAAGGCCAGCTTCGCCGGCTGCCCGTTGCCCTTGCGGTACAGCCGCGCCTCGGGATCGGTAGTCGAGGCGTGGGTCTCGTTGGAGCGCTTCTCGCCATGGAAGTCGCGTTCGCCGTTGCGTCCCGGCCCCGGCGGCTCGCCGCTGCCGTCCTTGGGCCGGAAGCTCTTCACCGAGGCCCACGCTTCAATCAGCGTGCCGTCCACCGAGAAATGCTCGTCCGACAGCAGCGTTTTGACCCGCGGCTGATCCAGCACGGTGGCCAGGAACTTGGCCGCCACATCGCCGGCCAGCAGCCGTTCACGGTTCTTGGTGAACACCGTCACGTCCCACACCGGCGCGTCCATCGACAGGCCGACGAACCAGCGGAACAGCAGGTTGTAATCGAGCTGTTCCATCAGCTGACGCTCCGAGCGCACCGAGTAGAAGGCCTGCAGCAGCAGCGCCCGCAGCAGCTTCTCCGGCGGGATCGATGGTCGCCCAATCCTGGAGTACAGCCCCTCGAAGGCCGGCGACATCACCTCCAGCGCCTCGTCCACGATGGCCCGGATCGGCCGCAACGGATGGCTCGCCGGAACCCGCGCTTCACAGCTCAGGTAGCTGAACAGACCCTCGCTGCGTTCGTCCAATCCCCGCATCGTCCCCTCGCCGGCCGCAGTCTCCACCACCGTAGAGAATCACGACCGGCAGGCCGTGCACAGCCCTTTTTCCGCAGCCTGCTAGAGCCGTGCCCGGTCAGATCGATCCGCCCCGGGACAGCCGAACCGATGCGTCGGGCCCATGGCCTAACAATGCGCATCGCGGCGAGTGGAACGGCAGGCTGCGTGAACCGAAGCGGTTCAACCTGATCGGGGACCGCTCTAGCGCCTTATCGGCGTGACGGTGGCCGACGCCCCGTCCTCGGTGCGCGGATGTCCGGAGGAAAGGGTGCGGTCCGGAACCAGGAAGTCGATCCGGCGGAAACCGGCGATGCGGCTCAGGAGGATCTGGGGGATCTGTGCGCGATAGGCGTTGTAAGCCCGGATATCGGCATTGCAGCTCTCCCGGCGAGCCAGAAGATCCTGCTCCACGCCCGCGAGCTGGATCATGAGCTGGTGATGCTCCGGCGTACGCCCGATGCCGTCGGCCAGCTTCTCCAGCAGAGTGTTGCGTCGGAGCGCCCCGACCTCCACGTTCGCGGTCCTTTCCTGCACGACGTGCAGCAGGTGCTGAAGGCGATTGTAGATCGCCGCGATGTAAAGCACACAAAGCGCCCCTACGATCAACGCCATATCCATATCGGTATCCCCCTGCCCCGGGATCATACCATCGCGTGTAGCAAAAAGGCATAAATTGTAGCGAAATTTTCAGGTCCGCCATTCCAAGGGCAACTTGTCGCGCGGTGCGGTACCCGAAGGGCTGCTAGTCTTCGATAAGGTCCAGGCAGGGCCGAGATCCCCATGACCAAAGCTCTGGTCCAATTTCGACATGCAAAGCTTCAGGAGCGCTGAATAATGGCATCATACATGATCAAGGTCGCGGGCGAAGGACTGGTGTCCAAGGCCCATCGCAGTGCCGATGTCGGCCCGACCAGCGGTTCTTCCGTTATTTATGAAATCCTGAACGTGCCCGCCGACGTCACGATCGACGACGTCATCTCGGCTTTCAAGAGCTACAAGCCGCAGGAGAAGGTGTACGAGATCGACTACGCCGCCCTGAAAGCCTGAAGCCGGCTGCCGCCAAGGCTACGCCCGGCAGCCGTTCCGCTCACGCGGGAAGGCTGCCGGGCGTAGCGGAACCGATCAGGCGGCCTTGAACCGCGTCACCCACTTCTTCAGCTCGGCGACATGCTCCGCCTCCTCCTCCGCGAACTCCTCCGCCATCATGCGGATTTCGGGGTCCTTCGTGGTGGTGGCGACGTTCTGGTAGAAAGCGTATCCGCGCTCCTCGCTGTCCAATGCCAGCGCCAGAGCATATTCGGCGTTCATCAGGTAGTGCGAGCCTTCCATGGAGGTCGCCTCCGGACTCTCGTCGCCCGGCCAGACGAAATCCTCCGGCTTCATGTCCGGCAGTTTGTGGAATCCGGCGCGTTTGCGGGCTTCGGCCAGGTGAAGCCGCGAGAAATGCGCCATCTTGCCGAAAAACTCGGCCACCTCCCTGTTGCCGTAGGTCTTCATCGATTCGGCCAGATCGGAGAACCGCGCCGCGGCATCCTCCTCCAGCTTGATCGCATAGGCGAGAAATTCTGCTACATCGTTCATGATCAAACCAGTGTGGAGAGTGGGAAAAACGGATCACGCCCACAGTAGGACCGGGGCTGCCCGCTGTCTCGCCTTGAACCCATCCGGACGGCACCGCGTGACGATTTGACCTAGCCTGCAAGATGGTTGCACGGCGCCTTGGCTCGGCGGATGATTGTCACCGGTGAAACCGGTCGGTGATCACGAAGGCATCTAGGGGGTTCAGGCACATGAAGAGCATTCTCATTCCGGTCGAGGAAAGCGAACTGCTGGAGTCGGTGCTGGAGACGGCCCTGCTGGTGGCACGTCGCTTCGGCAGCCACATGGAAGGTCTGCATGTCCGTCCCGATTTCGCCGGGATCATCGCGGCCACCGGCATGGGCGCGCCCTACGTCGTCGAGGATTTCAGGAAGGAGGACTGGGAAAGCATCCAGCGCTCCCGGTTGGAATTCGAGCAGTTCCTGAACCGCAACGACATACCGCTGGACGGTGGCGCCGGCACCGGCCAACCCTGGGCGACCTTCCGGGTCGAAGCTCCGCCGGGCGACGACTTCATCGGTCAGCATGCGCGGCTGTTCGACGTGACGGTGCTGGGCCAGCCGTCCCGGGGGGCCACCCCGCCCCGCATGAGCACCCTGGAGGCGGCGCTGTTCGACGGCGGCCGGGCGGTCCTGGTGGCGCCGCCGACGGCCCCGCGCCGCCTCGGCCACAACGTGATGATCGCCTGGAACGCGAGCACGGAGACGGCGCGCACGGTCGGGCTGGCCCGCAGCTTCCTGGAGCAGGCGGAGCGCGTGTTCGTGCTGTCGGTGGAGGGCGGACTGGTCGCCGGTCCCAGCGCCGACGAAGCGGCGCGGTACCTGACGCGCGCCGGCATTCCCGCCCAGGCGATGCACGTTCCGCAGAACCGCGGCGTGGGCGAGACGATCCTGGAGCATGCCAAGGCGCTGGAGATCGATCTCCTCATCAAGGGCGCCTACACCCAGAGCCGCCTGCGCCAGATGATCTTCGGCGGCGCCACCAGCCATATCCTGGCCATGGCCAACATGCCGGTCCTGCTCGCCCACTGACGGCGGGGGACTCCCGGAGGGGCGCGCTCACTGGGCGCGCGGGTCTCGCTGGAAGCGGATGACGTTCGACGGGCCGCCGGGACCGAGAAGGTCGGCCAGTACGGCGACGAGGTCCGGCGGCCGGTAGGGCTTGCACAGCCGCGCCACGCCTGCCGGGATCGCCCCGTTCGGCAGGTCGGCATAGCCGGAAGCCAGGACGATGGGCAGGTCGGGGTACCGGCTCCGCAGCGTCTCGATCAAGTCCAGCCCGGTCATGCCAGGCATCGCGTAATCGGTGATGATCAGGTCGAAAGGTCCGGCGCTGTCCAGGATCTCCAGCGCGTGATTGCCGTCATGGGCCAACGTGACCGAATGGCCCATATCCTGTAGCACCGCCTCGGCGCCCATGCCGACCAGCACGTCGTCCTCCACCAGGAGGACGCGGCACGACGGAGGAGCCGATGCCTCCTCCCGCGCATCGGACAGCAGCGGCTTGATCGGCATGACCGTTCCCGCCGCCGGCAGCCCGATCGAGATCCGGGTTCCCATGCCGATCTGGGTCAGGATGCGCAGCCAACCGCCCGACTGCACCGCCAGGCCATGGACCATGGACAGCCCCAGGCCGGATCCCTTGCCCGGTTCCTTCGTGGTGAAGAACGGTTCGATGCATGACCTGGACGTCCTGTCGTCCATGCCGCAGCCATTGTCGGCTACAGTCAGGCAGACGAAGCCGGCGCGCGGCTGGCTGGAGTCGTCGCGGTCGGCCGCCTGGTGACGCAGCGAAATGGTCAGGACACCACCCTCGCGCATCGCGTCCTTCGCGTTCAGCACGAGGTTGAGCAACGCCAGTTCGAGCTGGTTGGCATCGACCCGGACGTTCGGCAGGCCGTCGGGCAGGTCGAACACCGTTCGGATGCCGACCCCGACCGACCGCTCCACCAAGTCCCTCATGCCTCCCACGAGGTCGCGCAGATCGACCACCTCGGGCCGCAGGTCCTGTCGGCGGGCGAAAGCCAGCAGCCGCTGGGTCAGGGTGGTGCCGCGCTCCGCCGCCTGGATCGCGCTGTCGGCGAACTGCCGCAGGCGGTCGTCGTCGGGCAGGCGTTTCCGGAGAAGGTCCAGGTTGCTGAGGATGACCATCAGCAGATTGTTGAAGTCGTGGGCAACTCCACCGGTCAGTTGGCCCAGCAGCTCGAGCTTCTGGGCTTCATGGAGCTTCGCCTGCGCCGCCTTCAGGTCGGAGATGTCGCGCCCCTCAGCCACCAGCAGGACGGTCCTGCCATGTTCGTCGGCGACACCCTTCAGCGAGAAGTCGATCAGGACCCGACGATCGTCCACGCCGGTGATCTCGGCCTCGTAGCGCACGAACTCGCCGCCTGCCGCCCGGGTGATCGCCTGGCGCAGCTTGTCCACGGCATCGGCGTCCGGACGCCACCACGGTGTTTCCCAGAACGGCATGCCGATCACGTCAGCCTGGCTCAGGCCGCCGAAATCCAGCGCCGCCCGGTTTATCTCCAGGACCGTCCCGTCGGGCCGGAGCAGGGTTATGTACTGGAACATGGAGTTGAAAATGCCGCGGAAACGCCTTTCCTCCTCCCGCATCCTGTCGTTCGCCACGCCGAGCTCGCGGGTGCGCTCCTCGACCTGCCCTTCCAGTTGGCGTCCCGACCGGACGAGGGTATCGTTGGAGACCGCGAGTTCCTCGCGCAGGATGGCCTCGCGCCGGCTCATGCGCAACGATACCGCCGTCAGCGCGGCCAGCCCGCACAGGAGAAGCGCGACCTGCCAGACGCTCTGGTGGAGGCTCTCGCGGAAAGGAATCAGCGCGCTGGAGACCGGCACGCTGGCGCTGACGATCACCGGCCAGGAAGCATGGCGCCGGAAGGAGAAGATCCGCTCTCCCCCGTCGAACGGTGACTGCACGCGGAAGGTACCGGAACGCCCGGCGAGAAGCGACCAGAAGGCCGAATGGTCCCTGTAGTTGCGGCCGATCTCCTGGGGCGCCATGCCGGTGCGGGCAATGACTCCGCCATCGAGGTTCCAGACCATCAACTGGACGCCCGCCCCCAGGTCGCTGGTCAGCGGAACCTGCTCGAAGAAGGTCGGACGCATCGAGATCTGGGCGATCCCGTCGAGAGACCCTTCGCTGTCACGAATCGCCCGGGAGTAGGTGAACAGGATTTCCCCGGAGAATCGGCCGATCAGAGCCTCTCCGATATGGCGGTCCGCTCCGGCCAAATGGTCCTTCAGCCAGGCGCGGTCGGTGAAATCGCCCGACGGCGCCGGGAACTGCGTCGTCAGCAACGCGGGTACTCCGTTGCGGTCGACCACGAAGATCTGCAGTCCGATGATCCGGCGCGCCAAGTCGGCCAGGTAACGGTGAGGTTCCAGCCGGTGGCGGATTTGCTCGACGCCGCCCTTCTGCCGGACGTAACGGACGACCTCCAGCGCGATCAGGTCGCTGGCCTCGAAAACCCTGTCGATATATTCCTCGGTCATGCGAGCAAGATCGCGGCTCGCAGACTCGGCCCTTGCGAGTTCGCGGTCGTACTCCGACCACAGCCAGACCGCCCGCATACCCACCAAGCTCAGCGCGAAGAACGCCGCCATCATCAGGATCAGCAGGTCCATGCGTCGCCGGATCAAAATTCAGCTACTCCGTTTCGACTGAAATGCTACCTTAGTGATAATACCATCGCATCTCTTCCGAAGGAACGGATCATAATCATCCGGAGACGTCATGGCTGATTTTGACGCAAGCCTGGCTCATGGCTGGCCGGTGCAAACCGTCGAACCGCCATCGATCCCGATCGCCGGCCGGCCTCCGTCCGCAGGGCCATCGCCGGCGATGCGCAATACCGGTACGGGACCGAGCATGATGCGGGGAGTTCAAGGGACCTGGGCGGGCGTTCCGGTCCCGTCCGAACCCGCGGTCAACTCCCCGCCGGGTTTTCGATCGAATCGGCCGCGGTCTTCAGCATCCAGGTGAACCACAGGACGATGCCGACGAACTTGCGGCCGTCCTCCATGACATACAGAACGAGATCGGACTCCACATGTCCAACCCGTTCAGGAGCGCCGGGTTGCCGAAGACGACGCTGGCGGCAAGGAAAGCGACTGCCGACGCAGGCATCATCGGGTTGTCGCGGATCAGGAACCTGAAGAAGGTCATGCCGAACCCCGCCCCCAGCCACCGGGGCGACGTGTCCTGGCCGACAGTAACGTCCGACGAATTTCTTGAGTTGTTCTCCGTGACAAACGCCGCGGCCACAGTCGTCGGATTTCTTTGTTAACCAATCATGACGGCTTCGTGACGCTACCGTCAAACTTGTTGGGAAGACGCGCATGCGTCAGTACAAATGCTGCCCGCCGGTAACGAAGATCTCCGTTCCGGTCACATAGCTGGAGGCGGGCGAGCTGAGATAGAAGACCGCCGATGCGACGTCCGCCGGCTGTCCAAGCCGGTGCAGCGGAATGCGGGGGATCAGGATGTCGGTCTCCGGCGACAGCATCGCGGTCTCGATCTCTCCTGGCGCAACCGCATTGACCCGCACGCCGAGGTCGGCGAACTCCACGGCCATTTCCCGGGTCAACCCGGACAGCGCCGCCTTCGACGTACTGTAGGCCGAGCCCGCGAAGGGATGGACCGCATGGCCGGCGATCGAGGTGATGTTGACGATCGCGCCCTTGCCCTTGGCGAGCGAGGCGGCGAAGCCGCGGGCCAGGACGAGCGGCGCGAAGAAGTTCAGCTCGAACACGGAGCGCCAGGCGTTCAGGTCGCCGTTCAGGCAGCCGAGACGTTCCTTGATCGGCGTCTTGGGCGATACCCCGGCATTGTTGACCAGCGCATGAAGCGGTCCGCCGCCCAGCACCCGGTTCGCTTCCTTCACGAACTCGGCGCGGCTGTCCGGGTCACCCAGGTCGGCGGCTATATGGTGGGTCCAGTTGGGATCAGCCTTGCAGTCCTCCGGGATCGTCTCCCTCGAGCAGGTGATCACGCGCCACCCCTCGTCGCTGAATCGTTGCACGGTGGCGTGGCCGATCCCCCGGCTGGCGCCGGTCAGGATGACGGTCGGTTTCTCGGATGCTGGCGTTTCTGGCATGGTCTCACATTACAGCATCGCCTTGAGCGCTGCAAAGCCGGCCAAGCGACCGCGCCGCCCGGGTCCACGTGCATCTTCTATCCCAGCAACTGGAATGCCGGTCCGCCACGCCCCAGCAGTTCGGCGCGATAGGCTTCGACGACGGCCTCGTCTCCCCGGTCGGCGCGCGGCAGCTCGATGGGCAGGTCGGCAAGCACCCGCGTGGGAGGAGCCGAGAGCAGCACGAGCCGGTCCGCCAACTGGATCGCCTCGCGCAGATTGTGGGTGACGAACAGGACCGTCGTCGGCCGGGCGCTCCACACGTCAAGCAGCAACAGCCGCAACCGCTGTGCCGTCAGTTCGTCCAGCGACACGAAGGGCTCGTCCATCAGCAGCAGATCCGGCTGGACGACGAAGGCGCGGGCCAGCGCCGCCCGTCTGGCCATGCCGACCGACAGTCGGCCGGGATACTGGTCCCGTACGCGGGTCAGGTCCATGGCATCGAGCAAGGCCGCGATCCTCGCCTCGGCCCCCGGATCGCGGTCCGGACCAAGCACCAGTTCCAGATTTTGATGGACGGTGCGCCACGGCAGCAGGCGGGGGTTCTGGAAAACATAGCCGAGGATCGGGCGGTCCCGGCCGGCCGCCGTGGGCAACCTCACCCGGCCGCTGAAGTCGCGGTCGAGGCCGGCGACGATGTTCAGCGTGGTCGTCTTGCCGCAGCCGGACGGACCGACCATCGCCACGAATTCGCCGCGGCGCGCCGCCAGCCGGAACCCGCGCACCGCCTCGTGGGCGGGGGCGTCGCCGACCGCCGGAAACCTCTTGCTGTCGATCTCGACCAGCAGGTCAGGCAATGCCTCCTGCGCCGAGCCGGACAGAGCATCAGGGCGGGAAGTCCGGGCGAAGGTAATCGACATCCAACCGTACCAGACGAAACCAAGCTTGAACCTTAGCCTTCTGTCGCCTCGCCGCCTATAGCACTATCGTGGCACTGGCGCGACCGTCCCGCCCCGTGATTGCCTGCATGCATGAAACGGACATGCCGGACCGGGTGCGCCCTCGCGTCGATGATAGCGCTGCTGAGCTGTCTTGTGGCGGCAACGGCCCCCGGAATGGCGGCGGACACGCGGCCCGGGTCGGACGTCCCGCCGCCGGACGGCTATCGCCTGGATCGATACCGGGCTCCCGTCCCGTCCCATGTCCCCGGCGCCGCGACCGTCTCCCTGGAAGAGGCCGAGGCGCTTCACAAGGCCGGGACAGTGCTGTTCATCGACGTCATGAAGGTTCCCAGGGCGGCTTCACCCGGCCTTTCGGGCAAATGGCTGGTCGCGAAGCCCCATGTCGCGATCGCCGGCAGCACCTGGCTTCCCGAAGTCGGGGAGGGCCGGCCTGATCCCGTCGTCGAAGATTACTTCCGCCGCAATCTCGACCGGCTGACCGCGGGCGACAAGGCGGCCGGCCTGCTGTTCTATTGCGTGACCGACTGCTGGATGTCGTGGAACGCCGCGAAGCGGGCGCTATCCTGGGGGTACACGCGGGTATACTGGTTCCGCGACGGCATCGACGTGTGGCAACAGTTCGAACTGCCGACCGAAATCGTCGATCCGGTGCCCCTGGACGCAGGTTGACCATGGTCAGCGGATCAGCCGGACCTAAATGTCGGATTCTGCGTACGCGAAGCCCAGCCCGAAAGGAACGACGCTCGTGCGAAAACTGATGGCCGTCGCCGTCCTTCTTTCCGGATGCATGGCGTGGCGGGACGGATCGGCGGAAGCCGCCGGAAACCCGTCCGCCTGTGTTCCCCAAGGGGTCTGGATGGAACCGGCGGACAAGGCGGCCGGCGACGCGATCGCCGTGCCCGAACTGTTCCGCCGGGCATCCGCGACGCCCGTGGTGCTGCTGGGCGAGCGGCACGACAGCGCGGAGCATCATCGATGGCAACTGCACACGCTGGCCGGTTTGCACGCCCATCGGCCGGAACTGGTGATCGGGATGGAGATGTTCCCGCGCAGGGTCCAGCCGGCTCTGGATCGATGGAGCGCCGGCCGGACGACGGAGGAGGAGTTCCTTTCCGAGAGCGACTGGCGCACCGTGTGGGGTTATGACAGCGCGCTGTACATGCCCATCCTCCAGTTCGCCCGGATGCACCGGATCCCGGTCGTCGCGCTGAACGTCGACCGCGCGCTGACGGCGCGCGTGGGACGGGAAGGCTGGAACAACATCCCGCCGTCCGGGCGCGAGGGGGTCGGCGATCCGGCCCCGGCGCCCTCCGCCTACACCGAGAAGCTGGCGGAAATCTACTCGGCCCATGGACGCCAACCCGGAACGGGCGACGTGAGGGAGGATCCGTCCTTCCGCCGCTTCCAGGAGGCACAACTCCTTTGGGACCGCGCCATGGCGGAGGCGATCGCCGACGCCCATCGCCGCACGGGCGCGACGGTGGTCGGCATCGTCGGCGCGGGCCACTTGGAGGGTCGCCACGGCATCCCGCACCAACTCTCCGACCTCGGCATCGGGAACAGCATGGTCCTGTTGCCCTGGAGCGCGGGCATTCCCTGCTCGGAACTCGAGGCCGGCCTTGCCGACGCGGTATTCGGCGTCTCCGACGATCAGGAGGAACAGGGATCCTGGCGCCCGCGGCTGGGGGTTAGCCTCGCTCCCCAGGAGGAAGGCCTGCGCATCGAATCGGTGGTCGGAAACAGCGTGGCCGAGACCGCCGGGCTCAGGGCTGGCGACATCATCCTGGCCGCCGCCGGCACGAAGACCAGCGAAGTCGGCAAGTTCATCGACATCGTCAACCGTCAGGCGCCGGGAACATGGCTGCCGCTCAGCGTGCGACGGGACGGAGCCACCAGGGAGATCGTCGCCAAGTTTCCGGTTTCCTGAAGTCCAGGCGCGAATCTCCCGGGATCACGCCTCCACGGCCGACTTGGCGGCGTTGGCTTCGCGCAGCTCTTCCCGCGAGCTCCAGACGACCTCCGCGTTGGAGCCGGGCAGCTTCAACAGGACGGCAGCCGGCTTCTTGCGGCCGGACACCGACTTCGCCGCGTCGATCGCATCGGCCACGGCGTCCCGCTGGCTCAGGTAGGGACCGTGGGATTCCGTCCCATTATCCACGTACCATTTGCCGACCCTGGTCGTTACGAAGAATTCGTTGGTAATCATTGTCGCTCTCTCATATCCGACGACACGTCGCTTCGACAGCTCGGCTCCGTAAACACCAGTGCAATCCGTCGCCCGGGAATGTCCAGGCAAGGCATTCGAGTGGAAACCGCGCCGCGAACTCCATGCGGATCAACATCCAGGATGCAGCAGACATGGAGAATACAGTTCTGTCTGTTCGGTTTCGTACATTGGGCGGGTGCATGGAAGAGATTGAATTTTCCGCGGATTTTCCCAAGTTGCGTCCACTACCGTACAGACTTGGCCAGGTGACTGTCCCCCTATTCCCGTCGCATAAGGAGAGGACTGATGACGGATATGGATCGCGGAGCTTTAAGCCCGCGTCTGGCGGCATTGATGGAGCGGGCCAAGGCAGCCTTCGAACGGTCGCGGCGTGTCGTAGAAGAGGCGCGGCAGGTCAGGGCGATGGCGGAAGCCAGGCGCTCCGGCGGGTCCGCACATGACATGTCTGGAGAGATCGTGACGGACCCGCTGGAAAGCCGCTCCGGCACCTGATCCTTCGCCGGTACCTCATCTCCCGATCCAACCGACCCATCCAGCGGCTCCCATCCAGCGGCCGGACATGCGCCGGCGGTGGATCGGCCACGGCGTACGTTGAACAACCGACGACATCGAACTAATGTCCCGTCCTCGATGTGATGTCGTGCCCAGGGCCATGCTCCATGGCGATGACCGGGTCGTGTATTGGGAGAAGGAAGCATGTCCACCGAAAATGGCTATCCGCGCGACATGATCGGCTATGGCGCCCAGGTGCCGGATGCACAGTGGCCCAACCGCGCCCGCATCGCCGTCCAGTTCGTCATGAACTATGAAGAAGGCGGCGAGAACAACATCCTGCACGGCGATGCCGCGTCGGAAGCGTTCCTGTCGGAAATCGTGGGCGCCCAGGCTCTCCAAGGCGTCCGGCACATCAACATGGAATCGATCTACGAGTATGGCAGCCGTGCCGGCTTCTGGCGGCTGATGCGGATCTTCGGCGAGCGGCGCCTGCCCTTGACGGTATTCGGCGTCGCCATGGCGATGGCACGCAACCCCGAGGCGGTCGCCGCCATGACGGAGGCGGGGCATGAGATCGCAACCCACGGCTGGCGCTGGATCGATTACCAGTACATCAGCGAGGATGTCGAACGCGACCATATGCGGCGCGCGATCGAGATACAGACGGAGCTGACCGGAAGCCGGCCGCTGGGCTGGTATCTCGGCCGCTGCAGCCCCAACACGAGGCGGCTGGTGGTCGAGGAAGGCGGCTTCGTCTACGATGCCGACAGCTATGCCGACGACCTGCCCTATTGGGACGACAGCCATGGCAAGCCGCAGCTGATCGTTCCCTATACGCTGGACGCCAACGACATGCGGTTCGCCACGTCCCAGGGGTTCAATTCCGGCGACCAGTTCTTCAGCTATCTCAAGGACAGCTTCGACGTCCTTTATGCCGAGGGCGCCAAGACGCCGAAGATGATGTCCGTCGGACTGCATTGCCGCCTCGTCGGACGTCCCGGCCGCGCCGCCGCCCTGGCGCGTTTCCTGGATTATATCCAGAGCCACGACCGCGTCTGGATCTGCCGCCGGATCGATATCGCGAACCATTGGCGCGAGCAGCACCCGTACCGTCCCCGGCCGCGCAACGGCTGAGCGCCGCCGACACAAGGAGACAAGCCACGATGCTGAAATTCCTGGGCGGCGCGATCGGCATCATCTTCCTGATCGGACTCCTGGTCCTGATCGGGCTGCTGGCGCTGATCTTCTGACGATCCTGCCGGCGCTCGCGGCGAGCGCCGGCTACCGGCCTCATCGCAATGTCGGATCGAATGGGTGCAGTTCGACCCTGCCCCCCGACGTCGTCAGCATATGGCCTTCCGGAACCTCGTGCCAGACCGCCTCGATGGCGTCCAGCGGCTCCGACAGGACGAGGACATCACCCTGGCTGCTCTCGAAACGACAGCAGCCCTGGTCGACGCTGATGCCTCCCCCCAGCGCATAGAACAAGGTCGGCGAGGCCCGGTCGCTGGAATGGCGCAGTGCGTACAGCCGCTCGCCGTCGGTCAGGCAGGCGGTCAGCCGGAGCGGCTCGATGATGCCGTAGGCGGCCATGGCCTCCCCGATCTGGCGGCATGTCCGCGCGAAGGCCGCATGGACATCTTCCGCGACGCCGTTGGTCAGCAGCAGGTAGAAGATCACTTCACTGTCGGTACTGCCTTCGCGGAACGCATAAAGGTCGTCGGCGATCAGGTTCTCGACCGCGCGCCGGACGACCGGCCAGCCGCCGATCTGCCCGTTGTGCATGAACAGCCACCGGTCGTAGCGGAACGGATGGCAGTTGACCCGGGCCGTGGACGTCCCGGTGGACGCCCGGACATGGGCGAAGAACAGCCCCGACTGGATCTGTTCGGACACCGAACGAAGATTGAGGTCGTTCCACGCCGGCATCGTATCCCGGTACAGTCCGGGCTTCCGAAGATGCCCGTACCAGCCCAGGCCGAAACCGTCGCCGTTGGTCGGGACATGGCCGCGCTGGGCCGAAAGCGACTGGTGGATCAGGGAATTGGCAGGTTTGAACAGGAGGGTATCGATCGGGATCGGACGGCCTTGATAGGCCAGCCAACGGCACATGCTAGCTCCGCGAAGGTGTTCGGATCGTGGGGTCGACCGGAAGAGGTAAGGTTAACCCCATGGCAGAATTATGTCGATGCCCCGCCCCTGAACAAACCCGAGAGTCCGCGGTAGATATCCCGGTACAGTGTCAATTTGGACGCATGCCGCTCGGTCGCGGCGCGGTCCGGCTCGATCACGAAGTCGGTTTCGGGCGCGGCGCAGACCGCCGCCGTGTCCTCGCCGGTGACCGACAGCCGGGCCAGCCTGGCGGCGCCGAAGGCCGGCCCCACCTCTCCGCCCTTGTGGTAGGTCAGGGGGCGGCCCAGCACGTCGGCCAGGATACGCCCCCACAGCCGGCTCCGCGCGCCGCCGCCGATGACCGACACGGTGCCGATCTCCGTTCCGGCCTCGGCCAGCACGTCCTGCCCATCGGCGAAGGCGTAGGCCACGCCCTCCAGCACGGCGCGGGCGAGGTCGGCGCGGCCGTGATCGTGTGTCAGCCCGAAGAACACGCCCTTGGCATCGGGATCGTTGTGGGGCGTACGCTCCCCCGACAGGTACGGCAGGAACAGCAGTCGTCCGGTGTCGCGGTCGGCGGCCTCGACCTCCGCCAGAAGCTGGGCTTCACTGGGGGCGCCGGTAAGGCGGGTCACCCAGGCGAGGCAGCTCGCCGCGCTGAGGATCACCGACATCTGGTGCCACAGGCCCGGAAAGCAGTGGCAGAACGCATGGACTCCGCGCGCTGGGTTGGGCGCGAATCCGGCGTTCGCGACGAACAGGACGCCCGACGTGCCGAGCGACAGGAAGGCCGATCCGGGTTTCAGCACGCCGACACCGGCGGCCCCGGCGGCGTTGTCGCCGGCGCCGCCGGCCACCTCGACCGAATCGCCCAGGCCCCAGGCGGAGGCCACCTCCGGAAGCAGAAGGCCGGTCGGTTCCGACCCCTCGAACAGCTCCGGCATTTCGCCCTCGTCCAGGTCGGTCGCCGCCAGCAGCTCCGGCGACCAGCGGCGCCGGGCCACGTCGAGCCAAAGGGTCCCGGCAGAATCGGACATATCGGATGCGTAACGACCGGTCATGCGCAGCCGGACATAGTCCTTGGGCAGCAGCACCTTGGCGACGTCGCGGAAAATCTCGGGCTCATGCCTGGCGACCCACAGCAGCTTCGGCGCGGTGAAGCCCGGCATGGCCAGGTTGCCGGCGATCTCCGGAAGCGATGGCATCCTGCGCGTCAGTTCGGCGCACTCGGCACCGCTTCGGCCATCGTTCCACAGGATGGCGGGCCGCAGGACTCGGTCCCGGCCATCCAGCAGGGTGGCACCGTGCATCTGGCCGGACAGACCGATGCCGGTCACCTGGGCCATCTCCGCGGGATGGCCTCGGCGCAGTTCCGCCGCGACCGAGTTGGTGGCACGCCACCAGCTTTCCGGATCCTGCTCCGACCACAGGGGATGCGGGCGCGAAACGATGAGCGGTGCCACCGCCTGGGCGACGACCCGCTGTTCGACGTCCACCAGGACCGCCTTCACTCCCGAGGTGCCCAGATCGATCCCAAGAAACACGAGTCCGCCTCCCTGCCCGTCCATGGAGCCGCCGGGCCATTGCATGGAGCCAATCCCCTGGCGCGCCTTTCATTTGCCGGTAGGCTATGCCATATCCGCCATTCACCACAACGGCGCAACGTCAGCCGAGAGGCAGCCATGGCAGAACCGGGAAGCACGATCGTCCTCCGCCACGGCCCGCTGGAATGCGCGATCAGCCCGGAGTGCGGAGGATCGATCACCCGGCTGATGCTGCACAGGGACGACCTGCCGCCGCTCCACCTGATGCGGCCGGCCCAGCCCGGCGCCATCGACCGCTGCGAGGCGGCCGACCTGTCCTGCCATCCGCTCGTCCCCTTCTCCAACAGGATCGCCGGCAGCCATTTCGTCTTCCGGGGCCGGGCGGTGAACCTGCCACCAAACGCGCCGTTCATCGCCGATGTGATCCACGGGCACGGCTGGCAGGCGCCCTGGACGGTTTCCGGCCACGGCGACAGCGCGGCGATGCTGACATTCGACTACGCCGCCGGCACCTGGCCCTATGCCTACAAGGCGACCCAGCGGTTCGAGCTCGCCGACGACCGCCTGACCCTGACGATGGAACTGCTGAATACGGGCGATCTTCCGATGCCGGCCGGGCTCGGGCTCCATCCCTACTTTCCGAAGCCGATCGGCACCCGCCTGACCGCAGACCTCGACGGAGTCTGGCTCGGGGACGAGGGCCATATCCCGACCGAACGGGTGCCGCTGCCGCTCGCCTGGGATTTCCCCTGCGGGATCACATTGGACGAGGTGGTGCTCGACAACAACTTCACGGGCTGGAACGGCCGCGCGCGGATCGAGTGGCCGGGTTCGGGAGCGAGCCTCCGGATCGAGGCGACCCCGCCGTTCCGGCATGCCGTCGTCTACGTGCCGCACAACCAGGATTACTTCTGCTTCGAACCGGTGAGCCACATGACCGACGCCGTCAACCGGGCCGCCGCCGGCGAGCGCGGCACCGGCTTCGCGGAGTTGGCGCCGGGCGCCAGTTTCGGCGGCTCCGTCACGTTCGCAGTCGAACCGGCCGATCGATCCTCCGGGTATTGATCGGGGAGTCGGCACCCCCATCTCTGGCATTGATCGGGGTCCGGGCCCCTCTGGCGGGCGCCTGCGCGCCTCGCGATGTCGGACCTTTCATCTGCACGATGCACCTGGAGGGTGACCATGAGCGACACTACCGAGTCCGTCGGAAGGGCTGCCGAAACGCTGGAGAAGTCGGTCGAGAAATTCGCCAGCGACGCGGGCGCGGCGGCGAACACCGTCTCTTCCGGCTGTTCCGGACTGTGGGATGCCGGAATGTCGGCGTTGGAACTGCTGATGGACGGGAGAAGCGGCGAGGCTATGGCGGTGATGTTCAGCCCCAGTCTCAGCTGCTACGACAGCGTCGTCGCCGCGATGATGGGACTGTTCCCGTTCCTGTCATGACACGTTCCGCCTCTGCGCGGCGAAAGCGGCACGATCGATCCGAGGCATTTCCGGCGAGTTGAGTCCAAGAACACCGAAAAGCCATGATGTTCGGCTTTAGTTCTGTGGATAAATGCGATAGACTCTGAACTGAATCAATATTTTATCGTGTGCGGTTCAGATGTCTTCTCAGGGTAGTCGGGCGGCTCCGCAGGGCTGGAACGGGGTAACGCCATGATGGCGGGATCCCATGCCCTGATCGGCTCCGCCTCGTGGCTTTACCTTGCCCACGGCATGAGCCTGCCCCTGTTCGACCCGGTGGCGCTCGGGCTGGCCGTTGCCGGTTCGCTGAGTCCCGACATCGACCATCCGAAGTCATGGGTCGGACGGCGTTTGAAGTTCATTTCGGTTCCGCTGTCGAAACTGTTCGGGCACCGCGGCCTGACCCACTCGGTCGTTGCGGTAGCCGGATGCATCGCCGTGCTACGCTGGGACGGGCAGCAGTGGCACCACACCCTGCCCTTCGTGATCGGCTATGCCAGCCATCTTGCAGCCGACCTGATCACGCCCGCCGGATTGTGTCTGGCTTGGCCGCTCCGGCGGACCTTCGCGTTTCCCCTGATCAGGACCGGATCCTTCGCCGAGCAGGCGCTGGTGACGATCGTCGCCGGGTGGCTTTTTGCCCGGGCACTGGGCAGTTGCGGTTGAAAATCCGAACGTAGATTGTGTGATGCAGCAAAGCCGACTGCAGTAGCCCGCATGACAAAAAGACGAAGCTGGATAGAAGTCTTTGTGCCGGGTCGGAAGAAGCTCATATGCCTGCTATAAAGCCCGACCGACAACCATAAAACACTTAGGGAGAACTCAATGCCCGACCAGTCTCTGCAGACCGTCAACGACAGCACCGCCATGCGCGCCGCACTTGTACATATCATGTTACTCGATGATTACATCGGTACGGTGCTGAGCCGGGCGGAGGCCTGCGAGCCTGGATTTCTCCGTGACAGCCTGATCGATTATGTCGAAACGCTTCAGCGCGAACGGCTGTCCTACTACCGGATCGGCCTGAGGGACAGCCTGCCCGGCGAAGACGCCGAGCAGGCTGTCGCCCTGGACGAGGCGGCCTGACGCTCAGTCCGCCGCCGCCTGACGTTCGGCGTCGCTCAGGAAGGGATAATCCGTATAGCCTTCCGCCCCGCCGCCGTAGAACGTGTCCCGGTCCGGCTCGTTCAGCGGGGCGTTGATGCGCAGGCGCTCGACCAGATCGGGGTTGGCGATGAACGGCCGGCCGAAGGCGACCAGATCGGCCTCGCCGGTTTCGCGAAGCCCGATCGCCGTATCCCGGTCGATCAGGTTGTTCGCGACGTAGAGACCGTTGAAGATCCGCCGCAGCTTGCGCAGGTCCACCGCGCCGGAAACCTCGCGGCTGGCGCCGGTGGCACCTTCCACCAGATGCAGGTAGGCGAGGCCGAAGCGGTTCAACTGTTCGACCGCATAGGTGAACACCGGATCCGGGTCGCTGTCCGAGATGTCGTTGGCCGGGCTGATCGGCGACAGGCGGATGCCGACCCGGTCGCCGCCCCAGACGCCGACGACGGCTTCGGTCACCTCGAGCATCAGCCGCGCCCGGTTCTCGATCGATCCGCCATAGGCATCTGTCCGCTTGTTCGTGCCGTCGCGCAGGAACTGGTCGATCAGGTAGCCGTTCGCGGCATGGATCTCGACGCCGTCGAATCCGGCGCGCTTGGCATTCCCGGCCGCGGTCCGGTACTGCTCGACGATGCCGGGGATCTCGTCCAGGCCAAGGGCCCGCGGGGTGACGAAGGGAACGAAGCCGTCTTCCGTGAATGCCTTGCCTTCCGGCTTGATCGCGCTCGGAGCGACGGGAAGGGCACCGTTCTCCTGCAGGGAGGGGTGGGAGATACGCCCGACATGCCACATCTGGAGGAAGATCCTGCCGCCCTTGGCATGCACGGCGTCGGTCACCTGCTTCCAGCCCGCGACCTGCGCCTCGCTGTGGATCCCGGGCGTATAGGCATAGCCTTTGCCCTGGCGGGAGATCTGAGTCGCCTCGCTGATGATCAGGCCGGCGGTGGCCCGTTGACCATAATATTCAGCATGCAGGCCGAAGGGCGCATCCTCCTTGTTGGCGCGGCTCCGGGTCAGCGGGGCCATGACGATACGGTTCGCCAGGGTGTAGGGCCCCACCTTGACGGGCTGGAAAAGATCGCTCTCGCTCATGGTTCTTCCTCATGTTATGGACCGAACGGTCCAGAATTTGCGCAGAATGGGCTGACCGTGGATCGCGTCAGTCCAGGGCTTCGAGGGTGGTCGAGACGACGTCCTCCAGGGCTTGGGGATCACGGCCGGCTTTCGCCATGACCTGAAGGCCGCAGAGGGAATTGACGAGGTATCGCGCCAGCGTGCGGGGATCGTGACGGGCCGATATGCCTCCGTCCGCCTGTCCGCGGGCGATCAGGCGGTGGTAAAGCTCCTCCATCCGGTCCAGATGGGCAGCGATGGCCGTTTCGATGATGGGATCGTGCGGCGCAAGTTCGACGGCGCAATTCACCGTCAGGCACCCGCGCCGGTCCCCTCCAGCCGCGGGCCGTTCGATCACGCTTCTAAGCTGGACCTCGATAAGGCGGCGGACACATCCGCTTGACCCGACGCAGGCGTCCAGGCGGGCAGCCTCGCGGTCGCCGTAACGGCGCAGCGCCGTCATGAAGGCATCGTGCTTGCTACCGAAAAACTCGTAGAAGCTGCTCTTGCTGAGGCCCATCGCCTCCAGCAGGTCTGTCATCGAGGTGCCGGCATACCCCTTGGTCCAGAACACGTGCAGCGCACGGTCCAGAGCTTCATCGGCATTGAATTCGCGCGGTCTGCCCATGACCGATACATGGGCGTTCCGGACCATGCAGTCCAGAAAAAAATGATGCCCGCTCCGCATGAGAAGGATCTATGCGGGTCATGAAAAATGCTCGTTTGCCCGTAAGTCCGGTTCCGCCTCACAGTCCAGGCACACGGTGATGCTGCGAGGAGGCCATGGGAGATTACGACCTGAACGGCACCCACGTCGCGAGCGCGGTCGCGATATGTCTCTTCATACTGCTGCTGAAGGCGACCCTGGACCCGGAACGGTCCTTGCGCCAAGCCCTTTTCCTGCCGCTTGGCCGGTCGCGCTGGCATAGGCTGTATTGGCGGTTGTCGCCCTTGCTGTTCGTCGCCATGGCAGTACTTGCCGCAGTCAGCTATCTGCCCCCGGTCGGCGTTGCCGCGGGATGGCTGCGGCTGGTCAGCCTTGGCTTGCTCGTGCCGCTGATGGCACTCGCCGCCGCTGCGGAAAGCGAGACAGGCACCTGAGGGCTTCCCGCCACCGCTTCATCGGCGCCACGGAAACCGTTTCAAGTTTCAGGCAGCCTCGCTGACGGCCATGACGCCCCCGATCATGCCGTAGCAGCGGCGATCATCGCGCATGGTCGACAGGAGGTCCAGAAGGCTCTCGCGGACGAAGGGATCGGACTGACCGGCCAGTTCGGACTCCGTGACCTCGATGAAGCGCTCGATCAGGCGGGCATGGACGCGGCTGGATTGAGCGAGGCGAAGATCAGTGTAGCGGCGAACGTCGGTCATGATCGGCTCTTTCGTGAGAGGTTTGTCGAAGTGGCGCCTTGCTGTCCACGAGGCAATACTGACTTCGGAATCTTAACGACAAGTAAATATCGCTTAACGACCGGGTTTGGTTTAGGGATTACCCCCTTTTATACCGCATATGATAATGTAGATTCCGCTAATCCGTTCGGCCGAATTCTTGAACTTTCCAGCATCACTTGGCTATGTGGTTACCTCTTTCGATACGAGCCAGCGTTCTTCTGCCCGCTAAACCCTGGCCCTGACAGCGAAGATCGACTAGGATCTGCGGCAATCCGGGGGAGGCAGATGCATCATGGGCGTGTTTCCGATCATCGACAGCCATGTGCATCTCTATGACCCCGCCGTCCTGAGCTATCCCTGGATGGCCGGCATTCCGGCGTTGAACCGTCCCCACCTGCCCGCCGATTTCACCGACGCCTGCGGTCCCATCCCGGTGGATCGGATGGTCTTCGTCGAGGTCGACGCCGCTCCCGCGGACCGGCTTGCCGAGGCGGATTGGGTAACCGGGCTGGCGCAGACCGATCCGCGCATCGGCGCCATCGTCGCGTCGGCGCCCCTCGAACTCGGAAGTGCCGTCGAACCTCATCTGGAAAGGCTTGCCGAGCGTTCCCTGGTGCGGGGTGTCCGCCGGTTGATCCAATCCGAGCCCGACCCGGAATTCTGCCTGAGGCCGGATTTCATCGAGGGCGTCCGGCTGCTGCCCCGGTACGGCTTCAGCTTCGACATCTGCGTCTACCATGGACAGTTGGCAGCGGCGGTCGACCTTGTCAGGCGTTGCCCCGACGTCCGATTCGTCCTGGACCATGCGGGCAAGCCGGGCATCCGGGCCGGACTGATCGATCCATGGCAGGCCGACCTCCAGGCCATGGCCGAACTGCCGAACGTCTGGTGCAAGCTGTCCGGCATGGCGACCGAGGCGGACCACGCGTCGTGGAACCGCGAGGACCTGCGGCCCTATATCGACCACGTGATCGAATGCTTCGGCTTCCGCCGGGTGATGTTCGGCGGGGACTGGCCCGTCAGCACCCTGGCCACCGACTATCCGCGCTGGATCGAGACCGTGCTCTGGGCGACCCAGTTCTGCTCCAGCGCGGACCGGCGCCGCCTGATGAGGGAAAACGCCGCCGAATTCTACGCGTTGTAATCCAGGTTCCAGTCGCGGTAGCGCTCGGGATCGTTGGTCCATTCCTCCCGCACCTTGACGTGCAGGAACAGGTGGACCCGGCGCTCCAGCATCTCCTCCAATTCAACGCGCGCGGCGGCGCCGATCTGCTTGATCCGCTGGCCGCCCTTGCCGAGGATGATCGCCTTCTGGCTGTCCCGTTCGGTGAAGACGACCATGGAGATCTTGACGCTGCCGTCGTCGAACTCCTCCCATCCTTCAGGCTCGACCGTCGCCGAGTAGGGCAGTTCCTGATAAAGCTGGAGGAACAGCTTCTCCCGGACGATCTCGGCCGCCAGCAGGCGCATCGGGATGTCGGAGAGCTGGTCGGACGGGAAGTGCCACGGACCTTCGGGCATGCGGGACGCCAGATGCCTGCGCAGGTCGTCGACACCGTTTCCGGTCTCCGCGGAGATCATGAAGGTGTCGGTGTAGATGCCTTCGGCGTTCAACTCCGCGGAAAGCGCCAGCAGCTTGTCCCGCTTGATCAGGTCGATCTTGTTCAGCGCCAGTATGGCTTGGCGGCCGGAGTCCTTGAGCCTGGCGATGATGGCCCGCGTATCGCCGTCGATCGACTTCCGCGCGGCGTCGACCAGCTGCACCACCAGATCGGCGTCGCTGGCTCCCTGCCAGGCGGCGGCGACCATGGCGCGCTCCAGTCGCTTCCTGGGCGCGAAGATGCCGGGCGTGTCCACGAAGATCACCTGCGAATCGCCCTCGGTCGCGATACCCAGCACCCGGGTCCGGGTGGTCTGGACCCGCGGCGAGACGATCGACACCTTGGCGCCGATCATGGTGTTCAGCAGGGTGGATTTGCCGGCATTGGGCGCTCCCACCAGGGCCACGAAGCCGCAGCGCGGATGTTCGGGCACAAAGTCCTGCGCTTGCTCAACGGTCTCGTCACTCATTGATCGGTGCTCCGACGCGGCGAAGCATCTCGCTTGCCGCGGCTTTCTCTGCCGCCCGCTTCGAATTGCCCTGGGCGACGACGGGCTCGAAGCCCTGCAGATGCACCCTGACCTCGAACTGCGGGCTATGGTCCGGGCCGGTCTGGCCCATGGTTTCATACACGGGCAAGGGCTTGCCGCGCCCCTGCGCCCATTCCTGGAGCGCCGTCTTGACGTCCTGCGGCGGCGATGCCGCCCGGTCGATCTGGTCGGCCCATCGGCTGCGGATGAAGGTCTCCGCGACGGGAAGGCCGCCGTCCAGGTAGAGCGCGCCGATCACCGCCTCGCAGCAATCCGCCAGGATCGTCCCGTTGGTCCGGCCACCGGACTCCGCTTCGCCGGTCGAGAGCCGCAGGTAGCGGCCAAGGTCGAGCTGGGCCGCTACCTGGCTCAGGGTCTCCCAACGGACGAGGCTGGCCAGGCGGCGGGCCAGCGCGCCCTCGCGCTCGCCTGGGAATCGCTCCAGCAGCCAGTTGGCGATGACCAAGCCAAGGACCCGGTCGCCCAGGAATTCCAGGCGCTCGTAAGCCAGCCCCGGGACGGCCACCCTGCCCGGCCGCCTGCCCAGGCGTTCCATCCCGCTGACGCTGGGATGGGTCACCGCATCGACCAGAAGGTCTGGCTGCCTGAACCGGTGCCCGAGGGCATCCGCGAGTTCGGCCAGGTCGGCTGGACCGGGATGGCCGTTCTGTTGCTCGGTGCCGATGGCGGACATGCCGTCCCCCTCAGTTCACGCCGTCGAAGATCCGGCCGAATCGCACAGCCCACGGCCATTTCCAGAATTCCCAGAAGCGGGCATCCTCGTCGATCGAGAAGAACAGGAACTCGGCCCGTCCGACGAGGTTCTCGACCGGGACGAACCCGACCATCGCGCCGACCCGGCTGTCGAGCGAGTTGTCGCGGTTGTCACCCATGGCGAAGAAATGGTTCTCCGGAACCGCGTACACCGGCGTATTGTCGAGCGAGGCGTTGTCGCTCTCTTCGATGATGCGGTGCTGACGGCCGTTCGGCAGCGTCTCCATGTACTGGGCGACTCGGATCTGTCGGCCGAACTGGTCGGTCGTGACGAAGTCCTCTACGCGGTCGCGCTTGACCGCTTCCCCATTTATGTGCAGCACCCCGTTGATCATCTGGATCCGGTCGCCGGGGAGCCCCACGATGCGCTTGATGTAATCGGTCTTGTTGTCCCGCGGCAGCTTGAAGACGGCGACGTCGCCGCGCTCAGGCTTGGTGTAGAGCAAGCGGCCGTCGAACAGCGGCGCGCCGAAGGCGACCGTGTACTTGCTGTAGCCGTAGGAGAATTTCGAGACGAACAGGTAATCGCCCACCAGAAGCGTCGGGATCATCGATCCTGACGGGATGTTGAACGGTTCATAGGCGAAGGTCCGGACGCCGAACGCGATCACGACGGCGTAGACGACCGTCTTTATGGTCTCGCCGATGCCGCCGCTCTTGTTCTTCTGCATCGATTCTGTCTGCTTTCTCGTCAATTCTGTCATGGCGTGACGCCACCCGGGGGCGGCTGCTCCGTGGCGGTCAGGTTTGAGGGGTGGAGGAACCGTCCTGGACGGCTTCACCGGCGGGCACGGCTGATATGATGACGATGGCTTGCGCCAAAGGGAGGTCGTCGGTCAAGGTGAGATGTATCACGGGTGACATGCCCGGCGGCGTGATCTGCTTCAGGCGCTCCAGGGCGCCTCCGGTCAGGCGCATGGTCGGCTGCCCGCCCGGCAGGTTCACCACGCCCATGTCGCGCCAGTAGACGCCGCGGTTCAGCCCGGTGCCAAGCGCCTTCGCGCAGGCCTCCTTGGCGGCGAACCGCTTGGCGTAGCTGGCGGCGCGCTGGTTGCGCCGGTCCGACTTGCGCCGCTCCACCTCTGTGAAGACGCGGTCCAGGAACCGCTCGCCGTAGCGCTCCAGGGTGCGCTCGATGCGCCTGATATCGATCAGATCGTTGCCGATGCCGAGGATCATGGCGTCAGGCACCGCGCCGGTCGTCGGTGCCGGACCGCGCCCGGTCCATCAAGGCGCGCATCCGCCGGATGGTCCCGTCCAGCCCGCCGAAAACCGCTTCGCCGATCAGGAAATGCCCGATGTTCAACTCCACGATGGTCGGAATGGCCGCGACCCGGCCGACGGTGTCGAAGGCGAGGCCATGGCCCGCATGGCACTCCAGGCCGATCCTCTCCGCATGGGCGGCGGCGGTCCGGATGCGCTCCAGCTCGTGGTCGCGGACATCGTCCGCCTCGGCGTCGCAATAGGATCCCGTGTGGAGCTCGACCACCGGAGCGCCCAGTTCCGCGGCGGCATCCAGCTGGATCGGATCGGGATTGACGAACAGGGACACCCGGATGCCTGCGGCACCCAGGTCGCGGACCATCGGGGCGAGCGCGTCCCGGTTGCCGGCTGCGTCCAGCCCGCCCTCGGTCGTCCGCTCCTCCCGCCGCTCGGGAACGATGCAGGCGGCATGCGGCCGGTGGCGCAGGGCGATGGCGACCATCTCCGCGGTCGCCGCCATCTCCAGGTTCAGGGGAAGCTCGCTCTCCGCGACCAGCCGCTCTACGTCGTCGTCCGTGATATGGCGCCGGTCCTCGCGCAGGTGGGCGGTGATGCCGTCGGCTCCGGCCTGCGCCGCGGCGCGGGCGGCGCGAACGGGATCCGGGTGCCTGCCGCCCCGGGCATTTCGGATCGTCGCGACATGGTCGATGTTCACGCCGAGGCGCAGGGTGCGTATCATACTTCAAGCTCCAGCTTGCGGTGCCGCGCCTTTTTCGTCCGCCGCAGGACACGCCGGGCATGATAGGCCGATACCGCGGCGCGCACGGGGAGGAAGAACAGGAACCAGGCGACGATCCCCAGCAGCGTGCCGCCGATGACCATGGGCAGGAACACCTGTCCCGGATGGTCGAGGATCATCGTCAGGGTCAGGTGCCGGGCCGCCACTTCCCCTTCGTGCGATTGTCCCGACACCATAGCCCCAAGACGGTACGTCGCCAACCAGATGCCGGGAAAAGTCCAGGGATTTCCGACGACGGTCCCGATCGCCGACGCCAGCAGGTTGCCGCGCAGGATCAGGGCGAGGCCTGCCGCGAGCAGGAAGTGGAGGCCGATGAAAGGCGTGAAGGAGACGGCGGCTCCGCACGCGAAGCCTGCCGCGATCGAATAGGGCGTTCCCGGAAGCCGGCCGATCCGGTGAACCACGTAGGCCGAGGAACGACGCCATCCCGCGCGCGGCCAGAACAGGTCGCGGATTCGATGATGGAAGGCGTGCTTGGTTCGGCGGCGGAACATGATAGGGAACGGATCAGTCTGTCTGAACAGGACGGGGTTGCAACGGGGGACGGCTGATACAGCGCCGAAGGCTCGTATCCGCCGCCGTCCCCGTCCTATATGGAGCCGGGGCCGCGTTCAGTCACCGTCCGCGTGCCCGATCGACCGAATTGATAACCGGAGTTGCCCGGAGAGCCGCGATGATGTTGGTCAGATGCTTGACGTCCTTGACGTCGATGTCGATCAGCATCTCGAAGAAGTCCGTGTTCCGGCTGGTGATCTTCAGGTTGGTGATGTTGCCGCCGTTCTTGCCGATCACGGTGGACAGGGTTCCCAGGCTGCCCGCCTCGTTCGCGATGATGACATTGATGCGGCCGACATGCTCCTCGGCCGCCTCTCCGCCGCTGTCCCAGCCGACATCGATCCAGCGTTCCGGCGTGTCGCTGAAGCTTTCCAGCGTCTCGCAGTCTATCGTATGGATCGTGACGCCCTTGCCGGTTGTCACGATTCCGACGATGCGGTCGCCCGGCAGCGGGTGGCAGCATCCCGCGTAGTGGACCGCCATGCCCGGTATCAGGCCGCGGATCGGGAGCGGGATGTCCTTCTTGTGCTTGTGCCGGGTGGACCGGCTGATCGGAACGACCTTGTCGTCCCGTTCCGACGCCGGCTTGTGGCCGGGGAAGACCGCGTTGAAGACCTCGCGCGCCGACTGGAGCCCGGCGCCGACGCTGGCGAACAGGTCGTCCACGGAGGACGCCTGGAAGATCTTCACGACGCCTTCCACCGCCTTGTCGGAGAACTCGTAGCCCTCCTGCCGGAACAGCTTCTGGAGCAGGGCCTTGCCGAGATCGATGTACTGCGAGCGCTGCTGGGTCCGGATGAACCGGCGGATCCGCGCCCTCGCCTTGCCCGTGACGACGAAGCGCTCCCATGTGGGCGACGGCGTCTGGGCCTTGGAGGTGAAGATCTCCACCTGGTCGCCGTTCTGGAGCTGGCTCCGCAGCGGCAGCATCCGCCCGTTGACCTTGGCGCCGACGCAGGTATCGCCGATCTGGCTGTGGACCGCATAGGCGAAGTCGACCGGGGTGGCACCGCGCGGCAGCGCGATCAGGTCGCCCTTGGGGGTGAAGCAGAACACCTGGTCCTGGAACAGTTCCAGCTTGGTGTGCTCCAGGAATTCCTCGGGCTTCTGGGCATGCTCCAGGATGTCGAGCAGCTCGCGCAGCCAGCGATACTGGCGCCCCTCGGTGCGCTGATGGTTCTGCTTGTAGGCCCAATGTGCTGCGACGCCCAGTTCCGCCACTTCGTGCATGTCGGTGGTGCGGATCTGCACCTCGATCCGCTGCCGCTCCGGCCCGATCACCGACGTGTGGATGCTGCGATAGCCGTTGGGCTTGGGAGTCGAGATGTAATCCTTGAAGCGGCCCGGCACGACCGGGTAGCGGGCATGGATGACGCCCAGCGCCTGATAGCACTGCTCGACCGAGTCGACCATGACGCGGAACGCCATGATGTCGGAGAGCTGCTCGAAGGCCACGTTCTTGCGCTGCATCTTGCGCCAGATCGAGTAGGCCGTCTTTTCCCGCCCGGTAACCATCGCGTCGGGCAAACCGTGCTCGGCGAGGGTCTGGCGCAATTCGTCCAGGACGCGGCCGACCAGCCCGCCCTCCGACGTGCGCAGGAAAGCCAGACGGGCGAGGATGCTGTCCCGGGCGTCCGGATTCAGCTCGGCGAAGGAGAGGTCTTCCAGCTCGTCCTTCATCTTGTGGATGCCGATTCGCTCGGCCAGCGGCGCGTAGATCTCCAGCGTCTCGCGGGCGATCCGCTTCCGCTTCTCCGGGTCGCGCAGGTACGACAGCGTCCGCATGTTGTGGACCCGGTCGGCCAGCTTGACCAGCAGGACGCGGATGTCCTCCGACATGGCCAGGACCAGCTTGCGGAAGTTCTCCGCCTGCTTGGCCTGGTCGGTCTGGGTCTCGATGTTCTGAAGCTCGATGCGCGACAGCTTGGTGACGCCGTCGACGAGCCGGGCGATGTCGGCCCCGAACAGGCGCTGCACGTCCTCGAGAGTCGCTACGGTGTCCTCGACCGTGTCGTGCAGCAGGGCCGTCACGATCGAAGCGCTGTCCAGCTTCATCTGGGTGAGGATGCCGGCGACTTCCAACGGGTGGGAGAAGTAGGGGTCGCCATTGGCCCGCGTCTGCGAACCATGGGCACGCATCGAGAAGACGTAAGCGCGGTTGAGGGCGTCCTCATCCGCGCCCGGATCATACGCCTTGACGCGCTCGACAAGTTCGTACTGCCGGATCATCGCCCCTCACCCGCGGCAAACGACGGCGTCATGAATTCGATCTCGCACACTCGTACGCCGATCCTCCAGCGATCCGACACCCGAAGTCCCGGCCGGCCCCCTTACTCGTAGGCCTTGCCGACATCGTCGACGTCGCGGTCGACCAGCTGGCCTTCCTCGCTGTCGATGTCGATGCCCGGCTCCTGCTCCATGTCGGCAAGGACGTCGTCGCCCTCCTCGACGTCGCCGTCGGCGCCCAGGTCGTCGCCGCCCAGGTCGTCATCACCCACGGTCATCTGCTGGGCCCAAGCCTGCTCGCCGGCCATCAGCTCGACGATGTCGTCCTCGGGCTCGTCGGCCTCGACCACCTTCTGGTGGCCGCGGATCAGCGCGTTGCGCAACTCGTCCAAGCCGATGGTCTCATCGGCGATCTCGCGCAGCGCCACGACCGGATTCTTGTCGTTGTCGCGGTCGATCGACAGCGGAGCACCCGTGGCGACGTCCCGCGCCCGCTGGGCGGCCATCATGACCAGCTCGAAACGATTTGGAATCTTGATGACGCAGTCTTCAACGGTTACGCGTGCCATAAGGGCAAACTCCAACAATATGCCAAGCTTTTCTATATACGGTTTGGACATGACCGAAGCAAGCGCGACACTTGTCATGCCTTCGGTTCGGCTCGCTGGCCCGCGGAAAGCGCCGCGATCAGGTCCGGCAGGGCGGCTCCCGTGGCGGGATGCCTCCAGTCCGGCGCGATGTCGGAGAGCGGGAGCAGGACGAAGGCCCGCTCGTGCATCCGCGGATGCGGGAGCGTCGGAGGCGTCGCGCCGTCTGTTACAAGCTCGTCATACGCGATCAGGTCCAGGTCGAGGATCCGAGCTTCGTTGCGAAGGGTGCGGGTCCGCCCGAATTCCGCCTCGACTTCATGCAGTACTGACAAGAGGCCGGCAGGGTTCAGCCCTGTAGATACCGCGGCGACTCCGTTAACAAACCAGGGTTGATCCGACACTGGAACTGGTGCCGTCCTGAACCAGCGGGAGCGAGCGACCACAGAGATTCCGCGGTCTTGCAGCGCATCTATCGCAGCTTCGCATATGTCTTGGGGCGAGCCATAGACATCACTGGAAAGGTTTGATCCTAATGCGATGAAAATCACTTTTCTCGGGACCTCCAGGGAACCTCTTGTCTGCTTGGAAGCATTGCCCTATCTCTACATCGTGGCCAATGCGGCATTAAAGACCCTCCTGCTTGGTGAGCGAAGCGGGATAAGAAATTGGCCGATGCGTGACAACCATTATAGTCCAAAAGGTAATCAGATGATTTTCTATCAAGAAGAACGCATCGCAATGTTCATAGACGGTGCAAATTTATATGCTGCAGCGAGAGCGCTCGGCTTCGATATCGATTACAAACGCCTCCTTGATCTGTTCGCATCGAAAGGTCGCCTTGTCCGAGCCTTTTACTATACAGCGCTGGTCGAGGATCAGGAATACTCCCCGATCCGGCCGCTGGTGGACTGGCTCGATTACAATGGTTACACCATGGTAACAAAGCCCACAAAGGAATTCACGGACGCGTCCGGCCGCCGCAAGATCAAGGGGAACATGGACATCGAACTGGCCATCGACGTGATGGAGATGGCCGAGCATGTCGACCATATCCTGCTGTTTTCCGGCGACGGCGATTTCCGGCGGCTGGTCGATGCGGTGCAGCGGAAAGGGGTGCGGGTCTCGGTGATCAGCACGGTTCGCAGCCAGCCGCCCATGGTCGCCGACGAACTGCGCCGGCAGGCGGACAACTTCATCGAACTCCAGGATCTGTCGCCGTCGATCGCCCGCGTCCACCAGCATCGCGATCCGCCGTCGAACGATCCGCACAGCAACCTGTACGAAACCGCCTGACCCCCTGCCGGTCTTCCGATGCCGCAGGAACAGAAAGCCGGACCGGGATGATTTCCCGGTCCGGCTTTTCGTTCTGCCGGCGAGTCATCCTTCAGCCGGAATCGCCGACGGCGCTCAGGGCTTCAGGACCACCTTGATGCAATTGTCCTTCTTCTCCCGGAAGATCCGGTAACCTTCGGGCGCCTGATCCAACGGCAGCTTGTGGGTGATCACGAAGCTGGGATCCAGGTCACCGTCCTGGATGTGCTTCATCAGGCGCGGCAAGTACCTGTGGACGTGGGTCTGCCCCATCTTGAATTTCAGCGACTTGTTGAAGGCGGCCCCCATGGGGATCTTGTCGACCACGCCGCCATACACGCCCGCCAGCGACACCGTACCGCCCTTGCGGCACGCCATGATCGCCTGGCGCAGCGCATGGGCCCGGTCGGTGGTCATGAAGGCGGCGAACTTGACCCGGTCGTAGATCGCGTCGACGCTTCCGCCTCCGTGGGCCTCCATACCGACCGCGTCGATGCAACTGTCCGGACCGCGCCCGCCGGTCAGTTCCATCAGCCGGTCGTGAACGTCCTCCTCGTCGAAGTTGATCGTGATCGCCCGGCCATCGCGCGCCATGGCGAGTCGCTCCGGCACGCGGTCGATCGCGATCACGCGCTCCGCCCCGAGGAGATAGGCGCTGCGGATCGCGAACTGCGCGACCGGTCCGCATCCCCAAACCGCGACCGTGTCGCCGGGCTCGATGTCGGCGTTCTCGGCCGCCATGTAGCCGGTCGGGAAGATGTCGGTCAGGAACAGGACCTGGTCGTCGCTGAAACCGTCGGGGACCTTGTAAGGGCCGACGTCGGCGTAGGGCACGCGGACATACTCGGCCTGCCCGCCGGCATAGCCGCCGAACAGGTGGGTATAGCCGAACAGCCCCGACGGCGACTGCCCCATGACCTTCGCCGTCATCTCCGCATTGGGGTTGGAGTTGTCGCACAGCGACCAGAGGTCGTGGTCGCAGAAATAGCAGTGCCCGCAGGCGATGGTGAACGGAATGACGACACGGTCGCCCACCTTCAGCCGTCCCGGCTCCTTGCCGACCTCGACCACTTCGCCCATGAACTCGTGGCCCAGGATGTCGCCGGATTTCAGCGAGGGGATGTAGCCGCCGTACAGGTGCAGATCCGAGCCGCAGATCGCCGTCGACGTGATCTTGACCACCGCATCCCTGGGATTCAGGATCTTGGGATCGGGAACGGTATCGACCCGGACATCTTCCTTGCCATGCCAGACCAGTGCGCGCATCGGAGTCTCCTTTGTCTTTCCGTCGGAGGCTCCAACCGGGTTGGGCTGGTATGGTTCCTTAATCCACGTCCTTCCCCTTGCTGCGCATCACGCGGGCCTTGTCCCTCTGCCAGTCGCGCTCCTTCTCCGAGGCGCGTTTGTCCACCTTCTTCTTGCCGCGCGCGACCCCAAGCTCGACCTTGGCGATGCCGCGCGCGTTGAAATAGATCGACAGCGGGACGATCGTGACGCCCTCGCGCTTGATGGCGCCCATCAGGCGGTTCATCTCCCGCTTGTGGACCAGCAGCTTGCGCGGCCTCTTGGTCTCGTGCTGATAATACTGGCCGGCGAGCTGGTACTCCGGAATGTAGGCGTTGACCAGATACAAGGCGCCGTTCTGCTCGCCCGCATAGGATTCGTTGATGCTGGCTTTGCCGGCCCGGAGGGATTTCACCTCCGTGCCGACCAGCATGATCCCCGCCTCTAGCGTTTCGTCGATGAAGTAATCGAACCGGGCACGGCGGTTCTGAGCCGCGATCCGGCCCGAGACGGGCCCCGGCTGAGCCATGGTTATTCCTCTACTTTCTTCTTCCTGCCACGCAGGTTGTCTTATGGCGTGCCGCCGGGCATGCTCAGTTGAGCACGCCCGCCTTCACCATCGCCTCACGCACCGCGGTCCGGGTCGCGTCCGTCACCGGGACCACCGGCAGCCTGACCTCCTCGGAGCAGAGGCCGAGCAGGCTGGCCGCGTACTTGACCGGCGCGGGGCTGGTCTCCAGGAACAGGGCGTGGTGGAGCGGCATCAGCTGGTCGCGCAGCCGCTCGACGGTCGGCCTGTCGTTCGCTGCCCAGGCGGCATGAAGCTGGCTGCACTGGGCGGGAGCGACGTTGGCGGTCACCGAGATGCACCCATGCCCCCCCTGGGCCAGGTAACCGACGACAGTGGCATCCTCGCCGCTGAGCTGGCAGAATTCAGGTCCGATTTCGACGCGGGTTCTTAACGGTCTGGTCAAGTCGGCCGTGGCATCCTTGACCCCGACGATATTGGGAAGCTTCGCGAGACGTGCCATAGTGGCAACCGTCATGTCGATCACGCTGCGACCCGGTATGTTGTAAATGATGATCGGAATTTCTACAGCATCGTGGATCGCCTTGTAATGCTGATACAGACCTTCCTGCGTGGGCTTGTTGTAATAGGGCGTGACGGTAAGCACGGCCTCCGCGCCCGCCTTCTTGGCGTGGCGCGTGAAGGCGATCGCCTCCGCGGTCGAGTTGGAGCCGGCGCCGGCGATGACCGGCACCCGGCCGGCGGCCGCCTCGATGCACAGCTCGACGACGCGCATGTGCTCCTCATGGCTGAGGGTCGGGGACTCCCCGGTCGTCCCGACCGGAACCAGCCCGTTGGTGCCCTGGCCAATCTGCCAATCGACGAAGGACTGGAAGGCTTTCTCGTCGACTTTCCCGTTCTTGAAAGGCGTCAAGAGCGCGACGATGGACCCCGAAAACATACCGACCTCCGTACCGGCACAAGAAACAAGGCAGGCACATTAGCCGCAGCGGACTGGTACGGCAAGTGCGCCCGCCCCGCCCATGCGATGGTACTCGGCTTGGCGCTGGCCTTGTCCGTCGCGTGCGGCGCCTGGACGCCCGGAGCGGCGGCCGCCGAATTGGGCGAACGCGACCTGGCCCTCTACCGCACCGCCTTCAGGGCCGCGGAGAGCGGCCGCTGGGACGAGGCGAAGGCCCTGGCCTCCCAGGCCGGGGAGCCGCTGCCGGCAAAGGCCATCCAGTGGCTCGACATGGCGCGGCCGGGAACCGATGCGAGCTTCGATTCCATCGCCGCCTTCGTCCGCGGCAACCCGGAATGGCCGAACCTGAACGCCCTGCGCAGGAACGCCGAAATGGCGATGCCGCTCTGGATGCCGGCCGCCGACGTGAAGGCCTGGTTCGAGGCCTATCCTCCGCTGACCGGCGGCGGAACCTTGCGGTATGCCACGGTGCTGCTGAACGACGGCAAGACCGCGCAGGCCGCCGAACTGGTTCGGGAGCGCTGGGTGGCCGGCGGCTTCGGCCTGACCGAGGAACAGGATTTCCGCTCGCGTTTCGGCGACCTGCTGCGCCCCCGGGACCATCTGGCCCGGTTCGACCGGCTGATGTGGGACAACGAGGAGTCGGCCGCCCGCCGCATGCTCCCCCTGGTGGGCAGCGGGTATCAGGCCCTTGCCGAAGCCCGGTTCCACCTGGCCGGCATGAAGCGGGGCAATGTCGACGCCCTGATCAACAAGGTGCCGCCCAGCCTGCGCAACGATCCCGGGCTCCTCTACGAGCGCGCACGCTGGCGGCGGCGGAAGGACCTGGATGCCGGCGCGTTGGAGATTCTGATGAACAAGCCGGCCGAACTGGGGCGGCCGGCGGCGTGGTGGACCGAGATGCACATCCTGGCCCGTAGGTCGATCGAGCGCGGCGCCTACGCCGAGGCCTACCGCATCGCCTCCAGCCACGGGCAGGCGGACGGGCTTCCTCTGGCGGAAGCCGAATTCCTGTCGGGGTGGCTGGCGCTGCGCTTCCTCGACAGACCGCAGCAGGCGCTGAAGCATTTCGAGCGGCTGTACGCTAGCGTCAGCGCGCCGATCAGCCGGGCGCGGGGCGCCTACTGGGCCGGGCGCGCCGCCGAGGCGATGAGGCAGCCGGACGCGGCGCGCGGATGGTACGGCTCGGCGGCCCAGCACGTCACGACCTTCTACGGTCAGCTTGCCCAGCAGCGCCTTCGCGCGCCGTCCGCGGGCGTCCTGCCGGCGGAGGCGCGGCCTTCCGCGGAGGCGGTCGCGGCGTTCGGGCGACGGGAATTGCCGAGACTGGCCAGGATGCTGAACCGGATCGATCCGGTCGCCGACCGCGAGGGGATCTTCGTCCGCCGGATGGGGTCGAACGCCAGGACGGCGGAAGAGTACACCCTGGCCGCCGGGCTGGCGCGCGATCTCGGCCGTGCCGACTTGGCGGTGGCCGTCGCCAAGCAGGCGGTGCAGGACGACATAACGCTGGCGGACGCGGGTTATCCCGTCGTCGGCATGCCGCAGCTCGGCTGGCTGGAACCCGCGCTGGTCCATTCCCTGATCCGGCAGGAGAGCACGTTCAACCAGAATGCCATCAGCTCGGCGGGCGCCCGGGGACTGATGCAGCTGATGCCCGCGACCGCCAAGCAGGTGGCGAACCAGTTGGGCATGGAGCACACCAACGGACGGCTGACGGCAGACCCGGAATACAACATCGCCCTGGGCAGCGCCTACATGAGGGAGTTGCTGGACCGCTTCAACGGCTCCTACATCCTTGCCATAGCGGGTTACAACGCCGGGCCCGGCCGGGTGCGCGAATGGCTTCGCGCCAACGGCGATCCGCGGGCGGAAGGCGTGGACGCGGTCGACTGGATCGAGTTGATTCCGATCTACGAGACGCGCAACTATGTCCAGCGGGTGATGGAAGCTCTCCATGTCTATCGCGCCCGCATGAACGGCGGCACGGCGAAGTTGCTGCTGGAGGAGGATCTGAGACGGTGAAGCCATGCTGACCGGCATTTCGGCCTGCGTCTTCGACGCCTACGGTACCCTCCTGGACGTCCGGTCGGCGACCGGACGCTTGGCGGGGGAGTTGGGAGACAAGGCCGACCAGGTCGGCGCCGTCTGGCGTACCCGGCAACTCGAATACACTTGGCTGCTGAGCCTGATGGGAGAGCATCGGGACTTCTGGCAGGTCACCGCCGATGCACTGGATTACGCGCTCGATGCCGCCGGACTCCGGGGCGAAGGGCTGAAGCACCGGCTGATGGAGCGGTACCTGTCGCTCGACTGCTATCCGGACGTGGCGCCGGTCCTGGCGGAACTGAGGCGGGCCGGGTTGACGACCGCCATCCTGTCGAACGGAACGCCCGGCATGCTGACCTCAGGTGTCGCGAGCGCCGGGATCGCGGATGACCTGGATGCCGTCCTCTCGGTCGAGGAGGTCGGCATTTACAAGCCGCACGCGTCGGTCTATCAGCTCGCCTGCGACAGGCTCGGCCTGAATCGCGAGCGGATCTGCTTCGTGTCGTCGAACGGGTGGGATGTCGCCGGAGCCGCGCATTTCGGCTTTCGGACGGTATGGCTGAACCGGCTCGGCCACACGAGCGACCGGCTTCCCGGATCCCCCAAGGTCGTGCTGCGCAGCCTGGATTCCCTGCCCGAGCTTGTCGCGCGCGGGGATGCCTGAACGGTCCCGCCGTCTTCCGTCACCAAGGGTTCGCCTATGTCTTCCGCCTCCCCGCCCCCCGATGTCGGTCCCCTGCCCGGCTACTCCGACATCGTTGCCGCCGCCGAGCGGCTGGCCGGGCACGCCGTCGTCACGCCGCTGCTGGAATCTCCGCTTCTGAACGATGCCTTGGGATGCAGGCTGCTGGTCAAGGCCGAGGTGCTTCAGCGCACCGGCAGTTTCAAGTTCCGGGGCGCCTTCAATCGCATCAGCCTGATCCCGGAATCGGAACGCCCGCGCGGAGTGGTGGCATTCTCTTCCGGCAACCATGCCCAGGGCGTGGCCGCTGCGGCCAGGCTGCTCGGGATCGGGGCGACCATCGTTATGCCGTCGGACGCGCCCGCGATCAAGGTCGCCAATACGCGGGCCTGGGGTGCCAAGGTCGTTCTATACGACCGCTGGACCGAGGACAGGGAAGCGATCGGTGCGCGTATCTCGGCGGAGACGGGCGCCACGCTGGTACGGCCGTATGACGATCCCCAAGTCATGGCCGGCCAGGGAACGATCGGCCTGGAGTTGACCGACCAGGCGGCAGGCGCAGGCGCACGGCCCGACATGGTGCTGGCGCCCTGCGGAGGCGGCGGAATGATCAGCGGAATCGCGCTGGCCCTGGCCGGAAAGCTGCCCGAAGCCACGGTTCATGCCGTCGAGCCCGAGGGTTTCGACGATACGCGCCGGTCGCTCGCCGCCGGCAGGCGTCTCTCCAACGAACCCGGCGCCGCGTCGTTCTGCGATGCGCTTCTGGCCGCACAGCCGGGAGAGTTGACCTTCGCGGTCAATGCGGCGCATCTGGCGGGAGGGACCGCCGTCACCGATGACGAGGTCTGCCGCGCGATGGCGGTGGCGCGGGATCATTTCAAGCTGGTCGTCGAACCGGGGGGCGCGGTGGCTCTGGCGGCGGTACTGGCCGGCAGGGTACCCACGTCGGGCAAGACGGTCGCGGTCGTGTGCTCCGGCGGCAATGTCGACCCGCTCGTCTATGGAAGGGCCCTGGCTGCCGCAGATGGCGCCGCCGGTTGAGGATGCAGGGCGGGGACCACCGGTCTCCCGCCCCCCCCGGCGCGGTTCCGGTCCGGGAGATCAGTCCGCGGCTTCGACCCGCTCGCGGTCGTTCGCGATGACCCAGGTCGTCACCAGTTCGGCCATCATTCCGGTCTTGCCGCATTTGGGGCATTCGGTCGCCAGCGCCGGACGACGCTGAACGAACGGGTCCCCGTGAGCGCAACCGCAGTCAACCAGATAGCCGCCGGGCCGGCGTTCGATGATTTTCATTTATTTTCCTCCATCCGGGAGCACCAACGGATGAGAGAGCGATTCCGATCCATTTCCCGGATGGCTAAACCGTCAGTACGTATGCTCACAGACGTAATCGCTCTCCCGTCCTGCCGGGTGAACGTCCATATTCTTCGAACCAGAACGGTTTTCCGGCAGGCGATTTGCGTCATGGACGATACCAAGAGCACGAATGTCAGCCCCTATCTGCTGCGGCCGCTGCGAAAGCTTGAGGAGGTCATGGCCATGCGCCACGAGGACCAGCAGCGGAAGAACGCCTGCCGACTACCACCCATGACGCGCGACGGACGCTATGTCCTGATCCTCGGGGGGAAAAGCTGAGACGGGCCTCCGGTACTTTTACGGGACCGGACGTATTAAAAGGTTCATTTGCCTTATGTTCCAGCACCGAGTATCCGCACCCGATGCGTTGAGATGATCTCCAGCGAAGGGTGATGGGCGGTGAGTTACGAAAAGTACGAGCGGATTGCTCCTCTTTACGACGTGCTGGACAAAGCCTACGAAGTTTCCTGGAAGCGGCGGCTGCGCAATGATGTATTCCGCGATGCCGACGGGCTGATACTGGATGCCGGTGCCGGTACGGGATGCAACATTCCCTTCTATCCCAGGAACGCCCGGGTCATCGGAGTGGACAACAGTCCCGGCATGCTGGTCAGGGCCAGGAAGCGTGCCGCAAAGGAAGGCATCAGCGCCGAATTCCTGGAGATGGATCTGACCAGGACCAGATTTCCCGACGACCATTTCGACGTCATAGCGGCGACGTTCGTGTTCTGCGTCCTGCCGGAGGAGCTCCAACTCCCGGTGCTGCGCGAGATGCGCCGCATCTGCAAGCCGACCGGAACGATCCGCATCCTGGACTACACGATGTCGAAGAAGGCGCCGGTCCGCCTGATGATGCGCGTCGTCTCGCCCTGGCTGAATTTCGCCTTCGCCGCGCGCTACACCGCGCAATACGAATCTTATCTTCCTGAAGCCCGGCTGGCCCCGGTGAGGAACGACTTCGTCATGGGCGACGTCGTGAAGTTGCTGGTCCTGAGCCCGGAAGGGAAGCAGGGCGGAGACGTGTCCCAGCGGGAGATCGCGGCCCTGCGGCGCGGGTAACGCCTGCGGCATTCGCTTGTCGGCTTCTGCTTTCGGGACGATCGTGCCGATCTCCCGGAAAGTGCAGGGTCATCGCTCGGCCAGGGACGGAGCCGCCTGCCGGAGAATCCTGGAAACCGGCAGGTGGACCGTCACGCGCGTGCCGACACCGGGCGTGCTCGCGATGAGCAGGCGTCCGCCATGCAGTTCGACCAGCGAGTTGGTGATCGGAAGGCCCAGCCCAGTCCCCTCGTATCTCCGGCTCAGGTCGGATTCGACCTGGGTGAACGGCTCCAGCGCCATGTCGATTTCGGCTTTCGTCATCCCGATCCCCGTATCGGCGACGGCAATGTCCAGTCCGCCATCGGACGCCGCGGCGGCGGAGACGGTGATGCAGCCTCCCCGCGCCGTGAACTTGACCGCGTTGGACAGCAGGTTCAACAGGACCTGCTTCAGTTTCATGGCGTCCACCAGGACGTGGGGCAGGTTCTCCTGGATCTCCAGCGTGATCCGGACGTCGGCGCTCTCCGCGCGCCCGATCACGACCCTGATGGACGCCGCGAGGATCTCGGCGACATCGCCGATGTCCTCGTACAGTTCCATCTTCCCCTCCTCGACCTTGGAATAGTCCAGGATGTCGTTGATCACCCTCAGGAGATGACACCCCCCGTCGCGGATATCGCGGGCATACTCGGTATAGAGCGGCTGTCCGGCCGGGCCGAAAGCCTCGTCGGCGATGATCTCGGAAAATCCGATGATCGCGTTCAGGGGCGTGCGCAGTTCGTGGCTCATGTTCGCCAGGAACTGGCTTCTGGTACGGTTCGCGAGTTCCGCCTGCTCCTTTGCCTGGCGCAAGGCCGCCTCGGCCCGGCGCTGGTCGGAGATGTCCCGGGCGATCAGCAGGACCAGGGGATCCGGCTGAACGCCCATCGGCACGCCGCATGCCTCGACGCACACCGGGGCGCCGTCGAAACGGGCGAGCCATATCTCGCAGGGGGCGACCTGCTCCCCGACGAGAAGCGCGGCTTCGATACGATCCCGGATCTCCCGCGACGTGACGCCGTCGACGAGATCCAGCACCGGGCGGGCGAGGAGTATATCGGCCGATGCCGCGCCCACCATGCGGAGTCCGCTGCCGTTGATGTAGTCCACCCGCCCGTTGCGGCTGATCAGGATCAGCTCCGGCATGGCCGCGACGATGGAGGCATGGATATCATCGGCCGGCAGGCCCGGTTCCGGAGCCGCTGCCGCTGCCGCTGGCGCCGCTGCCCGGCTCAGCTGCCGCCGCAGCCGGAACTGCATCGCCAGAGCCGCCGTCAAGGACGCGATCAGGATGGTGATGAGCGGGGCAGCGAAGGCCTCGAGCACGCCCAGGGCCGCCAAGCCGAGGGTCGCTCCGATGGAGACGCAGAGGATCAGGATTCCCTGGAGCGCTGCGCGACGGACGGTACATCCAAGAGGGCCGACAGGAACCGTCTCCATCGAAGTGCCGTCCTTCAAGCTTCACAATGGGACCTGCCGAGCCTGCGCCCGACAGGTTGATAAATTGCTAAGTGTTGGAAATTTGTTTCATTTAAAGGTAGAAAGTCGTTCTATCAGTTCCCTTTTGACGATTTCCGCGCGGTCGTTGGTCACTTGGCAGGTTCCGGCCGCCGCATGATCGCCGCCGCCGTACTCGAGCATGAGCGGGCCGACGGCGACCGGCGACGTGCGGTCGAGGATCGACTTGCCCACCGCGAAAACGGTGTTCTGCTGCTTCACGCCCCACAGCACATGCATGGAGATGCGGCAATCGGGGTAGAGCGCGTAGACCATGAAGCGGTTCCCGGCATGGATGGTCTCCTCCGCCCGCAGGTCCAGGACGACGAGATCCTGGTGAACCGCCGCGATGCGGGCGACCTGCTGCCTGAAAAGCTCCTCCTGGGCAAAGTAGAGTTCGACCCGCTCGGCGACGTCGGGCAGCGCCAGGATGCCGTCGATGTCGTGATCCCGGCAACGGTCGATCAGCTCCATCATGAGCTGGTAGTTGGAGATCCGGAAATCCCGGAATCGCCCGAGTCCCGTCCTCGGGTCCATCAGGAAGTTCAGCAATGTCCAGCCGGTCGGGCGCAGGATATCGTCGATCCCGTAATCGGCCGAGTCAGCTTGGTCGACCGCCGTCATCATCTCCTCGGAGATCCCGGTGAACCTCCCTGCCCCGCCGTAGTGATCGTAGACCACACGGGCTGCCGAGGGCGCCTTGGGGTCGATGACATGGTTGGGATGCTGGCCGACGCGCCTGGTCTCGCTGAGATGGTGGTCGAAAGCCAGGTGGACGCCGGGCACGTATGGAAGATTGGTCGTGATGTCCAGGGGACCGATGGAGATCACCCCGTCCTGCATGTCCTTGGGATGGACGAACTTGATGTCCTCGATCATGCCCAGTTCCCGAAGCAGGACGGCGCAGACGAGACCATCGAAGTCGCTTCTGGTGACCAACCGGAACTTCCGTCCGTCCATGCTGCACCCACCCGTCAAATCCCGTGGAGTTACCCCTTATTATCACTTCCGCCGGCGCGGTCAAGGCGCAGCCGGTCCAGCCCTCTCCCCGACCGCGTTGCAATCCCCGGGCGGCTTTGCTTCTATCGCTGGCCGCGTGGCCTTACCCTCCGTACGGATCAGCCGACACCGTGACCGCCATTTCCCCCAAGTCCCTGACGCGGCCCCCAGTGCCCTTCGTGCTTTGTGCCGACGATTACGGCTTGTCCCCGGGGGTCAGTTCTGCCATCCGCGACCTGATCGACCGCGGCAGGCTTTCGGCTACCGGCTGCATGACCGTGACCCCTTTCTGGAAGGACCACGCGACTTGGCTGACCCCCTATGTCGACCAGGTGGACGTGGGGCTGCACCTGACCCTGACGGACCAGCGGCCGATCGGCGCCATGCCCCGCACCGCTCCCGGGGGCCGGCTGCCCTCTCTCGGCGCGCTGATGCGGCTGGCCTACGGCGGCCGCCTGGATGCCGGCGAGGTGGATGCCGAACTGAACCGCCAGATCGACGCCTTCGAGTCCGCGTTGGGTCGGTCGCCAGCCTTCATCGACGGCCATCAGCACGTCCATCAGTTCCCCACAATTCGGGAGGCCGTGGTCCGGGCCGTGACCGGAAGGCTGAAAGGGGGGAAGCATTCGGCACGCGAACCATACTTACGATCGTGCCACGACAGCGCTTCGGCTATCACGACGCGAGGAATCGCGATTCCGAAAACCTTTTTCGTTTCAATGTTGTCTGGACGCTTGCGGAAACTTGCGCACAAGCATACGATCGCCACCAACGAAAGCTTTCGGGGGGTCTATGATTTCTCCAGACCCGTACCTTTCGGTACGATGATGGACCGCTTCGTCGAGGATTTGCCGGCACCCCGGGCAGGCATCGCGCTGGTGATGTGTCACCCCGGCATTCCCGATGATGCCTTGAGAGCGGTCGATCCGGTGGTCGAGCAGCGCCGGGTCGAGTACGAGTGGCTGGGCGGGCACGGATTGCCAGCTCTACTCAGCAAGCGGAACCTGCGTCTGAGCAGGTTCCGGGAGTAGGACCCGCTTGGATTCGGCGGCAATGGCATCAACGGGTCTTCTGGTACAAGTCTTCTGGTACAAAGGAACGCCGTTCAGTTGAAGTTGCTGTGATGCAGGGTCCAGACATGGCTCTGCAATGCGGTACGGACGCGCCTGAATTCATCCTGGATCTGCAGCATTTTCTGATTGCCTTCTTCCCGAAATCCGCGCGTCGGCATGTCGCGACATCGGGCCAGAAGCTTGACCAGGCGGATCGCCCCTATGTGGGTGGAACTGCTGCCCAGAGAGTCGGCGTGCTCCCGGAAGCTGACCACGTCCCCGTCGTTCAATGCCTTGACCATCGCATCGATCAGTTCGGCACCATCGGTGAGGAAAACGGAGATGACGTCCTCCAGAAAACCATTGTCGGGGTCCAGCGACTGGAGCGCGTCCAGCGCATCCTCGTCGATGCATGGCTCCGCGACGGTGGAGAACCGGGGATGCGCCGAGATCGACGCGACCACGCCGGTCTCCACGGCCTCACGGGCGCTCAGCGATGCCGCGCCGAGACGATCGACCGCTTCGAGCAGCCGGAATTCCTCGACGGGTACCGGAAGCACCTCGTTCATTCCGGCTGCGATGCAGCGCTTGCGGGCCGGATCGGTCAGCCCGGGGACCAGCCCTACGATCGGCAGATGCGCATCCTCCGACCGCATGAAGCGGTACATGCGGACGAGGTCGAGGGCATTGGGGTCGCGCAGTTGGAGGTCGAGCAGCATCACGTCGAGGCCGCCCTTGTGCAGCAGGTCGAGCGCCGTGTTTCCGTCCTCGGCGATCAGCAGGGTATGCCCGGCACGTTCGAGCAGTCGGCGAAGGCTCCGCAGGCCGAATCGGCTGTTCTCGGCGAGGAGGATCCTGAACCGCCTTCTCGGGGGGCCGATTGTCCGGCCGAGGAATGAGCCGGCAAGGAAGGCCGACTGGGCAGGGAGCAGCAACAGCCCCACCGCGACTCCGACGATCAGGAACGGCGTCTCGGACAGCACGCCGGTGAAAGCCGCCACAACGGACAGGCCGGCGACGCCGCCGGCCGACGCGAGCATCGGGCCGGCCCTGCCGTCGCCGAGACCGCTGGCGAGCGCTATCCCCAGATAGCAGAACATCCAGACCTGCATCGGCGGACCGCCCAGGCACAGCAGCGCGGTCACGCAGACTAGGTCGGCGCAGGCGGCGCAGATGCGACGCCTGCGGCAGGCCTGCCTGCGCCGAAGCAGATCGATCAGGATGATCCAGCCACCGAGCGAACCGGCCTGGAGGATCAGCATCGCGGCTTCCAGCCGCTCGACCTCCGGAAGAGGCGAAAGCGCCATGACGCCGGCGGCGTAGAGCATCATGACGGTGAGTCCCAGGATGCGCAGGATCGCCAGGACGACCTCGTCGACGCATCGGAACATGACCTCCCGCCACGCATCGCGCAGGGCGCGCCGCCATGCGATCCATCCCGTCCCCACCGGTCCCGCTGCCAGCAATGCGACCGCCAGGACCGGCATCAGCAGGGACTCGACGCCGGAAAGGGCGTGGAACGCCAGTGCCGCGGACAATCCCAGCGCGGCGGAGCCGAAGGAAATCACCAGGCCCCGGACCCGGCCCGGAGGAGGCGCAGGCAGGTCGAGTTCGCCATCGGGGTCGATGGTCTGGTCCGGGATCTGCCCGGTCATGCCTTGTCTCCATCGCCCGTGCGGGCACAGGCGGTCACGTCCATCGACACGGTGACGATCCGCACGATGGTGCCGGCCCGGTCACGCACGGGTGTCTTGAGCGTAACCAGGGTGCGGCACACGCCGTCGGGCATCTCGACCTCCTCCTCGAACGGCGTCATCGGTTCGCCTCGGGCGGCCACCCGCCGATCCAGCGCCATGGCACGCGCCCCGCCGTCGCGCGGCAGCAGATCCGCAGGGGACCGTCCGACAGCCCGTTCCGCCGTAACTCCCAGCGCCGCCGCATAGGTGCGGTTGACGTACTGGTATCTTCCATCCGGTCCAGTAGCGGAGACCATGGCCGGCACCGTGTCCAGCACTTCGACAAGGTCGCGACAACGAGCCACGGTTGCGCGCACTCCCTGGCCTCGAAGCAGCAGGTGCTGGCGTCTCAGCGTCAGCAGGGTCCGTACCCTGGCGCGGAATTCCAGCGGATCGACCGGGCCGAGCAGAAAATCGTCCGCCCCCGCTTCCAACGCCTGGCGGCGCAGCCGGGCGTCGTCGAAGGCGGTGACGACGACGACCGGCACATAGGTTCGATCCGGCTGGGCCCGGAAACGGCGGATGAAGGCGGCACCGTCCAGGACCGGCATCTTGAAATCGGTGATGCAAAGGTCCGGACAGTTGGATGCGGTCCAGTCCAGTGCCTCCACCGGATCGGCAAAGGCGTGGACGATGATGTCAGCGGCCAGCGATCCGGCCAGCTTTGAAAGGATCTTCAAATTGATGCGGCGATCGTCCACGACGACGACGATGGGCATAGGTGCGCAATGGGCTCGGGGCGACTCATGGAACTGGCGCGCGACACCCCAAAACCGACACTGCGGCATCGCTCAGCATGCACCCTACCCAATCATTCTTGACGGGAAGTTACCAATCCGTGGACACGTAATGATAATGAAACGAACCTATAGAAGGCAGGTTCTCTCGGCTGCACGCTCCAGTTCCAGGTCACGCAGCTTGAAACGCTGGATCTTGCCCGTTTCAGTTCGCGGCAGGGCGGTCATGAACTCGACCGCGCGCGGGTATTTGTAGCGGGCGAGAAATCTTCTCACGAAGGCCTGGAGTTCCGCTGCCAGTTCGGGATCGCCCCGCAGGCCGTCGGACGGAACGACGAAAGCCTTGGGAACGGTGCCTCGCCGGTCGTCGGGAGAAGCGACCACCGCGCACTCGCGCACGGCGGGATGCTCCAGCAGCACCTCCTCGACCTCGACGCCGGAAATGTTGTATCCGGAGGAAACGATGATGTCGTCGGTGCGGCCCCGATACCAGAAATAGCCGTCGCCATCGACCAGGAAGGCGTCTCCCGGCAGGTTCCAGCCATGCTGCACGTATTCGGCTTGGCGGGGATCGTCCAGGTAGCGGCAGCCCACCGGGCCACGGATCGCCAGGCGCCCTACCCGTCCGGCCGGCAGCGGGCGGAACGCCTCGTCCACGATCATGGCGCGATATCCCGGCAGGGGCTTGCCCGTGGCGCCGGGGCGTAGCGCATCGGGCGGATTTGCCATGAAGGTATGCAGCATCTCGGTGGAGCCGATGGTATCGATGATCGGCCGGCCGGTCGCCTCGAACCAGGCATCGAAGGTCCGGCGGGGCAGCGCCTCGGCAGCCGATACACAGGCGCGCAGGGTGGGGAATGCCCGTCCGCGCGCCAAGTCGGCCATGGCTCGATAGCCGGTCGGAACCGAGAAGACCAGGGAGACGTCATGGTCGGCGACCGCGTCGAGCAGCGCCTCGGGCGTCGCCGTCTCGACCAGGACGCTGGCGGCGCCGAGCCTCAGCGGAAACAGGACCGCCGCACCGAGCCCGTAGGTGAAGGCCAGGGACGACCCGACGCAGAACACGTCATCGGGTCCGGCATTCAGGATCTCGCGCGGCAGCCCTTCCGTGACGGCCATCAGGTCTCGCTGGAAATGGACGGCGGCCTTGGGGCTCCCGGTGGTTCCGGACGTGAATGCGATCAGGCAGACATCGTCGGCGTCGGTCGCGCAAGCCTCGAATCCGGGCGGTTGCTCCGCCATCCGTTCCGTCAACTCGCCGAACGGCAGCACCATCAACCGGGCGGTCGCCACAGCATCCAGGGCGGTCAGCTCCGGCAGCAGCTGGTCGTCGCACAGCGCCAGCCGGGCTTCGGCCTTGGCGCAGATCACGCCGAGTTCGCGGCTGCGCAACAGCGGCATCGTCGGAACGACGACTCCGCCGGCCTTGGCGACCGCCAGCCAGCAGGCCACCAGCATCGGCGAGTTCGGAGCGCGCAGCAGGACGCGGTTACCGGCAACGAGGCCGAAGCCGCCGGTAAGCACGGAGGCGATCCGATCGATCCGGTCAGCCAGTTCGGCATAGGTGGTCACCCGTCCCGATTCAGCTTCGATCAGGCACGGCCGGAAACCACGCCCCTCGCGCACATGGCGGTCGACCAGCTCGACGGCGATGTTGAGCGGCCCCTCGAAGCGGTACCGCGGCTGGTCGAAGAGCAGCTCCGGCCACTGGCTCCGCGGCGGCAGACGGTCGCGCGCGAACGCATCGAACCGGCCGGCCTCGCCGCGTCCGGCATCGGGAATGGGGAAATCGCCGCTACCGCTGGTCAGGGACATGATTGGTCGTACCATGCCGGGAAGGCGACCGGCAACCGGACCCCGGAGCGCCGGTTGCCGCTGGCTATCTGCCCATGTAGTCGTCGATTTCCGTCTGCTGCATCACGTGGGTGGTGCCGTGGATGATGCCGTTCGCCACTTGCATGATCTTGTGAAGCATTTCGACGGAAGTGGAGCAATCGAAACGCAGCCGGTCCGAGTCTTCGGCGGCGATGGCCGCCTCCATTCGGTCGAGCGTGAACAGGATCACCGCGTCCATCTGCGCGATCGTCGCCTCGAACGGAGAGCGGAACTTGTTCGGGACATGGTCGTAAGCCTCTATCGCAAGTTCCTTTTCGGAGAAGCCGCTGTCCCTGAAGTGCTGCTGATAGGACTTGGGATGCCAGGCCCGGCAGTCCTCGACCATGTCGGGCATATCCGGAACCATTTCGATCAGCATGACGATCTCGTTGAAATGGTTCAGATAATCGGTGGCAAGCAGGGTCTTGCCGGAGATGTTGGCGTCGCGGACGCGGTCGCGCCATGCCACGAAGTCGTGAAGCTCGTGTTCCGGAATGCCCTGGAGAATCTGGGCGTCGATTTCTTCTTCAGACATAGGCGAATCCGGCTCGACAAAGAAATACTGTAAAAGCCCGAAGATACGTCAACCTTGACAAGTACGCAGCGGCACTAAACCCGGTTCGATCCCAATGATATCCCACGCACACTACCAGAAACCATCGGCAAACCGGTGAGATTTGCTAACCGGAATGACAGAGGAGCGACGAAAAAAGCCGCCCGCGGGCATAGGACCCGCGTGGCGGCTTCGCAGTGGCTGGCGGTTCAGGGAGGAATCACACCATTGCACTGGGAACACGCCTTTTGCCTGCCAAGTTCCGAAGAATTCTTCAGCCTCGAACGGTTTCAGGATGAAGGACAGTTCGGCCCGCTCGTCTTGCAGATCGCCAGCAGACTCGGTGTCCTGCAGGAAAAGAAAGGGTGCGTCGCCAGATTCCTGACAGCCGCACCCCAGGTCGGGAACACTTGCCTCACCCTCAGCTAGGGCTCGTTAACCTTATTCCACAATCTCTTGCGGTTTGGTTAACGACACCGCCCCTCCCGGCATCCCTTGCAGGCTTGCCGTCGGAGCTGCGCCCGAACCGCGGGTCAGTGGCCGTGCCCGTCCCCATCGGTCGCGGGATCCAGGAACCGGTGCATGTGGACGATGAAATAGCGCATGTGGGCGTCATCGATGGTGGCTGCGGCGGCACCGCGCCAAGCCTTGTAGGCCTCGGCATAGTTCGGAAAGATGCCGACGATGTGAAGCTTGTTCGGATCGACGAACTCGGTCGAGTCCGGGCTGACCAGCTGTCCGCCGAAAACCAGGTGAAGCAGTTGCTTGTTGGGCACCGAGAGCCTCCTTTACTCAGATCGGGAGGGCGATCCGGTCCAGTGGCCCGCCGACGGTCGCGAATCCGCCGGCAGAGCCGCCATGGCGCCCGATGACCGCCCGCTGACCGCGCTATAGCATGGCTTAACCCGTGATGCCCGAGCTATACGAATTCCGCGGCGGCCATCCGATGGAGCTGCGGCGAGATGCCGCTGAAGCTGCGCGTTCGCCGGGAGTGGGCTGCGGCCGCTTCATCCCATGGTCATTGGACGAGCCCGCTCGACGCACGGCAAGGCACGCCCTTCGAGGACCGCGTCCAGCCGCGCCAGCCCCGCTTCCCAGGAATGGTATGCCTGGACCCGCGCGCGGGCGGCGCGCCCGACCGCCGTCCCCAGCGGCGGATACAGGGCGGCAAGCACGGCCTGGGCGATGTCCGCCGGCTCCGCGGCAAGCCAGAGGTCCTGCTCGACCTGTTCACGGAAGGCGCCGAGCGCGCCCGGCGTCGCCACGACCGGCCTTCCCATCGCCATGGCTTCCAGCACCGGACGGGGATTGGGCAGGCTGAAGGGGGCGACCACGACGGCGGCATGGGCAAGCCAGGGGCGCATGTCGCGGACCCCGGTCGCAAGGGTGACGCCGGGGCAGGCCGTGGGCGGCGGAAACCCGATGCCGAGATCCCGGGTAGCCAGGATCAGCCGGCAGTCGGGCGCCGCGGCGCGGATGCGGGGAAGCACCTCGACGGCGAACCACCTCGCGGCATCGACGTCGGCCGGCCCATCCAGCGCGCCGGCCATCAGGATCGAGCGGCCGCCGAACGGCAGCGGCGGCGGGTGGCGGCCATCGTTGGGCGAGAAGCGGACGGTGTCGATGCCGTCGGGAACATGATGGATACGGCCTGCGACCTCCGGCAACAGCCGTTGGAGCTTGGCGACCGCGGGTGCCGAGTTCAGAAGGCTGGCATCCCAGGAGGCAAGCCGGTGCTGGTCCAGCAGCAGCATCGCGCGCAATTCCCGGGTCCGGAGCCAGCGCCAGATCCCCTGGGCGGGCCGCCACTGCTCCGTCGCCGACTCCCCTCCCCAGGGATTGCCGTCGATATCCGAGCGGTCGAGGACACGCCGCGCCGGCAGATCCGGACGCATCAGGGCATATGGCGCCATGGCGGCACAGAGCGCCAGGACGCGGGTCGGCCGGCGCTCGCTCCAGATCCGCTCTACCCAGATCGACAGCCCGGCATCCCTGCCCGGCCGCAAGGGTCGGTTGAACCCGAACAGGCCCGCCGGCCCCGGCCCCTTGGCCGCCGGGGTGCATCCGCGGGCAAAGAAGACGCTGTTGCAGAACTGCCGGACGAAGCCCTCCTGCCGCCGATCGATCGAGTCGTCCGCGAAGCAGCCGAGATGGACCCGATAGCGTCCCGAAAGATACCGCAGCATACGCCAGGCGCGTGGCGAGGCACCGGATTGCTCCGGGTGCGGAATGTGGGGAGTGAGAAGCAACAGATCCTGCATCGCGATGGGATAACCCACCGCTGAGGGGCATGGTTCCGGGATTGGAACGAACACTTTCGAGCCATCGTCACGCTGCTCGCATCGGCAGTTCTCGGGCATCGCCTTGACAACCGATCCGCGTCCTTCGACTCTCCGCGCGGAAAAAAAGTCTCCCCTATCGCGAGGTATATAGATCATGCGGAAGAGCAGCATCGCCGCCGTTGCGGCCATCGCCGGCGCGCTCCTGGTCGGGACCGGTATCCTGTCCGCCGGCGTCCACGCCGGCGACGATCCGGTGAAGGTCCGCAAGGAAGGTTTCGACGGCAACAAGAAGGCGATGGGAGCCATCAAGAAGATCCTGGAGGATGGCGCAGACCTGGGAGGCGCCACCGCCCCGGCGCAGTCCCTCGCCTCCTTCGCCAAGCAGGTGCCCGGGCTTGTTCCCGGCCGGGTCCGACAAAGGCGACACGAAGGCCAAGCCGGCGATCTGGAGCAGCCTCGCCGATTTCACCGCCAAGGCCCAGGCGTTCGAGACCGAAAGCGCCAAGCTCGTCCAGGTGGTCGCATCCGGAGACAAGGCGGCGGTTCAGAAGCAATTCGGTGCGGTCGGCGGCACCTGCAAGGCTTGCCACGACGCCTACCGGGCGGAATAGCCCCTCGTCCCGACCGGCCGGCGCCGGAAGGCTTTCTCCAGCGCCGGCCGGTCAGGCGACCATCACCAGCGTCGCGACCAGTGCCACGGCCAGGGCGGCGATCAGGGCGGCCGGCAGCAGCCCCGCTTGACCGGGCGGATCCACGGTGATGCTATCCGGGACGATCTTTCGACCCGTCAGCATCGGCCGGACGAGATTTTCCCTGCGAAGAAGCAGGTAGCCCGCGATGACCGCGACATGCACCGCCACCATCGCCAGGATCAGGTCGAATGCCAGACGGTGGACCGTGCTGAGCAGCTTCACCACGGCACTTCCGGCATGGGCGACCAGCGGCCCGTCGACCAGGATGTCGTCGCTGGTGAAAAGGCCGCTTCCCGCCTGTACCGCGAGGACCAGGAGAAGCGCCGCGACCATCCATCCGCCCAAGGGGTTGTGTCCGAGAACAGGGCGGGGGTGCGTGCCGGACGACCGCAGCTCGCGCAGATGCTCGAGGGCCGCCGCCAGCCCCTTCAGGAAATCGCTGAACCGGGCGGATCTGCTGCCGATGAAGCCCCAGGCCAGACGGAACAGCAACAACGACAGTATGAAATAGCCGCTGAGGAAATGAACACGCATCCAGCCGAGTTCGCCGCTTGCCCAGGAGGCGCCGACCGCCGCCACCAGAAGCCAATGGAACAGCCGCACCGGCAGGTCCCAGACGGTCACGGACCGCACGGGACCCCTCCTATCATACTTCTTCATGATGACTCCCTGGCATGGTACGGTGGGTCCGTTGATGATGCGGCGCGGTCGATCGCCGGCCGCCGGTGGCATTGGCCGATCGGTATGTTATCAGTGCGATTATAGGGCCGTTCGGAATCCCGTGTAGGAAGAACAGCAGCGGCCAATTGCCCCTATCGGCAATGCAGCGGCAGACACTATCCCGAAAGACTTAGCCTTTCGCGCAGCAGACAGCATCGTTTGCCGCACTACTCTTTATGTCCGCTCAAAAATGAGGCCGAGGACTACACTTGCGCAGTCGGCTTGAATTCGTTCCGCGCGCGGGATAAACAGACATCATCCCTTCAAGGAACGGAAGGGGACCTGCGGAGGATATATGGAAGCGCAAGCCCGGAGACTGATGGCTCAGTTGCCGTACATGCGACGCTACGGGCGCGCGCTCACCGGCTCCACGTCGCGCGGCGACGATCTGGTTACGCGCGCGGTGGAAGCCGCGCTGGCCGACCCCGAGCGCTATCACCTGGAAGGCGACGAGGAAACGGTGACGCGGCGCCGGCTGTACGCACTGCTCAACAGTCTTTTCGATACCGAACCCGCATCGTCCGGGGCGCCGGAGCCCGGGCACCCGATCGAGGCGGCGCTGAGCAGCCTTCCGGAAATCGAGCGCCGCGTCTTCCTGCTGGTCAGCCTGGAAGAGTTGCCGACGACGCAGGCGGCGGAAGTGATCGGAGTGCCGGTAGAGCAGGTGCGGGAGGCTCTCGGCAGGGCCCAGAACGCCATGCGCGAGCAGCTGGTCGCGAACATCCTGATCGTCGAGGACGACGCGATCATCGCCTACGACCTGACCGAGACCGTCCTGGCCATGGGCCATAAGGTCTGCGGCACGGCTGCAACGATGGAAGAGGCGCTGGCGACCGCCGCTGCGAACCAGCCCAGCCTGGCGCTGATGGACCTGCGTCTGGCGCATGGCGGGAGCGGCATCACCACGGCCCAGGCCCTGCGGGAATCGCGGGCGCTGCCGATCATCTTCGTCACGGCCTTCGCCGAGGAACTCAAGCAGCGGGGCCTCGACTACCTGGGACCCGTCATCAAGAAGCCCTTCACCCGCGAGCAGATCGAGCGGGCGATCACCCAGGCGGTGTTCACGCCGCGCCCTGGCGACGCCAAGCCGACCCTGGCCGGCCGATCGGTCGGATAGCTTCACTCCGTCAGTGATCGTGATCGCACCGTTCCGGCAGCGGCGCCGGGGCGGGCAACGTGCCTGCGAAGTACCCTTTCACCGCGGCGACCGGATCCGTCTCCGACGTCAGGACGGCCTGGATACCCCTGCTCGCGCATTTTCGGATGAACTTCTCCCGGGCATTCCCCGTGATGACGACGGTGACCTCGTCGAGCGGGTGCGCACCTTCGCCTTCGAACACGTGGAAGATCTGGTCTTCCGCCAGGAACAGCTCCTTGACCTTGACCGGCTCCGTTCCCGCCTCGGCCTCGTAGACGAGGAAGCTCCGGCACCGGCCGGCGTGGGGAGTGACGGTCTCCAGATCGAGGCTTGTCAGGGCGAAACGCATGCTCGGGAACTCCTGATACGAGGATTGCTCCCGAACATGCGACGGCCTGCGGCCGGGCATCATTGAAGTGCCGCAACCGCCGGCCTGCATGTCGATTTGTCGCAGGAACCGGCTTACTGCCGGATCATTCCGAGAATCTCGTGGGCCGCTTTCGGGATGTTGGTCCCTGGGCCGTAGATCGCGGCGACGCCCGACTTCAACAGGAAATCATAATCCTGCGGCGGGATGACGCCGCCGCAAACCACGATGATGTCGTCCGACCCTGCCTTCTTCAGCTCCTCGACCAGCGCCGGGACGAGCGTCTTGTGGCCGGCGGCCTGGCTGGACACGCCGATCACGTGCACGTCGTTCTCCACCGCCTGCCGGGCAGCCTCGTCCGGGGTCTGGAACAGCGGCCCGACATCGACGTCGAAGCCGATGTCGGCGAAGGCCGTGGCGATCACCTTGGCGCCGCGGTCGTGTCCGTCCTGGCCCATCTTGACCACCAGCATGCGGGGACGCCGTCCCTCCTCCTCGGCGAACGCCTTGACCTCCTGCTGGATGGTGGCGAAGCCTTCGTCACCCTCGTAGGCGGCTCCATAGACGCCGCTGACCGAGCGGATCACCGCCCGGTGCCGGGTAAAGACGGATTCGAGCGCGTCGGAGATCTCTCCCACGGTCGCCCGCGCCCGGGTGGCCTTGACAGCGAGGTCGAGCAGGTTGCCGCTGCCGTCCTTAGCCGCCTGGGTCAGCGCGTCGAGCGAGGCCCGCCACGCCGCCTCGTCGCGGCTGGCCCGGATCTGCTGGAGCCGGGCGACCTGCTGTTCGCGGACCACGGTGTTGTCGATGTCCAGCACGTCGACCTTTTCGGGATTGGCGACTCGGTACTTGTTGACCCCGACGACCACTTCCTCCGCCCGGTCGATGCGCGCCTGGCGCTTGGCGGCGGCCTCCTCGATCTTCAGCTTGGGCATGCCGCTCTCGACGGCGCGGGTCATGCCGCCCAGCCCCTCGACCTCGTCGATCAGGGCCTGGGCGTGGGTCGCCAGCGAATTTGTCAGCGCCTCGATATAATATGAACCGCCGAGCGGATCGACGACGTGGGGAATGCCGGTCTCCTCCGCGATGATCAGCTGCGTGTTGCGCGCGATGCGGGCGGAGAACGGGGTCGGCAGGCCCAGGGCCTCGTCGTAAGCGTTGGTGTGCAGCGACTGGGTCCCGCCCAGCACGGCGGCCATGGCTTCCACTGTGGTGCGGATGATGTTGTTGTAGGGATCCTGCTCGGTCAGCGACACGCCGGAAGTCTGGCAATGGGTGCGCAGCGCCAGGGAACGGGCGTCCTTGGGCTCGAAATTCTTCTGCATCAGCCGCGCCCACAGCAGGCGGGCGGCCCGCAGCTTCGCGATCTCCATGAAGAAGTTCATGCCGATGGCGAAGAAGAACGACAGGCGGGGCGCGAACTGGTCGACCTTCAGCCCCTTGGACTTGGCGGCGCGCACATATTCCAGCCCGTCGGCCAGGGTGAAGGCCAGTTCCTGCACCGCGGTCGCCCCGGCCTCCTGCATGTGGTAGCCGCTGATCGAGATCGAGTTGAACCGCGGCATGTTGAGCGCCGTGTACTCGATGATGTCGGCGACGATCCGCATGCTGGGCGCGGGCGGGTAGATGTAGGTGTTGCGGACCATGAACTCCTTGAGGATGTCGTTCTGGATGGTCCCGGCCAGCTTGTCCTGGCTGACGCCCTGCTCCTCCGCCGCGACGATGTAGCCCGCCAGGACCGGCAGCACCGCGCCGTTCATGGTCATGGAGACCGTCATCTTGTCCAGCGGGATGTCGGCGAACAGGATCTTCATGTCCTCGACGCTGTCGATCGCGACGCCGGCCTTGCCGACGTCGCCGACCACGCGCGGATGGTCGCTGTCATAGCCCCGGTGGGTCGCCAGGTCGAAGGCGACGGACAGCCCCATCTGTCCGGCCGCGAGGTTCTGCTTGTAGAACTTGTTGCTCTCTTCCGCGGTGGAGAAGCCGGCATACTGGCGGATCGTCCAGGGCCGGTGGGAATACATGGTCGCGCGTGGCCCGCGCGTGTACGGCGCGAAGCCCGGCAGGGTCTCCAGCTCCAGCCCGGCGAGGTCGTCGGCGGTATAGAGCGGCTTGACCGGAATGCCTTCCGGGGTATCCCAGACCAGCGTGTCGGGCGAGGCGCCGCCGGTGTCCTTGGTGGCGAGCGCGGTCCAGTCGGCCAGCCTCTTCTTGGGGAAATCGACCATGGGACAATCCTCCGGGGCGGGCTAAGCGTCTTGTTCGACGGTGTCTTCGAAACGGTATCGTATCAGAACAGGGAGCGGGCCATGCGGTCACGTGCCGCAGCGATCAGGGACACGCCCCGGCGGGGGCGTCTCCCCGCCCGATCAGCCCCGGCTCTGCGACCGGCGGGCGACCACCGTCCAGGCGGCGTGCATCAGCGCGGCACCCAGGGCGGTCTTCAGAAGCGTCGCGGCGACGAAGGGGGTCAGGCCGACGGCAACGGCCTTGTCCATCCCGAACAGCACGGCGAGCCAGGCGACGCCGGGGATGAACAGCAGGGCATGCCCGATCGACATGGCGGCCACCGCCTTGACCGGGCTGCGGTCCCAGCCGCGCTCGGCCAGCCAGCCGATCAGGCCGGCGGCCATGACGAAGCCGACCAGGTAGCCGGCGGTCGGTCCGGTCATGTAGGCGAACCCGGCGCCCGTGCCGGCGAACACGGGCAGGCCGGCCATGCCCTCGGCCAGGTACAGCAGGACCGTCGCCATGGCGAGCCGGCTGCCATAGGCCATGCCGAGCATCATGATGACAAGGCTCTGCATCGTCATCGGGACCGGCCAGAACGGCACCTGGGCCTTGGCCGAGAGGGCCAGCAGCAGGCTGCCGGCGAGGGCGAACCCAGCGGCGCGGATCAGGCTTCCGCCGGGCGCCAGGGTATCGAGCAGCGTCGGGTGGGTCGGAGAAAACGACTTCATGTCACTGTCCTTCGGGGGAGCGCGTTCAGGCGAACTCGATGATGATCTGGTCCACGGCCAGGCTGCTGCCCGGAGCCGCATGGATCTTCGCCACCTTGCCGTCCTGCTCGGCGCGCAGCAGGTTCTCCATCTTCATGGCCTCTACCACCGCCAGCTCCTGGCCGGCCTTGACCTCCTGCCCCACTTCGACCGCGACGCGGGCGAGCAGGCCAGGCATGGGCGACAGCAGGAACTTGGACATGTCGGGCGGCAGCTTGACCGGCATCAGGTCGGCGAGCTGCGCGGCCCGGGGACTCAGCACCTGGGCCTTCATCTCCGCCCCGGCATGGATCAGCCGGTAACCGGTGCCGGTCCGGTCGAGCTGGATCGACAGGGGCCGGTAGTTGACCGTGCCGTTCCACAGCGGCTGGCCGATTTCCCAGTCCGAGCGGACCTCGAAGCGCTTGCCGCCCAAGACCACGTCGTAGCCGTCGTCGACCGAGTCGATCGTGCAGGGATGGTTCGTCCGCTCGGTCCGCACCACCCAGTCCCGCGCCACCTTGTGACGGGCCCCCGGCAGCTGGCCGCTGATGGTGGCGGCCCGCTCCTCCACCTTGCGCTGGACGGAGGCGGCGACCGCCATCAGCCGCTCGTTCGTGTCGGTGTCGAGCGACAGGCCGTGGAACCCGTCGGGGAACTCCTCGGCGATGAAGTTGGTGGTCAGCCGGCCCTCGACGAACCGCGAATGGTTCATCAGCGCCGACAGGAAGCTGATGTTGTGGGCCACGCCGCGGATCTGGAACTTGTCCAGCGCTTCGCGCATATGGTGGATCGCGCTGTTGCGATCGGCGCCCCGGCTGATCAGCTTGGCGATCATCGGATCGTAGAACATGCTGATCTCGCCGCCGTCATAGACGCCGGTGTCGACGCGGGTGTGCGCATCCTCCGCCGGCGGGACGTAGCGGGTCAGGCGGCCGGTGGAGGGCAGGAAACCGCGGGTCGGGTCCTCGGCGTAGACGCGGGCCTCGATCGACCAGCCGTTCAGCGTGATGTCGCTCTGCTGGAGCTTCAGCTTCTCGCCGGCGGCGACTCGGATCATCTGCTCGACGAGGTCCAATCCTACCACCAGCTCGGTCACCGGATGCTCGACCTGGAGCCGGGTGTTCATCTCCAGGAAGTAGAAGTTCCGGTTGGCGTCGACGATGAACTCGACCGTGCCGGCCGACTTGTATTCCACGGCCTTGGCCAGGGCCACCGCCTGCTCGCCCATCGCCTTGCGGGTCTCGGGGTCGATGAAGGGGCTCGGCGCCTCCTCGATGACCTTCTGGTGGCGGCGCTGGATCGAGCACTCGCGCTCGCCCAGGTACAGGGTATTGCCGAAGGCGTCGCCCAGGACCTGGATCTCGATGTGGCGCGGCTGCTCGATGTATTTCTCGACGAAGACGCGGTCGTCGGCGAAGCTGGAGCGCGCCTCGTTCCGGGCGGAGCGAAAGCCCTCCCGCGCCTGGTCGTCGTTCCAGGCGACGCGCATGCCCTTGCCGCCGCCGCCGGCCGAGGCCTTGATCATCACCGGATAGCCGATGTCCTTGGCGATGCGGACGGCGTCGTCCTCGTCCGGGATGACGCCCAGGTAGCCGGGGACGGTGCTGACGCCGGCGGCGTGGGCCAGCTTCTTCGACTCGATCTTGTCGCCCATCGCCGCGATGGCGCGGACGTCGGGACCGATGAAGGTGATGCCGTTGGCCTTCAGCGCCTCGCAGAACTCCGCCTTCTCCGACAGGAAGCCGTAGCCGGGATGGACGGCCTGGGCGCCGGTGCGCTTGCACGCCTCGATGATGCGGTCGGCGACCAGGTAGCTCTGGGCGGACGGCGCCGGTCCGATCAGGACCTTCTCGTCCGCCATCTCGACATGCAGCGCCGCGGCGTCCGCCTCGGAATAGACGGCGACGGTCTTGATGCCCATGCGCCGCGCGGTCTTGATGACGCGGCAGGCGATCTCACCACGGTTGGCGATAAGGATCTTGGAGAACATGGTGGTCGCGCCTTCAGAGCGGGAGGTTGTCGTGCTTCTTCCAGGGATTCTCGAGCTGCTTGTTCTTCAGCATGGCGAGAGCCTTGGAGACGCGGCGCCGGGTTCCGTGCGGCATGATCACGTCGTCGACGTAGCCGCGGCTGCCGGCGACGAACGGGGTGGCGAACTTCTGGCGGTATTCCTCGGTCCGCTGCTCGATCTTCTCCGGGTCGCCGATGTCGGAGCGGAAAATGATCTCCACCGCGCCCTTCGGCCCCATCACCGCGATCTCGGCGGTCGGCCAGGCATAGTTGACGTCGCCGCGCAGGTGCTTGGACGCCATGACGTCGTAGGCGCCGCCATAGGCCTTGCGGGTGATCACGGTGACCTTGGGCACCGTCGCCTCGGCATAGGCGAACAGCAGCTTGGCACCGTGCTTGATGATGCCGTTGTACTCCTGGGCGGTACCCGGCAGGAAGCCCGGAACGTCGACGAATGTCACGATCGGGATGTTGAAGGCGTCGCAGAAGCGGACGAAGCGGGCCGCCTTGATCGCGGACTGGATGTCCAGGCAGCCGGCCAGCACCATCGGCTGGTTGGCGACCACGCCGACCGTGCCCCCGTTGATGCGGCCGAAGCCGGTGAGGATGTTCTTGGCGTAGTCGGGCTGGATCTCGAAGAAGTCGCCCTCGTCCACGACCTTCAGGATCAGCTCCTTCATGTCGTAGGGCTTGTTCGGATTGGCCGGGACCAGGGTGTCCAGCGAGAAGTCGTCGCGGTTGCCGGGGTCGGCCGTCACCCGGACGGGCGGCTTCTCGCGGTTGGACAGCGGCAGGAAGTCGATGAAGCGGCGGGTCTGGAGCAGCGCCTCGACGTCGTTCTCGAACGCCAGGTCGGCGACGCCCGACTTGCCCGTGTGCGTCATGGCGCCGCCCAGCTCCTCCGCCGTGACGACCTCGTGGGTGACTGTCTTCACCACGTCCGGCCCGGTCACGAACATGTAGGAGCTGTCCTTCACCATGAAGATGAAGTCGGTCATGGCCGGGGAGTACACGGCGCCGCCGGCGCACGGGCCCATGATCAGGGAGATCTGCGGCACGACGCCCGAGGCCATGACGTTGCGCTGGAACACCTCGGCATAGCCGCCGAGCGAGGCGACGCCCTCCTGGATGCGGGCGCCGCCGCTGTCGTTCAGCCCGATCACGGGGGCGCCGACCTTGAGCGCCTGGTCCATCACCTTGCAGATCTTCTCGGCATGGGCTTCCGACAGCGAGCCGCCGAACACGGTGAAATCCTGCGAGAACACGAAGACCAGCCGCCCGTTGACGGTGCCGTGGCCGGTGACGACGCCATCGCCCGGCACCTTCTGCTCCTGCATGCCGAAGTCGGCGCAGCGGTGCTCGACAAACATGTCCCATTCCTCGAACGAGCCCTCGTCGAGCAGCAGGTCGATCCGTTCGCGGGCGGTCAGCTTGCCCTTGGCATGCTGGCCTTCGACACGCCGTTCTCCGCCGCCGGCCCGCGCCGCGGCGCGCATCTGTTCGAGCTTTGCAAGGACTTCCTGCATGATCCGTCGTTTCCCCCGTTCAATCCACGCCCGCGCGTCCCGTGCCGGTGCGTCGCGCAACCGCGCTCCACGCCGCCGCAACCCATGCGCCTGAGCCCCGCCTTCGGCACCCGAGAGCAGCAGCGCACCTTATTTGCATCCTTGGCAGGGTTGCAATGATTGTCCCGTAACAAAAGAGCGAACTTGCAAAAAGCTTCGCCGAAAGGGATGATAAGACTGCGAAGTTTGCGAATTTTCGGCATAGATTAGTATGCAAAAGAAGCTTTTTCTCGGCTACAAGCTGCGCCGGCTGCGCGAACAGCGCGGATTGACGCAGGCGGCACTTGCGAAACTGCTGGAATTGTCGCCGAGCTATCTGAACCAGATAGAGAACAACCAGCGCCCCTTGACGCTGCCCGTGCTGCTGCGAATCGGGACCATCTTCGAGATCGACCTCGCGACCTTCGTGGAGGACGAGGAGGCCCGGCTGGTCTCCGACCTGCGGGAGGCCCTGGCCGACCCGCTGTTCTCCGGCGGGCCGATCGGGATGTCGGAACTGCGCAACGCCGCCGCGGCGTCCCCCGAACTGGCGCGGCGCTCGCTTGTCCTGCACCAAGCCTACCAGAAGCTCCAGGAACGGGTCCAGTCGCTGGCCGAGACGCTGTCGAGCCACGAGCGCGGGCAGGCGCTGGCCGGGCCGCAGTTCCCGTACGAGGAGGTGCGGGACTATTTCCACTATTCCAACAACTACGTAGGCCCGCTGGACGAGGCCGCGGAGAAGCTGTCGGAGCAGCAGGGCTTCCGCCCGGCCGACATGCAGACCGACCTGATGAACCACCTGAAGGCCCGCCACGACGTGCGGATCAGGATCGTCGCGGACCATGACGGCGAGACGGCGATGCGGCGGTATGACGCGGCGAGCGGCACCCTGTTCCTGTCGGCTCTGCTGAGCGGGCCGAGCCGGGCCTTCCATCTGGCGCACCAGATCGCGCTGCTCGGCCAGAGCGAGACGATCGAGAGGCTGGTCGCGGAGGCGAACTTCACCACGGAGGACGCCAAGTCGATCTGCCGCGTCGGGCTGGCGAATTACTTCGCCGGCGCGCTCGTGATGCCCTACCGCGCCTTCGCTGCCCAGGCCAGGGCGGTCCGGCACGATATCGAGCAGTTGCAGAGCCGCTTCGCGGTCAGCTTCGAGCAGGTCTGCCACCGCCTCAGCACCCTCCAGCGGCCGGGAGCCCGCGGCGTGCCGTTCTATTTCGTCCGGGTGGACATGGCCGGCAACATCACCAAGCGGCACAGCGCCACCCGATTCCATTTCGCGCGGTTCGGCGGCGCCTGCCCGCTGTGGAACGTCCACGAGGCCTTCGCCCAGCCGGGCAAGATCCTGGTCCAACTCGCCCGGATGCCGGACAACGTCGCCTATATCTGCGTCGCACGCAGCGTGACCAAGCGGGCCGGCGCCTACCTCAAGCCGAGCCGCCAGTTCGCCATCGGCCTGGGCTGCGAGGCCGCCTACGCGTCGGAAGTCGTCTATTCCGCCGGGCTGGACATCAGCAATGCCGACGCCGCCGTGCCGATCGGGGTGAGCTGCCGGATCTGCGAGCGTGAGGACTGCCAGCAGCGCGCCTTCCCGCCGATCGGAAGCCACCTGACGGTGAACGAGCACCACCGCAGCTTCGTCCCGTACCTGTTCACCCAGGCGGGAGAGGACGAGGCCGCAGCGGTCACGGGAGCGGCGGTCGAAGGCGTGGGGTGACCTGCCGGTTCGTCGGTCGGCGGCAGCGTCGGAATGGCGCTTGACCGTACCCGGACGGCATGTCACCGTCGCCGTCATGAACAGCTTAGTCGTCACAGCAGCGCAGCGTTGGTGGTGGCCCGTGTAACCGGGCGGCCAACCCTCCTGCATTGACGATCTTCGTGATCGACATCGAGGCCGCCACGGGTTCCGGGCGGCCTTCGTCTTTTCAGCGAGAGGACGTGGAAGTTCCGTTCGGTCTCCGTCGCGGCGCCTGACAGCCCGAGACCAGAATGGAAGCCACGACCATGACCGAGCCCCCGAAGACCCTCACCTACCGCACGCGCGGCGGCATACAAGTCGAGCGCCGGCTGATTCCGCAACCCTATGAAGGCGCCGCCGAGCCCGTGGTCGACGCGCTGGAGCGCCGTCGCGGCGTGCTGCTGTCGTCCGGCTTCGACTATCCCGGCCGCTATACGCGCTGGGACCTGGGTTTCGTCGATCCGCCGGTGATGCTGACCGCCCGCGACCGCACCGTCCGGATCGACGCGCTGAACCCGCGCGGCCGGGTGCTGCTCCGTGCCATGGCCGACGCCCTGGCTGACCTGCCGGCCCTGGAGCGGCTGGAAACGGCCCCCGGCCTGATCCTGTGCCGCGTGCGGGAAGCGGCGCCGGGGTTTCAGGAGGAGGAACGCAGCCGCCAGCCCTCCGTCTTCTCGGTGCTGCGGGCGGTCTCACGCCTGTTCGAATCGCCGGATGACCACAGGCTGGGCCTGTACGGCGCCTTCGGGTACGACCTGGCGTTCCAGTTCGAGCCGATCCGGCGCCGGCTGGAGCGGGCCGGCGGCCAGCGCGACATGGTGCTGTACCTGCCCGACGAGGTGCTGGTGGTGGACCACGTCACGGCCACGGCGACGATCCACCATTACGAGTTCGCGGCGGCGGGGGAGCGGACCCACGGGTTGGCCCGGACGACCGCCCCGTCCCCCTATGACGCCTCGCCGCCGGACGGTGCCGTCGAGCGGCCGGAATGCGACCACGGGCCGGATGAATATGCAGCCGCGGTGGAGCGGGCGCGCGGAGCCTTCAGACGGGGCGACCTGTTCGAAGCCGTGCTGAGCCAAGTCTTTTCGGAACCCTGCCCCAACGGTCCGGCGACCCTGTTCCGCCGGCTGCGCCGGGCCAACCCGTCGCCCTACGGGGCGCTCGTCAACCTGGGGGACGGCGAGTTCCTGGTGGCGGCGTCGCCGGAAATGTATGTTCGCGTCGAGGGACGGCGGATCGAGACCTGCCCCATCTCCGGCACCATCGCCCGGGGCGCCGATCCGATCGCCGACGCCGCGCAGATCCTGACCCTGCTGAACTCCGCCAAGGATGCCGCCGAACTGACCATGTGCACCGACGTGGACCGCAATGACAAGTCGCGGATCTGCGAGCCCGGTACCGTGCGGGTGATCGGCCGTCGGCAGGTCGAGCTCTATTCCAGGCTGATCCATACCGTGGACCATGTCGAGGGGACCTTGCGCGAAGGGTTCGACGCGCTCGACGGCTTTCTCAGCCATGCCTGGGCGGTCACGGTGACCGGCGCACCGAAGCGGCGGGCCATGCAGTTCGTCGAGGACAACGAGAAGTCTCCCCGCCGGTGGTACGGGGGCGCGATCGGCTGCCTGACCTTCGATGGCGGCATGAACACCGGGCTGACGCTGCGAACGATCCGGCTCCACCGCGGGATCGCCGAGGTCAGGGTCGGCGCCACGCTGCTGTTCGACAGCGATCCTTAGGCCGAGGACGCCGAATGCCGGCTGAAGGGCTCGGCCCTGTTCGACGCCATCCGGCGGCCGGCCGGGAACGGAGCGCCCGCGAGCGCCCCTGCGGCGCGGCCGGGTGCCGGAAAGCGGGTGCTGCTCGTGGACCACGAGGACAGCTTCGTCCATACCTTGGGGAACTACTTCCGGCAGACCGGCGCCGAGGTGACGACCCTGCGCGCCGATGCCGCACGGGCCGGCATGTCGGCCTTTCGTCCCGACCTGCTGGTGCTGTCGCCCGGTCCGGGCAGGCCGGCTGACTTCGACGTCTCGGCGAGCATCGGCGCGGCCATGGATCTCGGCATACCGGTGTTCGGCGTTTGCCTGGGCCTGCAGGGCATGGTGGAGCATTTCGGCGGGAGGCTCGGCGTGCTGGATCAGCCGATGCACGGCAAGCCGTCGCGCGTGCGGGTGACGGGCGGGCGGCTGTTCGCCGGACTGCCGGCTGAGTTCGGCGTCGGGCGCTATCATTCGCTGTTCGCCGAACCGGACGCTCTCCCCAAGGATCTTGAGGTGACGGCCGTCAGCGAGGATGGCATCGCGATGGCGGTCGAGCACCGGCAGCTGCCCCTGGCCGCCGTACAGTTCCACCCGGAGTCCATCCTCTCGGTCGAGGGCGACGTGGGCCTCCGCCTGATCGGCGCGGTGGTCCGGTGCCTGTACGCGGACGGACGACACAAGGACAAAAACTCGACCGATAGGCATACACCTTCTGGACTAGGGGAAAGGATGGCCTGTACAATTTGACGGACCGCGGCGGCGGGATCGTCCCCGCCCCACGTTCGATACCCCGAGGATCGGTCCAGGCAGGATCTACGACGTGAGCAGGCAGGCGGTACAATTCGCCCCGTCGACTTTCGAGGAGCGGGGCACGGCGGTGTCCTTCACCACCCCGATGCTGTCCCAGACCAGGATCAGGAAGGACGATCGGGACCGGCTGGAAATCCTCGTGCCGAGCTTTTCCGCCGGAAAGGGCATCTATGTGATTCCCTGGAAGGCGGTGCCGGAAATGGTGTCGATGACGGTGCATGACCGCTGCCTGCACCGCCTGATCGTCAGGGAGCCGGTCTGTTCGCCGAACGAGGTGCGCACGGCGTCGCTGCGGGTGGCGCGGACCGGCCTCGCCGGCCCTCCGGCCGCGGCGGCTGCCGATGCCGCCCTTCGGGAGGACGAGAATCACCGCACCCTCGCGAACTACATGCTGATCGTCGGCATCCTGGAAGCGGTCGGGCTGGACAGCGCCGACATCCTGACCGCCGGCCTGGATACCGACCAGGGCCAGCTTCTGGCACGGGCCCTGATGGCGCGGGCGGCGGCAAGCCTGAAGCTGACGCCGACCGAGCTTTTCGCCCGGGTCGAGGAGTTGAGCGACGCGATCTGCCCGATCGGCCTGGAACGGGCGCCGAAGCCGGGGCGGCTTCGCCGCCGCGTCGCCGACCTTTCGGGCTGCCGGGACAAGATGGCGGAATGGTCACGGACCGCGCCCGAGGAGAGCGCCCCGGTCGCCCGGTTCTGCGCCGACGTCGCGGGCCTGACCATCGATCTCGGCCGCGAAGTGCTCGGTGCCTTCAACGAGAAGCTGAGGGACATCGAACCCCTGCTGTCCAACTGGCACAAGGAGATGCCGCACATCCGCAACCTGTCGATCCGGCTGGCCTGGCTGCTCGACGGATGGGACTACGTGGTGGCCTGCTGGGCCGAAGCCGAAGACAAGGAACGGCAGGAGCAGTGCGAGGCGATGGAGGACATCTTCCGCGTCCTGCCGCTGGTCCCGACGCGGGAGGCGACGACCGACATGCATGCCGAGAAGGCCAAGGTGGCGCGGACCCAGCGCCGGACGGTCCGCCCCTACGAGGACTGGCGAACCGGGGAACGGGACCTGGACATGATCCAGCGCATCGAGCGGGTCAAGGCGAAGGCGGCATGACAAGCCAGAAGACCGACCTGAAGGATCTGGAGAAGCGGCTGCTCGACGTGCCCGCCGCGAAGTTCCGGGAAATCGTGAAGCTGCTGGAGCAGGTCCGGGAGCGGCCCGAGGTCGAGGACACGCTGGCCACGATCCGCCCGCGCCTCACCCAGGTCCGGCCCCAGCGGCGCCCTAGCCTGACCCGCCTGATGTGCCTGCCTTTCGAGGACGTGCTGGACGGCGGCGGGCGGGTCGGGAGCATCGGCGGCGTCCAGCGGCGGGCGATCATCCCGATCTGGCGGATCGTGGAAAACGGCATCGATCCGAAATTGCTGAACCTGCTGCAGCACAACAGCGCCGCGACCGATCCGGACGATGCCGCGGGGCATCAGGCCATCGGCCGGCAATTGTGGCGCGCCGCCGCGGAGGTGCTGAAACGCCGCCTCGACCTGCCCGAACCCCCGGCCGGCGACATACCCGCGACAACCCTGCGCCGCGACGTCGAGTCGGTGATGCCTTTCCTCGATTGCGCCGAGGCGATCGAGGAGTTGAAGCCCCTGCTGCCGGAGAAGCCGATCACCTATCTGTCGGCCACCGACATCGCGGTGATCGAGCACCAGATCCAGATGGTCGCCAGGGGCGATCCGGGACGACCGCTCCAGGTCCTGCTGGTGGTCGCCGGCCGGCTCGCCAACCCGGCTTCCCTGCTCCAGCGCCTGGAGGACATGGATTTCGGCAGGCATGCCCGGGCGCAGAAGCCGCTGATCATAGCCCGGCTCGGATCGATGGTGGTCAGGAACCTGGAGGAACGGTCCCATCACCTGACGGGCGACGCGACCTTGTCGACGCGGCCGGGCGATGCGGTAACCCTGGCCGAAAGCTTGATCGACGGCCTGATCTCGGCCGGCAGCGCCCTCGACTCGGCTTACGACGATTCGGTCGCCAGCCGCTTGCAGACGGTGCGCGGCGCCGTGAGGGGATTGATCCAGTCCGGCGTCATAGACGCCGCGCCGGGCCGGATCCTGCCGGCCGCCCTCGAAGGGGAACTGTCGATGGATCGGCTCCAGCAGGCCGAGGACCATGCCCGGGCGCTCCGCCGCTGCACCCGAATCGCCGCTCCCCTGGGGCTGGGCGGCATGGTCGAAAGCACGCTGAAGATGATCGAGGAGGAGTTGGAGCGCAGCGCCGGCTTGCTGATCCAGGAGCTGGAATCAGGCGGTACCCGCCACGCCGAGGCAATGGTGGCGGGATCGCGCCTGTTCGGGGCCATCCGGATGATCGAGCTGGTGGGCGGCTCCAGCCGCGCCGACTTGCTGCTGACGCGTGGCTCGCGGGCCCTGGAGGGGCTCGGCCGGAAGGCGATGGCGGCACCTTAGCGGCGGTTCATCCGCGCCAGAAGTTGGGGTTCATCAGGACGATCACGGTGAAGAACTCCAGCCGTCCCAGCAGCATTCCGGCGGTCAGGATCCACTTGGCGCTGTCCGGCAGCGGAGCGAAGTTGCCGACCGGTCCGATGATCGGACCCAGGCCCGGACCGACATTGGCCAGCGCCGTGGCGGCGCCGGACAGGGCGGTCACGAGGTCGAGCCCGGCGGCACCCAGCGCGATGGTGAAAACCAGCAGAAACGCCATGAACATGAAGCCGAAGCTCATTACCGACAGCATGATGTCGTTATCGACCAACTTCTCATTGTAGGTCATCGGCATCACGCGATGCGGGCTGTAGAGCCGGATGAGCTGTTTCTTCAACACCAGGAACAGGATCTCGAACCGGAAGATCTTGATGCCGCCGGCGGTCGAGCCGGTGCAGCCGCCGACCAAGGTGAGCACCAGGAACGCCGCGATCGCGAGAGGTCCCCAACTGTTGTAGTCGGCCGACGCGAAGCCCGTCGTGGTCACCACCGAAACGACGTTGAACATCGCGAGCCGGACACCGTCGTACCAGCTCAGGTCCTCCCGCAGGGAGAGCCACGTCCCCAACGCGATCGAGACCACAGCCAGAAACCCGATGTACCAGCGCACCTGGGTGTCGCGCCAGATCGCGCCGGGGTCCCCCTTGGCGAAGCTGAGGAAGCGGACGAAGGGCATTCCGCCGGCGAGCATGGCAACGACCAGCACCCATTCGATCGCGTCGCTCTCCCAGGCGGTGATCGACGGGTCGCGGGTGGAGAATCCGCCGGTCGAGACCGCCGTCATAGCGTGGGTCACCGCGTCGAACAGCGTCATGCCGCTGAACCGCAGGGCCACGGTGGTCATGACCGTCAGTGCCAGGTAGACCCAGCCAAGCCAGATCGCCAGGTCGGAGGCCCGCGCCACCACCTTGTCGGACCTATCCGACGACTCGGAGCGGAACAGCTGCATGCCGCCGACCCGCAGGAACGGCAGGATCGCGATACCCATGGCGACGATGCCGATGCCGCCCAGCCACTGGGTCAGCGCCCGCCACAGCAGCAATCCGGGCGGCAGGGTGTCCAGCCCGGCGATCACCGTGGACCCGGTGGTCGTCAGGCCGGACATGGCCTCGAAATAGGCGTCGGTCGCACTCAGGTTGATGACCGAGAACATGAAGGGGAGCGCCGAGAACAGGCAGACGATCACCCAGCTCAAGGTCGTCAGGAGGAAGGTCTGCCTGAGGTTCAGCGTTATGGTCGGCGTCCAGTTGGTCAGCAGCAGCAGGACGCCGAAGAACAGCGTCAAGGCCGAGGCGGTGCCGAATACTTTCCAGTCCGAGCTTCCGGCGGCGAGGTCGACCAGCATCGGGGCCAGCATGGCGACTGCCAAGATGGTGATGAGGCTGCCGATCACGTAGAAGACGGGCCGAACGTCAAGCGCGGCCATCAATTTCGATTCTCCTGCCGATCCGCATGCCTGTCACGTGGCGCCAATCCACCACGCTCCCGGTTCCTTGTAAAGGCCGCTTCGGATGCCGCACTTTGTCGCTCGCAGCCAATCGCTACCCTCGGCCTGGGTCGCGGACACGGCGCAGCACCCAGGCACGGTCCTTGTAGGCGAGGTGGAGATCCTCCTGCCCGAGCACCCGCCCCATTTCCGAGGCCAAGTCGTTGAGCAGGGCGCAGATCGACTCGTCGTCCAGATCGCCGCTGTAGAGCGGAAGGGCCTCGCCGGTGAAGATCGCCACCGGTTCCCGATCGCTGCCGGCGGCGCCCTTGCTGCCGGCGCCGCCGGCCCCCGGCCAGGCATAGACCACCTCGCCGCGGGTGAACATGCCGGACAGGAACGGCTGCCCCGCATCGGCGCGACGCTTCATCCAATCGTGGGCGACCCTCACCGCCTGCTCGATGTCGTAGATCCTGCCGGACCGGCTCCACCCCTCCCGCAGCCCGAGCGTGATCCGGAAGTCGCGTCGTTCCCCGCCCGATCCGGCTACGGTTTCGAACTGCCAAGCGCCGCCGCCGGATCGCGGCGGCCATTCGCCATCGGTCATGATTTCCCCCTTCCCCGCCGGAACACCGGCCCGACAGGACGATCCGCCGGTTCGCGACACCTTGAAGTCATTCCAGGGAGAACGTCAGACGATAACGTGTTCCCGGCGGCGGTTCCAGGTCGAGCCGGCCCGAGATCTGCCGGACGAGGCGATCGACCAGCATGATGCCGAGGCTGGACCGCCGCGGCGGCGGCGTGAAGCCGGGCCCCGTGTCGGCCACGCGCAACACCGCGGTATCGCCCTGCCGCGCCAGGCCGACCCTGACCTCCCCGGTGGCGCCACCGGGAAACGCATGCTTGAAGGCGTTGGAGATCAGCTCGTTGGCGATCAGCGCCAGGGGCACCGCGGCATCCATGCTGACCGGCACGGGCTCGGCCGCCTCGACCACGCTGACCACCCGATCCTCGGACAATCCATAAGCGTCGTGAAGGTTGGCGGTCAACGTCCGCAGCACCTCGGCGAAATCGATGTCGGCCAGCGTCGTCGAACGGTAGAGCAGCTCGTGGATCGTGCTCATCGCCGAAACCCGGTTCAGGCTTTCGCGCAGGGCATCGACCCCGGTCTCGTCGCGCAGGCGGCTCGCCTGCAGCCGCAACAGGCTGACCACGACCTGAAGGTTGTTCTTTACCCGGTGGTGAACCTCCTTCAGCAGCACCTCGCGCTCGTTCAACGCCGCGACCAGTTCCTGGTTGGCCTGCAGGATGCCGGCCTCGACCCGTTTCTGCTCGGTGATGTCGTGGACGACGAGAACCGCGCCGTCGACCCCGTCGCCGCTCAGGATGGGCGCCACGGAGCACAGCACGTCCACCCTGGAGCCGTCGCGCCGGAAGAAGACGTCCTCGTGTTCGCGGAGCGTGCTGCGGGTAGAGAGGATCCCGTTGAGCGGACACTCCTCGATGGGAAACGGCCGGCCGTCCGGGTACTTGTAATGCAAGGCGTCGTGCAGGTCCTTGCCCGCCAATTCCTCCGCCGGCCAGCCGAACATGCGCTCGGCCGCCGGGTTAACGAACGAAATCCGGCGCTGCGCATCCATCAGGAACAGCGCCTCGGCGGCGTTGTCGGTGATCGTCCGCATCAGCCGGAGCTGGCGGCGCGCTTCCTCCTCCGCCTCGAACCGTTCGGTGATGTCCACGCAACTGCCTGTATAGCCGGCAAAAACCCCTTCCGGCGTGAAGCGCGGCTTGCCGGTATTCAACATCCAGCGCCAGACGCCGTCCTTGCGGCGCAGGCGGAACTGGATCTGGAACGGGCGCCGGGCTTGGAAAGCCTCGAACGCCGCATCCAGCTGGCCTTTGTCGTCGGGATGCAGGATCTCCAGCCAGCCTTCGCCGACCTCCCGCTCCAGCGGGCGGCCGGTGAAGTCCAGCCAGGCGCGGTTGAAATAGAGGCCGCGCCCGGCGGTCTCGGACATCCAGATCAGGACCGGAGCGCTGTCGGCGAGAGCGCGGAACCGCTCCTCGTCAGGCCCCAGCACGTCGCTCATTTTACCGGTGTCTCGCTCGGTTCGGCTTGCTGAGCCTCGGCTTCTTCCGGCGAGGCCTCCTCGGCCGGCTGTCCATGGTCGGCCGGATCGATCGCCGCCAGTTCGGCCGCCGTCGGCGCGTCGAGGGGGACATCGTCCTCCAGCGGTTCGGGGATCGGATCGACCTCGGGCATTGCCAGCCGCTCGCGGGCGGACTCGGCGCTGGTCCAGACCGCCCCGTCATGGAGCGCCGTCAGCAGGACGAGGCTGCGCCCGGCCGCAGTGATCTCGCCGCCGGTGTCGAGCAGGGACGGCTTCTTGCCGGGATGGGCCGTGTCGAGCAGGGACTGCCAGCCGACCACTCCCGGCACGGCGGGCATCTTGAACGGCAGATCCTCGTGGTATGAGTTGATCACCAGCATCAGGATGTCGCCGGAATTGCCCTTGGCCTGCTGCTGGAGCCCGCGGGCGACCCGTCCGTCGAGCAGCATGCCGACGCACCGGGCCAGCGGGTCCTGCCACTGCTCCGAGCTTTTCTCCTCGCCGGCCGGCGTGATCCAGGTGATGTCCTTGAAACCCAGCTCTTTGTCCTGGTGGCCGTGCAGGAATTTCGGCAGGCCCAGCAGCGGATGGGACTGGCGGAGTGCCACCACCTCCCGGACGAACTCGATCAGATCCTGGTCCTGCTCGTCGATCTTGTCCCAGTTGATCCAGCCGATCTCGCTGTTCTGGCAGTAGACGTTGTTGTTTCCGCCCTGGGTATTGCCGAACTCGTCGCCGGCCAGGATCATCGGCGTGCCCTGCGAGAACAGCAGCGTGGCCAGCATGTTGCGCTTCTGCCGCTCCCGCAGCGTCCTGATCTCGGGATCGTCGGTCGGCCCCTCGACGCCGTGGTTCCAGCTGTGGTTGTTGGAGTGGCCGTCGTTGTTGTTCTCCCCGTTGGCCTCGTTGTGCTTCTCGTTGTAGGAGACGAGGTCGTTCAGGGTGAAGCCGTCATGGGCGGTGATGAAGTTGACGCTCGCCCAAGGGCGCCGGCCGCGCTTTTCGAAAAAGTCGCTGGAACCGGTCAGGCGCGATGCCAATTCCGGGAGCTTGCCCTCGTCGCCTTTCCAGTAGCTGCGGACGGTATCGCGGTACCGGTCGTTCCACTCCGCCCAGCCCGGCGGGAAGCCGCCGACCTGGTAACCGCCGGGGCCGATGTCCCATGGCTCGGCGATCAGCTTGACGCGCGAGAGGATCGGATCCTGGCGGCAGGCATCCAGGAATCCACCGCCCTGGTCGAAGCCGTGCGGCTCGCGCCCCAGGATGGTCGCCAGATCGAAGCGGAACCCGTCCACCCGCATCTCGGTCGCCCAGTAGCGCAGGCTGTCGGTCACCATCTGAAGCACCCGCGGATGGGACACGTTCAGCGTGTTCCCCGTCCCGGTGTCGTTGATGTAGTAACGCGGGTCCGGCGCGAGGCGGTAATACGAGGCGTTGTCGATGCCCTTGAATGACAGCGTCGGGCCGCGCTCGTTGCCCTCGGCGGTATGGTTGTAGACGACGTCCAGGATCACCTCGATGCCCGCGTCGTGGAAACGGGCGACCATCTCCTTGAACTCGCCGATCGTTCCCGAAGCCGAATAGCGGGGCTCCGGCGCGAAGAAGCCGATCGTGTTGTAGCCCCAGTAGTTCCGCAGGCCGCGTTCGAGCAGGTGCCGGTCGTCCAGGAAGGCATGGACCGGCAGGAGCTCGATCGACGTGATGCCGATGCTGCGGATGTAATCGACGACGTCCTGGTGGGCCAGGCCGGCATAGGTCCCCTGGAGCTGAGGCGGCACCGCGGGGTGGCGCATCGTGTAGCCGCCCACATGGGTCTCGTAGAAGATCGTCCTTTCCCACGGAATCCGCGGCGCCTGGGTATGGCCCCAGGTGAAGGCGGGATCGACCACGCGGCATTTCGGCATGCCCGGCGCACTGTCGCGCCGGTCGAACGACAGGTCGTCGCGCGGCGAGCCGATGCGGTATCCGAAATGGGCGTCGGACCAGCGCATATGGCCGACCAGGGCCTTGGCATAGGGGTCGAGCAGAAGCTTGTTCGGGTTGAAGCGGTGCCCGGCGGCCGGCTCATAGGGGCCATGGACGCGGTAGCCGTAGACGGTACCCGGCCGGGCGTCGGGCAGGTAGCCATGCCAGACCTCGTCCGTGTATTCCGGCAGTTCGATACGCTCCAGCTCCCGCTTGCCGTCCTTGTCGAACAGGCATAGCTCGACCTTGGTGGCGTGAGCGGAAAACAGGGCAAAATTCACACCCAGCCCGTCCCAGGTCGCACCCAGAGGAAAGGGAAGACCTTCCTGGATGCGTGACCGGCGGACGGTATTGACGACAGGCGGCGTTCTGCTCACGGATCGGCCTCGATGGAAAGATTGAGAAATCTCAGGTTCGACATTTCGTGACGAGAGAACAACCGAAGTGCCCGCAAGGTCCCGCCCGACAAGTCGGCTGCGCTGATTTTCTTCTCAAAGCGTTATTGCATTGAGTCCCAGCCGAAGTAACCGAGGCCAAGGAAGTCAGAATGCAGGACGGCGCGATCCGCGTGAACGAAGAAGAAGGCACTATCGTCGACCCGCCCGCCGCCGCCGAACAGGCCGGGCTGGTCTATGTCTCGGACGAGGAACCGGGTATCCGGCGGCGGAAGTCGGGCAAGGGGTTCAGCTACCGGAAGCCCGACGGCGGCGCCCTGAAGGACAAGGCGGACCTGGACCGGATCAAGTCGCTGGCGATCCCGCCCGCCTATACGGACGTCTGGATCTGCCCCGACCCTAACGGACATATCCAGGCGACCGGCCGCGACGACCGGGGCCGCAAGCAGTACCGCTACCATCCCCGATGGCGGGAAGTGCGCGACAGCACCAAGTACGAGCGCATGCTGGAGTTCGGCCGGGCGCTTCCCGCGATCCGGGAGCGCATAGCGGCCGATATGGGCAAGCGCGGACTGCCGCGCGAGAAGGTATTGGCGACCGTCGTCCACCTGCTGGAAAACACCCTGATCCGGGTCGGCAACGCGACATATTCGAAGGAGAACAAGAGCTTCGGCCTGACTACCCTGCTGGACCGCCACGTGGAGGTGGACGGCGGCAAGCTGCGGTTCGAGTTCAAGGGCAAGAGCGGCAAGGTCTGGAACCTGCAGGTCAAGGACCGCCGGATCGCCCGCATCGTAAAGTCCTGCCAGGACGTGCCGGGCCAGCACCTGTTCCAGTATCTCGACGACGACGGCACCCGGCACGGTGTCACCTCGCAGGACGTGAACGACTATCTGAGGGAGATCAGCGGGAAGGATTTCTCCGCCAAGGATTTCCGGACCTGGGCCGGCACCGTGCTGGCGGCGCTGGCGCTGGCCGAGTTCGAAAGCTTCGACACGAAGGCCGCCGCCAAGCGGAACCTGCGCGCCGCCATCGAACGGGTTTCCGCCCGGCTCGGCAACACGCCGGCGATCTGCCGGAAATGCTACATCCATCCCCAGGTGCTCGACTGCTATCTCGAAGGGGATCTGGTCACCCAGTTGAAGGATCAGGTAGAAGACGACCTTCGCTCCGGCCTCGACGCCCTCAAGCCGGAGGAAGCGGCCGTGCTGGCCTTTCTCCATCGCCGCCTCGAGCGCGAAGCCGCCTGATCCGGAGTTTCCTGCTTGTCCTCTACCGCCCCGCGCGCCGCTCCCACGGCCGGTTCATCGACCGCCTTCGCTTCCCCCGAGGACCGGCCGGACAACCGGCTGGGAATCCTCTGCATGGTTTTGGGGATGTCGCTGTTCACGCTGAACGACGCGATGGGCAAGTGGCTGGTGGAGATCTATCCGGTGCCGATGATCCTCGCCGTCCGAAGCGCCGCGTCGCTCCTGATCCTGGCCCCGCTGATCCTCCGCGCCGGCCCGGTCCGGGTGATGCGGACGGACAAGCCGATCGCCCATCTTGTCCGGGTCGTGCTGATGATCGCCGAGGTCGCGCTGTTCTACCTGTCGGTCCGGGTGCTGCCGCTCGCCGACGTGATGACGATCTACATGGCGGCGCCGCTGTTCGTGACGGCCCTGTCCGTGCCGCTGCTGGGCGAGAAGGTCGGCGCCCGGCGCTGGTGCGCGATCGCCGTGGGATTCGCCGGGGTGCTCATGGTGCTGAGGCCGACCGGCGACATCCTGGGCTTCGGCGCGCTGGCCGCGCTGGGCGGCAGCTTCACCTTCGCCCTGATGCTGATTTCGACGCGCTCGCTGCGGGGAACCGGCGGGCTGACGCTGCTGGTGTTCCAGACGCTGGGTGTCGGGGCGGCGGGCGCCGTCGCCATGCCGTTCTACTGGACGCCGCCGACATGGCCGCACCTGGGCCTGCTCGGCGTCCTGGGCCTGGTGGCGCTGGCCGCCCATGCCCTGGTCAACCGTTCGCTGAAGATAAGCCCCGCTGCGGTGGTGGTTCCTTACCAGTACACTTCTCTGGTCTGGGCGCTGGCGCTGGGCTGGATCATCTGGGGCGACGTTCCCGACCTGTGGATCGCGGCGGGGGCGGCCCTGATCGTCGCCAGCGGCCTGTTCGTCTTCCATCGGGAACAGCAGCTCGCCGCGGCGCCGGACCTCAGCTCCGAAGCCGGCGCAGCGTCACAAGGCCGCCGGTCACCGGATCGTTGAGCCGGGCGGTATCCTCGTCCACCACGGTGATCTCCAGCCCGATCCCGAGCGCTTCGGGCAGGACCAGCACGTCGTTGCCCTCGACCGAATACTCCACCCGCTGGGTCACCCCGAAGGCGGTCATGCTGGACCGCCGGAATTCGTAGGTTCCCAGGACCAGGCCGGGAGCCATCGGCGACGACAGGGTCCAGCGCCCGAGCAGCGGGTTCGGCTCCAGGCTGGCGCAGGAGGCCGTCAGCAGCAGCCCCACGGACAGCAGGAGTTGCAGCGGGATCTTCTTCAGAGGAAATAGGGTCAATCGCGTCACCTTTCGAAACCGGCCACCGGCGCCCAGAGGACGTCGGCGATCTCCTCCGCCCCGGTGCATAGCAGGACCAACCGGTCGAACCCCAGGGCAATTCCCGCGCTCTCCGGCATGCCGAACTCCAGCGCCGCCATGAAGTCCGGGTCGATCGGATAGCGGGTGCCGTAGAGCCGCTCCTTGAGGTCCATGTCTGCCTCGAACCGGGCTCGCTGGACAGCGGCATCGGTCAGTTCCCCGAAGGCGTTCGCCAGTTCCAGGCCGCAGGCATAGAGCTCGAACCGCTCTGCGACGCGCGGATCATCGGGCCTGGGCCGGGACAGCGCCGCCATGGAAACCGGATAGTCCGTCAGGAAGGTCGGCCGTTCCATGCCGAGGTTCGGTTCGATCAGGTCAAGGGAGATACGGAAGAAGATGTCCTCCCAGCTGTCCCCGGGATGGGCGGAAATCCCGATGCGTTCCGCCTCGCGGGCCAGCATTTCCGTGTCGGGTGCCTGCGGATCGGGCGCGGTCGCGAGCAGGTCGATGCCGGCGTGGCGGTCGAAGGCGTCGGCGACGGTCAGCACCTCCCACGGGGCGAACGGATCGCAGTCCCGCCCACGCCACTCGAATCCCTCGCGCCCTCCGGTGCGGGCCGCCGCGCGGACAAGGGCGGTGCAGTCCTCCATCAGGTCGCGGTAGCCGGCCCCTGCCCTGTACCACTCCAGCATGGTGAATTCCGGGCTGTGCGTTCCCGACCGCTCGCCGTTGCGGAACACCTTGGCAAGCTGGAACAGCTTGGGCACTCCCGCCACCAGCAGCTTCTTCATGGCGAATTCGGGACTGGTGTGCAGATAGAGGGTGCGCCGGTCGTCCGGGTTGGGGCCGACAAGCTCGGTCGAGAACGCGATCAGGTGGGGCTCCAGGCCCGGCGACACCTGGAGGGCCGGAGTTTCGACTTCGATGAAGCCTTGCCCTTCGAACCAGGTCCGCAGCCTGGAGGCGATAAGCGCCCTGCCTTCCAGGAACGGACGCCGCCGGGCGAAACTGTCGGGATGCCACCATTCCATCGCAGTGCTCTTCCATTCTCGGCCACCGATGACTCAGATAGCCTCGGATATGGGGGAGCGACAGAGGGATTCGCCGGGTCGGCGGTCCGGAGCCGCCGGGGGCCGCCATGAAAAAGGGCGGCCCAAGCGGGCCGCCCAAGGCGATTGCATCGATACGATTATATTGATCGACCGGATCAGAAGTCCATGTCGCCCATGCCGCCGCCGGGCATGCCGGCCGGGGGAGCCTTCTTCTCCGGCTTGTCGGCCACCATCGCCTCGGTGGTGATCAGCAGGCCGGCGACCGAAGCGGCGTCCTGCAGCGCGGTGCGGACGACCTTGGTCGGGTCGATCACGCCGAACTGGAACATGTCGCCGTACTGGTTGGTCTGGGCGTCGTAGCCGAAGCTGGTGTCGGTCTGCTCGATCAGCTTGCCGACCACGATCGAGCCGTCGACGCCGGCGTTCACCGCGATCTGGCGCGCCGGAGCCTGCAAGGCGCGGCGGATGATCTCGACGCCGACCCGCTGGTCGTCGTTGGCCGGCTTGATCGCGTCGAGCGCCTTGGTGGCGTAGAGCAGGGCCACGCCGCCGCCGGCGACGATGCCTTCCTCGACCGCGGCGCGGGTCGCGTGCATCGCGTCGTCGACGCGGTCCTTGCGCTCCTTCACCTCGACCTCGGTGGCGCCGCCGACGCGGATCACCGCGACGCCGCCGGCCAGCTTGGCCAGCCGCTCCTGCAGCTTCTCGCGGTCGTAGTCGCTGGTGGTCTCCTCGATCTGCTGGCGGATCTGGGTGCAGCGGGCGTTGATGTCGTCCTTCGACCCGGCGCCGTCGACGATCGTGGTGTTCTCCTTGGTGATGACGACGCGCTTGGCGGTACCCAGCATGTCGATCGTCACGTTCTCCAGCTTGATGCCGAGGTCTTCGCTGATGACCTGGCCGCCGGTCAGGATGGCCATGTCCTCCAGCATCGCCTTGCGGCGGTCACCGAAGCCCGGGGCCTTGACCGCGGCGATCTTCAGGCCGCCGCGCAGCTTGTTGACCACCAGGGTGGCCAGCGCCTCGCCCTCGACGTCCTCGGCGACGATCACCAGCGGACGGCTGCTCTGGACGACGGCCTCGAGGACCGGCAGAAGGGCCTGGAGGCCGGAGAGCTTCTTCTCGTGCAGGAGAATGAAGGGGTTCTCCAGCTCCGCCTGCATCTTGTCCGCGTTGGTGACGAAGTAGGGGCTGAGATAGCCGCGGTCGAACTGCATGCCCTCGACCACTTCCAGCTCGGTCTCCAGCGACTTCGCCTCCTCGACGGTGATGACGCCCTCGTTGCCGACCTTCTCCATGGCGCGGGCGATCATCTCGCCGATCTCGCGTTCGCCGTTGGCCGAGATCGTGCCGACCTGGGCGATCTCCGCGTTGGTGTTGATCTTCTTGGAGGAGGACTTGACGGCGTTGACCACGGCTTCCACCGCCAGGTCGATGCCGCGCTTCAGGTCCATCGGGTTCATGCCGGCCGCGACCGACTTCACGCCCTCGCGCACGATCGCCTGCGCCAGCACGGTCGCGGTGGTGGTGCCGTCGCCCGCCAGGTCGTTGGTCTTGCTGGCGACCTCGCGCACCATCTGCGCGCCCATGTTCTCGAACTTGTCGGACAGCTCGATGTCCTTGGCGACCGTCACGCCGTCCTTGGTGATGCGCGGTGCGCCGAAGCTCTTCTCCAGCACCACGTTGCGGCCCTTCGGGCCCAGCGTCACCTTGACGGCATCGGCCAGAATGTCGACGCCGCGCAGCATCTTGTTGCGCGCGTCGATGCTGAACTTGACTTCCTTGGCAGCCATGTTCGTAAACCCTGATTGGAAATGTTGAGGCTGGAAACTTCAGGTCCGGATCGGACGGCGCCGGTCAGGCGGCCTTGGCGGCGGCGGCAGGCGTCCCGTCGAGCACGCCCAGCAGGTCCGATTCCTTCATGATCAGGTAGTCGACGCCGTCGATCTTGACCTCGGTGCCGGACCACTTGCCGAACAGCACGCGGTCGCCGGCCTTGACGTCGAGTGCATGGACCTTGCCGGACTCGTCGCGGGCTCCGGGACCGACGGCGATCACTTCGCCTTCCTGCGGCTTCTCCTTGGCCGTGTCCGGGATGATGATGCCGCCGGCGGTCTTGCTTTCCTGCTCCACCCGGCGAACCACCACGCGGTCATGCAGAGGACGGAACTTCATCGCGGAATCTCCTCCAAATCCAGAACCGGGCCGGTCTGGCCGGCCCACAAAACATGGGATCAATGGACCCCGGCCGAGCGTGCGCGGCACACGCTGTTAGCACTCTCGCCCGAGAAGTGCCAACTAGCTAATTGAAGCCGGAATCCGTTTCAAGAGGGTTTTTGCGGATTTTTTCAACGCCGCCGCACAGGCTGGCAGCAGCCCTGGTGATCGGCTGCTAACTTACTGATTAGAAAGGATGATTTTGCTTGTCAGGCAAATTGCCCAACGGCACACTCGGACGAAGATCAAGATGTCGGGAGTTCCACCGGTCGCAACCACGGAGGAGATCTGCATGGCAAGTTTGAGTCTTCAGCTGCGTGACTATCGCCTGACCGTCGCCGAGATCCTGTACCACATGCCGGACCATCCCGGGCTCCTGCAGAGCTACATCTGGCAGGACCTGGACCTAGCCCCCCGCTACCCCGTGCTGCGCAAGTTCCTGACCTTCTGGGAACGCGAACTGGATGGCAAGCTGCACTCCGTGAAGGTCGCGTCCAACTCCATCATCACGCCGAGCGAATGCCGCTTCGTCGATGGGGAGTTGAAGCTGCACTGAGCACCCGACGCGCCGCCGCGCCGGCCATCGGCGCGGCGGCCGATCCGGGACGCGCCGGCAGGACCGAAATCGCGTCGCAAGTCCCGAAAGAGCTATTTATCTCGGCGGCTGAGCATTGACAGCGGGACGCGGGCACAGCAACCTCCCCAGACCATGTTAATGATCTACGGCACGTGCGTCGCGCTGTCGGGTCTAGGCGTCCTGTTGCGGGGGCCCTCCGGCAGCGGCAAGTCCGATCTGGCACTGCGCCTGATCGACGGCGGTGCGCGCCTGGTCGCCGATGACCAGATCGAGCTGACCCTGGATGCGGCGGGCCGCGTGATGGCCCGGGCTCCGAAACCGCTTGCCGGGCTGCTGGAAGTCCGGGGCATCGGCATCCTGCCGGTCGACGCCGTTCGCGCTTCCCCGGTCGGGCTCGTCGTCGACCTCGCGGCCGACGACCGGATCGAGCGCCTGCCGGAAGTCGAGACCTGCCTGCTGCTCGACCGTCCGATTCGCCGTGTCACCCTCGCTCCCTTTCACGCCTCGACGCCGGCCAAGGTGAGGCTCGCCGCGGCACGCCTCAGGGCGGGCGCCCTCGAGCCTGTGCCGGACCTCCCATGACGACTCCAGTTCCCGAGGGAGGGATCGCCGGCGATCTCTCCCAAGATCCGGCCCGGGCCCCCTCCCCGGACGCGACAAGGCCCCGCACCGTCGCCATCGTCACCGGCATGTCGGGGGCCGGCCTCTCCACCGCGCTGAAATGCCTCGAGGATCTCGGCTACGAGGCGGTGGACAATCTGCCGATGAACATGGTCGACGCGCTTGTCGAACAGGGCGACCTGCTGTCCCGGCCCGTGGCCATCACGGTCGATGCCCGAACGCGGCACTTCAGTTCCGACGCGCTGATGGCGCGGATCGAGGCTCTGGCCGCGCGCCCGGACCTGGCGGTGCGGCTGATCTTCCTGGAATGCGCCGACGAGATCCTGCAGCGACGCTACACCGAGACGCGGCGGCGTCATCCGCTCGCCGTGGACCGCCCGGTAGCCGACGGCATCCTCCGCGAACGGACCCTGCTTGCCCCGCTGAAGGAGCGGGCGGACGTCACGATCGACACGTCCCTGCTGTCGATCCATGACCTGCGCCGCATCCTGGCCGGACACTTCAAGCTGAGCGCCGAGCCGACTCTCCATGTTTTCGTCACGTCGTTCTCGTTCCGGCAGGGCGTTCCGCGCGAAGCCGACCTGGTCTTCGATGTACGATTCTTAACCAATCCCCATTACGATCCGCGCCTGCGGCCCCTGACCGGACTGGACGCACCGGTCGCCGCGAGGGTGGCGGAGGATCCCGACTTCGAAGCCTTCTTCAGGCATCTGACCGACCTGTTGCAGCCGCTCCTGCCGCGCTACAACCAGGAAGGAAAGAGCTACCTGACGATCGCGATCGGCTGCACCGGCGGCCGGCATCGGTCGGTCTTCGTGGCGAAGTCACTGGCCGAATGGCTCGGCGGCCAGGGTTACAAGGTAGGGCTTACCCATCGCGACCTTGAACGGAGCGGCACCCGGCAGGGATGACGCTGAAATGACAAGCCGGCGCTCAGATCGGTTGGATAGAAGGAAGTTCGATGATCGGAATGGTTCTTGTAACGCACGGGCGTCTCGCGACCGAATTCATCGCGGCACTCGAGCACGTCGTGGGAGAGCAGGAGCAGGTCGCCGCGGTCTGCATCGGTCCCGATGACGACATGGAGCAGCGCCGGCTCGACATCCTGAACAGCGTCGCGGAGGTGGACGACGGCAGCGGCGTCGTCCTGCTGACGGACATGTTCGGCGGCACACCCAGCAACCTCGCCATCAGCGTGATGGACAAGGCCAAGGTCGAGGTCATCGCCGGGGTCAACCTGCCCATGCTGATCAAGCTCGCCAGCGTCCGGCGTTCCGAGAAGCTGGCGGATGCGGTGCTCGCCGCCCGCGACGCCGGACAGAAATACATCAACGTCGCATCGACGCTGCTGTCCGATAATTGAGCCCAAGGACTGGAAAATGTCGGCATCCGGCACTGAGAATGCCTCCGGCGGCAAGGCCCCGGACGCCTGCGACACCGTAACCATCTGCAACCAGCGCGGCCTGCATGCGCGGGCGGCGGCCAAGTTCGTCAAGCTGGCGGCCCTGTACGACGCGGAAGTCGAGGTCGAACGGAACGACATGATCGTGTCCGGCCAGTCGATCATGGGCCTGATGATGCTTGCGGCCAGCCAGGGCTGCACCGTCACCCTGCGCGCCTATGGGAACCAGGCGGAACCGGCGGTCACGGCGCTGGTGGACCTGATCGGGCGCAAGTTCGATGAAGACTGACAGGAACTCCTCCAAGCCGCCGGAGCCGCCGGACAACAGGATCCCCGGAACCTCCCCCGTCGGGCATGCGTCGCCCGAACGCATGCTGCGCGGACTGGGCGTCTCCTCCGGCATCGCCGTCGGCCCCGCCTACGTGGTCGACAGCGGAACGCTCCAGGTGCCCGAGTACCAGATCGCCGAGGACCAGGTCGAGGCGGAGCGGGCTCGATTCGTAGAAGCCACGGGCAAGGCTTGCCGGCAGATCCGCAAGCTGAAGGAGAAGGCGTCGCTCCTGCCGGAGTCGGCGGCGGAGGATGTGGGGTTCCTGCTCGACGCCCATCTGGCCATGCTGTCCAATTCCCGGCTGACGCGCGGCGTGGAGCGCCGGATACTGCAGGACCGGATCAACGCTGAAGGGGCCGTCCAGGCGGAGATCGCCGCCTTGGCGCACAGCTTCGCGGAGATGAACGACACCTATATCTCGGCGCGCATCGCCGACGTGCGCGAAGTGGGCGCCCGGCTGATCCGGGTGCTGATGCAGCGCAAGTTCCAGGCGTTCTCCCAGGTGCCCGAAGGCAGCATCATCATCGCGGAGGAACTGACTCCCGCCGACACCGCCCTGATGGACCCGCGCCGGATCGGCGGCTTCGCCACAGTCCTGGGCGGCGCCGAAGGCCACACGGCGATCATGGCGCGGTCGCTGGGGCTGCCCGCGGTGCTGGGCGTCGCGGGACTGATGCATGGGGTGCGCACCGGCGACCGGGTGGTGGTGGACGGCATCTCCGGCCGGGTCTTCGTCAATCCGGGTTCGGCGACCCTGAACGGCTTCCAGTCGCGCCAGCAGGACCTGGCCCGCGAACGGGAGGCGTTGAAGCGCCTGCGCGACCTGCCGGCGGTGACCCGCGACGGCACGTCGATCGTGCTGAACGCGAACATCGAGATGCCGCGCGACGTCGAGGGCGCGATGGACTGCGGCGCCGCCGGCGTCGGCCTGCTGCGGACCGAGTTCCTCTACATGAACCGGGACGACCTGCCCGACGAGGAGGAGCAGTACGAGAGCCTGAAGGGCATCGTCGAGGGCATGCAGGGCCGCACCGTGACCGCACGCACCCTGGACGTCGGGGGAGAGAAGCTGGCGACCTCGCTGGGCGGCCACTTCGCGGACTGCGCCAACCCGGCGCTGGGGCTGCGTGCCATCCGGCTGTCCCTGCGCGAGCCGAAGCTGCTGGAGACCCAGCTCGCGGCGATGCTGCGGGCGGGCGCCCACGGCCCGATCCGCATCCTGCTGCCGATGATCTGCACCGTCTCGGAGGTGCGGAAGGTCCGCGAGATCCTGATCCGCGTCGCCAACCGGCTGAAGCGGCGCGGCGTGCGCATCGCCGATCCGCTGCCGCCGCTCGGCGTGATGATCGAGATCCCGGGCGCCGCCCTGTCGGCCGACGCGCTGGCGACGACCTGCGACTTCTTTGCGATCGGGACCAACGACCTGACCCAATACACCTTGGCGATCGACCGCGGCGACGAGCAGGTGGCCCACCTCTACGATCCGCTCCACCCGGCGGTGCTGCGCCTGATCCAGTTCTCGACCGAAGCGGCGCTGCGGGCGCGCATTCCCGTCAGCGTGTGCGGCGAAATCGCGGGCGATCCGCGCTATGCCGCATTGCTCCTGGGCTTCGGCATCCGGGAACTCTCGATGTCGCCCGGATCGCTGCTCGCGGTGAAACGCCGGATCCGGGCGCTTGACCTTGTAGAGGCGACCCGCCGGGCGCGCGTCATCATGGAGCAGAGCGACGCGGGCCGGATCGCGATCCTGCTCGACGATTTCAACGCGCTGGCATGACCGGCGGGGCGCGGAACAGGGTCACCCCTGCTCCGCCGTCCTGGACGCGCCGATCCTCCGGGTAACGCCGACCAACGCCGTCAGCAGCAGGAGCGCGCACCCGGCGGCCAGGATGAGGCCGGTGGCCTCGACTCCGTCGGACAAATGAAGCCCAACGGTCGCCAGGAAGACCAAGTCGGCCAGGAAAGCGATTCCCAGCAGGACTTGCAGGGCCGTCCCTATCGTGCGAGCCGGAGCGACCGGCTTTTCCGGCTGGTGTTTCGGCTGCTTCATGGCATCGGCTCCCACATAGGCCACGGGAATCATCGCTGGATCGAGATGCGGCGATCAAGGCGATTCGGCCGCCCTCAACGATCCCGCAACTGCGAAGATTAGCCGTTGGTTATATTCCTTTCGGCTTGCCGGTCCAGAAATTTCTTCATGCACTTCGATCCGCTATCGAAACGGCACCCGCGCCGCCCTGAATCCTTCACATGCGGCAGGCCGCCGCAACTTTGTACGGCGCACCCTTGCCCCACATTGTTGCAGACATAAAGATATCTTTATGCTTGCCCGCAAGGGCGGCTCTTGATAAACCCTGCGCAGTCACCCGTACCGCAGTTACCGCAAGGAGTTTTCCAGATGGCCGTCGCCAGTGGTTTCACTGATTACAAGGTCAAGGACATCGAGCTCGCCGGCTGGGGCCGCAAGGAAATCGCGATCGCCGAGACCGAGATGCCCGGCCTGATGGCTCTGCGCGAGGAATTCGGGAATTCCAAGCCGCTCAAGGGCGCGCGGATCGTCGGCTGCCTGCACATGACGATCCAGACCGCCGTCCTGATCGAGACGCTGACCCACCTGGGCGCGACCGTCCGCTGGTCGTCGTGCAACATCTTCTCGACCCAGGACCAGGCCGCGGCCGCCATCGCCGCCGCCGGCATCCCCGTGTTCGCCTGGAAGGGCGAGACGGAGGAGGAGTTCTGGTGGTGCATCGAACAGACCCTGCGCGGTCCCGACGGCTGGACGCCGAACATGATCCTGGACGATGGCGGCGACGTCACCCAGATCATGCACGAGAAGTATCCGGAGATGCTGGACGACGTCCGCGGGCTGTCGGAAGAGACGACCACCGGGGTCCACCGCCTGTACGACATGGTCAAGGCCGGCACGCTGAAGGTGCCCGCGATCAACGTCAATGACAGCGTCACCAAGTCGAAGTTCGACAACCTGTATGGCTGCCGCGAGAGCCTGGTGGACGGCATCAAGCGCGCCACCGACGTGATGATGGCAGGCAAGGTTGCGGTGGTCTGCGGCTACGGCGACGTGGGCAAGGGCTCGGCCGCCTCGCTGCGCAGCCAGGGCGCCCGCGTCCTGGTCACCGAGATCGATCCGATCAACGCGCTCCAGGCCGCCATGGAAGGCTATCAGGTCACCACCATGGACGACGCCGCCCCGGTGGGCGACATCTTCGTGACGGCGACGGGCAACGTGGACGTGATCACACAGGATCACATGCGCCAGATGAAGGACCGGGCGATCGTCTGCAACATCGGCCACTTCGACAGCGAGATCCAGATCGACTCCTTGCGCAACTACACCTGGGAAGAGGTGAAGCCGCAGGTGGACGAGGTGGTGTTCCCGGACGGCAAGCGGCTGATCGTCCTGGCCAAGGGCCGGCTGGTCAATCTCGGCTGCGCCACCGGCCACCCCAGCTTCGTGATGTCCGCCAGCTTCACCAACCAGGTGCTGGCGCAACTCGAGCTGTGGCAGAACCACGCCAAGTACGAGCGCAAGGTGTATGTGCTGCCCAAGCACCTGGACGAAAAGGTCGCCCGCCTGCACCTCGGCAAGATCGGCGTGAAGCTGACCGAGCTGACCGAGAAGCAGTCGGCCTATATCGGCGTCCCGGCCGCCGGCCCGTACAAGCCCGACCACTACCGGTACTGATACGGTCAGGGCCGGCCCGGAATTCCGGGCCGGCCCTTTGGGTTCATGACGGCTACGGAGTGCTCATGGCACCCGTTGCGCGGCACTGCCGCCGGTCAGATCCACTGCCCGCCGTCGACGGCCTGGAGATCTTGCAGGCCGGCTAGGTCGACATAGCCCGACAACTCGTCGGCGATCGCATCGACATCGACCGTCCGCAGGACCTCAATGCCGTCCCGCAGCGTGTCCACCCAGGCATCCGGCAAGGGCTCGCCGGTTTGGACATGGTCGGCCAGGGCGGTGAAGTCGAGGCCCCGGGTCTCGGTCACCACATAGTCGATCAGCGAGGCCAGCGAGTCCATGCCGGACGCCCCGGCCACCTCGCTGCCCGGGACGGGCACCGCGGTATCCGGATCGATCAGGTCGAGCTTCACGTTCTCGCTCCCGATCTCCACGGTCTGAACCACGGGAGACGCCAGCCCGCCTCCCGAGAACGTCACCGCATAGGTTCCGGGCTGGGCCGCGATCTCGTAGCCGCCGGCCGTGCCGGTGAGATCCGTCAGGGTTATCGGCTCGGCCGATCCCATCAGCGTCGCGCTGACATTGATCCCGCCCCTTCCCTCTCCCGGGGTGTAGAAATCGTTGCCGTCCAGGTCGTCATAGGCGACGCCAGTCAGGAACAGGTCGTCGCCGGTCTTTCCGAAGTTCTCGGCGACCATCAGGGTGTCGTAGCCCTGGAACTCACCGGTGATGGTGGCGGTGCCGATCTCGCGGAAATCATCCTGAAGGATGTTCTCGCGATGACCGGGGCTCAGGAACAGCGCATCGTTCTGCCGGCCCACCGACTCGACCGGATCCTCGGCCTGTCCGATGGTGCCCCGCCATGAAATATTCTCGCCCCAACGCCAGTTGCCGGTGAACTCGTAGCCGGCGTCCGCCATGCGCATGCCGGGACTGCTGCCATCGACGCCCGTGTGCGAGAACACGTCCTTCTCCAGCATCCACTCCGCGTGCCCGCGCGCCGCTTCGGTCAACTCCGGATCGAAGGTGAGCGGCTGCTTAGGCGCCGTGCTGATCTGTCCTTCGGAAAGACCCTGGTTGATGTCGATGCCCAGGCGCGCGGCTTCCGCGGTCGGATCCAGTCGTGCCCGGTTGATCAATTCGATCAGGTATTGATCGAGCGCGGTTGGCTCGGTCATCTCGTCACCTCAAATAAACATCCTCTGAGGGGGACAAATAGACCGGCGAATATGGAAAGTACCGTTACAATTATGAGCCACTGTCCGGACCCAATTTCCCCGGCCAGCGCACTGCCGGGCCGGCTTACGATCTATCTTGCTGATTATTACTACAGATCTGCGCAGTGTTTCTTATGACGTTCGTCGGAGCGGAGCGCCGAGACCCTGCTTTAACGCTCCGGACACGCTGTCGGCGTCGGCCTTCGGCCGCGACCGACCTACGATAAATCTATCGAAGCCGCTGTGCCGAGCCACCAGCGGACGCGCCGGTCATACGATCCAGACAGGCCAGCAGAGCCGACCGGAACGGCGTGATGCTTTTGTAGCGGGCGGTATCGTCAGGCAAGGCGCGGACCGCGGAGGCCAACCGGGCCGCTTCCAGCGGTCGGTCGGCAAGAGCGCCTATCGGACGCTGATGGGTCCTGATCGTGAAGAGGACGGCGCCGGTCCGCGGCAGCCGCCGCAAAGTCTGCCGCTCGACGCGCAGGAAGACGCGTGCCCCGGCATTCTCCGCGGTGATACTCGGGTCTGTGTCGCGCCGGCCGTGCCCCACCGGCTGGAACAGCGTCGAATCATCCGTCAGCGACCAGTTCAGCCGCCAGACCGGACGGTCCGGCGTCAGCAGCCCGAGGAAACGGTCGACCGGCCTGCCCAGGCGCTCGGCATAGGCCGGTACCGGAGCATGGATGCCTACCATGGGCAGGCCCAGCTTGTCGGCAAGCCTCCAGCGGTTCGGGAAGCACAGGACACCCGCGGTCAGGCGGAGTTCGCCGTCCACTTCCTGTAGGATGCAGAGATCCTCCTGGACCAAGCGTCCGGCGATCTCCAGCGGATCGGCCACCTCGCCCTCGACCGGCCAGCGGTCGCCGGTGACGTGGTTCAGCAGTTCCGGGCCGGTTCGCCGGAAATGTTCGGGAAACCTCTCCGGCAGGAATCCGGCCAGCTGGTCCAGAACCTCGCGGCAGGCCTCGGCCGCCTCCGGCCGCATCGCCAGGACGTCGTCGCGCCGCTCGGCCAGGAGACGGTCGCGCAGGGCGATCTCCGAGGCATAGTTGCCGTCGATCTCGATCCAGTCCGCCGGCTTCAGGGCCATCAGGCCCATCGCCATGCGGAACGGCCCCTCGGCGAACGGCAGGTAGTCGGGAACGCTTTCCGCGGTCATTCGGCGCGCGCGGGCTCCTTGGAGGCGGCCTCGTCGGGGATCTGGTGCTTCATGATCACCGGCATCTGAAGCCCGCTGAACACCAGGGTGAGCGGCAGGATCCCGAACACCTTGAAATTGACCCAGGCATCGGTCGTCATGGTTCGCCACACCACTTCGTTGAGCACGGCCAGCACGACGAAGAAACAGGCCCAGCGGACCGTCAGGATGCGCCAGCCCTCCTCGCTCAGGTTCAGCACCGTCCCGAGCAGCGGTTTCATGACGTTGCGGCGGAGCGCCAGGCTGGTGAACAGCACAGTCGCGAACAGAAGGTTGACCACCGTGGGCTTCAGCTTGATGAACAGGTCATCGTCGAGCCATAGGGTCAGGCCGCCGAACAGCAGCACGAAGAAGCAGCCGACCAGGGGCATGATCGGCAGCTTGCGCTCGAGATGCCAGGACAGCAGCACGGCCACGGCCGTGGCCGCCATGAAGGCGCCCGTGCCGACCATGATGCCGGCCTTGGAATTGGTCACGAAGAAGACCGCAAGCGGCCCCGCTTCGATCAGAAGTCTGGTCAGTTGGTTCACGTTTCCTACATAGCGGCGGCGCGTCGGCTCTCAAAGAGAAAACAGCGTGCCGGCGGCGATCGACGCCCGGCGCACTCAAGCGCGCCGGGCGTCCTCCTCCGTTACATCCGGCCCCGTTCGCCGCGCGGACCGTCACCATGGTCATGTCCGTGTCCATGCCGGTGACGCGGACCGTGGCCGAATTCGCCGAAGCCGCCCGGCCCGTGGCGCATCATGCGCTCCATCATCTCGTCGGCGGTCTTCTTCTGCTCGTCGGAGAAGCCGGCGTAGAGCTGGTCGAGCGCGGGGCGGATCTGGCGGACCTGCTCAAGCCGGGCCGTCATCATCTCCTCCATGCGCTGGGCGCGTTCCGGCAGGGTCGCGGGGCGGGTGAAGGCCTCGGGGTTCTCGCAGCGCTGCTTCATCGGTCCTTCGCTGTTCTTGACCGCCTGGGCGAAGTTGTCCCAGGCCGCGCGCTGGGCGTCGGTGATCTTCAGGCGGGTCTCCGCGAAGGCCAGCATGCCGGCGACGCGGGCGTCCAGGTTCTCGCACATCCGCTCGAAGCGCGGGCCCGGGCCGCCGGGACCGCCTTCGGGACCGCCCTGGGCGAAGACCGGGACGGCTGCCGCGAGCATGGTGCCGAGCACGGCGGTTGCCAAAACGGTACGCTTCATCTTGTATCTCCATTCGTCCTGCGAAGCGGATCGCCGCTTCGATGACCTGAAGATGGGGCTCGACCTTTGCCGTTTGATGTCTCCGGCAGGGGCATTTGGTAACGCTGTGTAACCGGCGGGGCCGCTGTAACGATCCGTTACAACAATTACCTTACCCCTTCGACCAGCCCTGAACGAAGATGCCGGCCATGGACAAGCAGCCCCACCTCCTCGTGGTCGACGACGACCGGGAAATCCGCACCCTGATCTCCCAGTTCCTCACCAGGCACGGTTACCGCGTGTCGAGCGCCCGCGACGGTGCGGAGATGATGCAGGTGCTGGAGACCTCCCGGATCGACCTGATCGTCCTCGACCTCATGATGCCCGGCGAGGACGGGCTGGCACTGTGCCGTCGCCTGCGCGCCCAGCCCGGGCCGGCGGGCGCCATCCCCATCATCATGCTGACCGCCATGGGCGAGGAGACGGACCGGATCGTCGGCCTGGAGATGGGAGCCGACGACTATCTGGCCAAGCCCTTCAATCCGCGCGAACTGCTGGCCCGCGCCAAGGCGGTGCTGCGACGCTCCACCGGGCTTCCGGTCGGACCCTCGGCGGAACCCGGCGGTCGCGGCCTGACCTTCGAAGGCTGGCGGCTCGACGTCGCGAAGCGGGAGCTTTGGTCGCCCGACGACGTGCTGGTCCAGCTCAGCGCCGGCGAGTTCGACCTGCTGGTCGCCTTCGCCGAACATCCCCAGCGGGTGCTTAACCGCGACCAGCTGCTCGACCTCGCGCGCGGGCGCACCGCCATGCCGTTCGACCGCAGCGTCGACGTCCAGGTCAGCCGGCTCCGCCGCAAGATCGAGCCGGACCCGAAGGAGCCCACCCTGATCAAGACGGTGCGTAGCGGTGGCTACATCTTCACCCCGGCCGTCGCGAAGGCCTGACATGTGGGAGCGGTTCAAGCGGCGGTTCCTTCCGGCGGGGATCGCGGTCCGGCTCGGCCTGACGGTGCTGATGGCGCTGGCGCTGACCCAGGCGGTCAGCGCGCTGGTGTATGTGACCGACCGCGGCGAAGGCCATCCGCGCCATGGCCCGCGGGAGATGGTCGAGCGGGTGGCGGCGATCGTCCGGCTGGCCGACGAGACCCCTCCCCAGTTCCGGCCGCGGGTGGTGCGTGCGGTGGACGCGCCCGGCCTCGAGGTGGAGTGGCGGCCCAAGGCGCCGGAAATCCGCCGGAACCAGGTCGGCTTTCCCCTGGACGGGTTTCGCCGGAGGCTGCGCAGCGCGCTGGAGGACCCGACCCGGGAAATCCTGATCGAGGTGCGGAACGGACCGCCCAGCCCGGGCCCCCTGGCGCCGATCGAGGCGCGGCTGTTCGGCAACGTGATGCAGATGGCGCTTCCCCTGTCGGACGGCACCTGGCTGGTGTTCCGGTCCGACCCCGACCGGGACGGCCCGTTCCGGCTGATCCGCTTCGGGCTGTGGATGGGGCTCGTCGGGCTGGTCATCTTCGGCCTGTCCCTGTGGGCCGGACGCCGGCTGAGCGCGCCGCTGAAGCGGTTCGCCGAGGCGGCCCAGCGGCTGGGCGTCGACGGCGAGGCGCCGCTGCTGCCCGAGGCCGGGCCGCGCGAGCTGCGGCAGGCGACCCGCGCCTTCAACCAGATGCAGACGCGCCTGCACCGGTTCGTCGAGGACCGGACCCAGATGCTGGCCGCGATCAGCCACGACCTGCGCACGCCGCTGACCCGGCTGAGGCTGCGCGCCGAGTTCGTCGAGGACCCGGAGCAGCAGCGGAAGATGCTGGCGGACCTGGAGGAGATGGAGGCGATGATCGCTTCCACCCTAGCGTTCGCCCGCGACGACGCCCGGAAGGAGCCGCGTGTTCCGATCGACCTCGCGGCGCTGCTCCAGAGCCTTGTCGACGACCTCGGGGATGCCGGAAACACGGTCGAGTATTCGGGGCCGGAGCACAAGACAATCGCCTGCCGCCCAGTGGCGCTGCGACGCGCGATCGGCAACCTGATCGACAATGCCCTCAAATATGGGGGCTGCGCCCGGGTGGCGCTGTTGGACGGCCGGGAGGACGGGCACGTCGCGATCCGCATAGACGACGACGGGCCGGGCATCCCGGAGGGGGAGCAGGAGAAGGTCTTCGCCCCCTTCTACCGGCTGGAACGGTCGCGCAGCCGCGATACCGGCGGCACGGGACTGGGCCTTTCCGTCGCGCGGACGATCGCCCGGGCCCATGGCGGCGACGTCACGCTCCGCAACCGGCCCGGTGGCGGCCTGAGCGCCCTCCTGCTGCTGGCCGAGGCGTAATCCCTCCGGCGCCGACGCAGCCCGGAAGCGGCGCTACCGCTTTCTTTCGGGCGAGGTGATGCTGGTCACAGGGCATGCGCCCACGCTGCGGCAGGCTGGATCCAGTTGATCCATGAGGCTCTTCCATGACGATGAGGTTGGGTACCGTTTCCCTTCTGGCCGGCTGCATCCTGGTGTCGGCCTGCACGCTTAACCATGCCGAGCGCCGCGCCGCCACGGGCGGTGCGCTGGGGGCGGGCGCGGGTGCCGCGGGAGGATACCTGTTCGGCTATGATCCCCTCGGCGGCGCCCTGGTCGGCGGTGCCGGCGGCGCCCTTCTGGGTGCGCTGACCACGCCCGACGGCGGGCGGGAGGTCCATCACCATCACCACCACGGCAAGAAGAAGAAATGGCGCCGCTACGACGACTGACGCCGCCGATTAGAGCCGTGCCCGATCAGGTCGATCCGCCCGAGACAGCTGATCCAATGCGTTGCGCCATGGGCGCAACCTACGATCGTCGGCCCGCATCGCCTCCGACCTGCATCGAGCCGTAGGTTGCGCCCATGGCGCAACGCGGTGCGGCGAGTGGAACGGCCGGCTGCGAGGACCGGAGCGGCTCAACCAGATCGGGTTCCGCTCTAGCCGGCGGACCGCCGCGCCACCTGGCCTATGGCATAGGCGGCGGCGTTGATCGTCAGGGTCAGCGCCAGCAGCAGGATACCGAGCCCCAGGGCCAGGGCCAGGTCGCCGCGTCCGGTCTCCAGCGTGATCGCGGTGGTCATGGTGCGGGTGACGCCGGCAATGTTGCCGCCGACGATCAGCACGGCGCCGACCTCGGCGCTGGCCCGGCCGAAGCCGGCGAGCACGCCCGTCATCAGGCTGAAGCGCGCGTCCCACAGCAGCGTCGGGATCGCACGCCGGCGCGTCGAACCGAGGGAGCGCAACTGCTCCTCGTACTCGCCCCACATGTCTTCGACCACTTGCCGGGTGATCGAGATGACGATGGGGGTCACCAGGACCGTCTGCGCGATGACCATGGCGGCGGGCGTGAACAGCAGGCCCAGCCCACCGAGCGGGCCGGAGCGCGAGAGCATCAGGTATACCAGCAGCCCGGCCACCACGGGCGGGAGCCCCATCAGGGCATTGAACAGGACGATGACGAGACCCCGGCCTGGAAAGCGGGCGATGCCGAGCATCGCGCCCAGCGGCAGGCCGATGACCATGGCGATCCCCACGGCCGTCAGGGTGACGCGGAGCGACAGCAGCACGATCTGGGCCAGCCGGTCGTCGAAGCCCAGGATGAGGCCTGCGGCGGCGGCGAAGGCGTCGATCACGTCCTGCATCATGATAGCCTTGGGGGTTGCCGGCGGGACGGCATGGTAGCCGCCTCCCCGGCCCGCGACAACTCCCTGTACCCTTCACGGGTCGAATGGTCAGCGGTATCATAGCGCCGTTGACTGATCGGGCCGATCCGCCGGGAGCAACCTTTTGCCCCCTGTGTCACGAACACCTGGGGGGGACGCGTGCCCCGGCGGCAGGCCGCGGCTGAGGCCCAGTGGGGAGTCAGCGCCAAGCGAGCGCCAGTACAGGGGTGGATCCAGGCTGCGGCGGCCCATTTGGATGGGAGCCCTTGAATGAGTGAGATGTTCGACTGGTATGTCGGCATCGACTGGGCGAGCGAGGTTCATCAGGTCTGCCTGGTCGATGATCGTGGCGTGGTACGCGGGGAGCGCGCGGTGCGCCACAGTGGCGAGGAACTGGCCGGTCTGGCGGCTTGGCTGATCGAGACCACGGGCGCCGCTCCGGAACGCATCGGCATTGGCATCGAACTGCCCCACGGTCCGGTCGTGGAGAGCCTGATGGAACGCGGCTTCGCGGTGCACGCCATCAATCCCAAGCAACTCGACCGCTTCCGGGACCGATTTTCAGTTTCCGGAGCCAAGGACGACCGGCGCGATGCCCGGGTGTTGGGCGACAGCCTGCGCACCGATACCCGCTGCTTCCGGCGCCTGAGGCGGGATGAGCCCAGAATGATCGAACTGCGCGAACGGCTGCGCATGACCGAGGAGTGTAAGCACGAGCGCGTTCGCCTGACCAATCGGATGCGCGAGCAGCTCTGGCGCTATTACCCGCAGATTCTGGACCTATCCGACGATCTGTCGGCGGCATGGTTGCTGGATCTTTGGGCGCTGGCGCCAACGCCGGCCAAGGCGCGCCGGGTGCGCGAGAGCACGATCGCCAAGCTGCTGAGGAAGCATCGGATTCGCCGGCTCGACGCCGCCGAAGTGGTGCGACGCCTGCGTCGTCCGGCGCTGACGGTGGCGTCCGGCACGGTCGAGGCGGCGAGCGCCCATGTCGGCGCTTTGCGCGACCGGCTGCGCCTCGTCAACCGCCAGATCTCGGCGGCCGAGCGGCGGGTCGACCAGATCCTGACCGAGTTGGCGGCCTCTCCAGAGGAACCGGAGGCGGTGCCGGGGCAGCCGCCACAGCAGAGCGACGTGACGATCCTGCGCTCCTTGCCGGGGGTTGGGAGGATCGTCTGCGCCACTCTGCTGGTCGAGGCCGGCGAGCCCCTGAAGGCGGGTGACCATCAAGCCCTGCGGGCGCTGGCCGGCGTGGCGCCGGTGACCCGGCGTAGTGGCAAGAGTTGCATCGTGCTGATGCGTCAGGCCTGTTGCCAGCGTCTGCGCGACGCAGTCTATCATTGGAGCCGTGTCGCGGTCCAATGCGACGCCACCTGCAAGGTGCGCTATCAAGCCCTGCGCAAAGCCGGCCACAGTCATGGCCGGGCGTTGCGCACGGTCGGCGACCGGCTGCTGGAAACCGCTTGCGCCATGTTGCGTGGCCGCGGCTTGTACGACCCGCAACGCGCCGGGCGGACACGCCAAGCCGCCTGAAGCAAGCCTCTGAAACTGGGCGGAGGTGATACTGTCCCTTACATCCGATGGAGGCGGCGCTTCCGGCGGAACGGCACGAGTCAAGCCCGTGCCGCCATCGGCGGTGACCCGCAGGGTCAGGCTTGACGCGTGTCGGGCCGTCGGGAACCATAATCATCGGACGTAAGGGGCACCCCCAGACACTACTCGGATCATTGACAAGCGGTGGGGAGTCCCCCCCGCCCGACCGGGCGGCCCGCGTGGCGATTGACCGGCGCGCCCAAGTTCCCTAGGGTCGCCGCTCCCAAACTACATCCCGAACGGTGAAGTACGATGTCTGGCGAACAGGAACTGGCATTGCAGGCCAAGGCGTGGCCCTTCGAAGAAGCGCGCAAGCTGATCGCGCGCTGCAAGGGAAAGACGCCGGCCAAAGGCTATGTCCTGTTCGAGACCGGCTACGGGCCGTCGGGCCTGCCCCATATCGGCACCTTCGGCGAGGTTGCGCGCACCACCATGGTGCGCCGCGCATTCCAGCTCATGGCGCCCGACATGCCGACCCGCCTGTTCGCCTTTTCCGACGACATGGACGGGCTGCGCAAGGTCCCGGACAACATCCCGAACCAGGAGATGGTGCGCGAGCACCTGGGCAAGCCGCTGACCAAGGTGCCCGATCCGTTCGGCAAGTTCGAGAGCTTCGGCCACCATAACAACGCCATGCTGCGGGGTTTCCTCGACAGCTTCGGGTTCGAGTACGAGTTCCAGTCCGCGACGGACTGGTACGGTTCGGGCCGGTTCGACGACGCGCTGCTGACGGTGCTGCGCAACTACGACGCCGTCATGAAGGTGATGCTGCCGTCGCTGCGCGAGGAGCGCGCTGCGACCTACAGCCCGTTCCTGCCGGTCTCCCCGACCACGGGCCGCGTTCTCCAGGTGCCGATCCTGGAGCATGACGTCGATGCCGGCACCATCGTGTTCGAGGACGAAGACGGCAGGAAGAAGGAATCCCCGGTCACCGGCGGTCATTGCAAGCTGCAATGGAAGCCTGACTGGGGCATGCGCTGGCACGCGCTGGGCGTCGACTACGAGATGTCCGGCAAGGACCTCATCCCGTCGGTCGAGCTGGCCGGGAAGATCTGCCGCATCCTGGGCAGCCAGCCTCCGGAGGGCTTCAATTACGAATTGTTCCTGGACGACAAGGGCCAGAAGATCTCCAAGTCCAAGGGCAACGGCCTGTCGGTCGAGGAGTGGCTGCGCTACGCCCCGCCGGAAAGCCTGTCGCTTTACATGTTCCAGAAGCCCCGCGTCGCGAAGCGCCTCTATTTCGACGTGATCCCCCGGGCGGTGGACGAGTACCTGGCCTTCGTCTCCAAGTTCCCGCAGGAGGAGCCGGCGCGCAAGCTGGAGAACCCGGCGTGGCACATCCATGGCGGCCACCCGCCGGAAGCGCGCAGCGACCTGAGCTACAACATCCTGCTGAACCTGGCCGGCGTCGCCAACGCGGAGAGCAAGGACGTGATGTGGGGCTTCATCACCCGCTACGCGCCCGAGGCAAACCCCGAGAGCGCGCCGTTCCTGGACCGGCTGGTGCAGTACGCCGTCAACTACTACCAGGATTTCGTCAAGCCGACCAAGCGGTACCGCGCGCCGACCGACCAGGAGCGCGCCGCGATGCAGGAACTGCTGGACGAACTGGGCCGGCTGCCGGAAGGCGCCAAGGCGGAAGAGATCCAGTTCCAGGTCTACGAAATCGGCAAGCGCCACGGCTTCGCCGACCTGAAGAGCTGGTTCCAGGCGCTCTACGAGGTTCTGCTGGGGCAGACCACGGGTCCGCGCATGGGCAGCTTCATCGAGTTGTACGGCATCGGCAACACGCGCGACCTGATCGCCCAGGCGCTGGAGCGGCGGATCGAGCCCCAGCCCGCGGACTGACGGTCCCTGGGGTCGAGGACGGGGTGAAGGGCGGGTCTCGGTCGGCCCTTCACATCCGCGGGGGCTGGCCCACATAAGTATTCTACCCTTATGATGGGCCTGTTGCCACGGCATCCCCCCGTTCCGGAGTCTTGTATGAGCACCCTCGCCGTAACCGACGACATCTTCTTCAACCGCGCCGGGCTCGACCGGTCACGCACCGAATCGATCGTGTCGGAAGCATTGGCGGGTGCCGACGACGGCGAACTCTTCCTGGAATACAGCCAGTCCGAAAGCCTGGCCTGGGACGACGGCAAGCTGAAGAGCGCCAGCTTCGACACCAGCCAAGGTTTCGGCCTCCGCGCGATCTCCGGCGAGTCGACCGGCTACGCCCATGCCTCCACCCTGTCGGAAGACGCCATCCGCCGCGCGGCCGAGACCGTCAAGGCGGTCCATGCCGGCCACAGCGGTACCATGGCCGAGCCGCCGACCGGCACCAACCGGGCTCTCTACGAGGCGATCAACCCGCTCGCCCTGGTCGATTTCGAGACCAAGGTCAAGCTGCTGTCGGACATCGACGCCTATGCGCGCGGCCGTGACCCGCGGGTCCGGCAAGTTTCGGCCTCGATCGGCGGCGAGTGGCAGGCGGTCCAGATCATCCGGGCCGACGGGCTGCGCGTCTCCGACGTCCGCCCGCTGGTCCGCCTGAACATCTCGGTCGTGGTCGCCGACGGCGACCGCATGGAGAGCGGCGGCCACGGGGCCGGCGGCCGGACCAGCTACGAAGCCTATCTGGATCCTGCCGCATGGCAGGGCCAGGTTGACGAGGCGCTCCGGCAGGCCCTGGTCAACCTGGGCTCGATCGCGGCGCCGGCTGGCGAGATGACGGTCGTGCTCGGCAACGGCTGGCCCGGCATCCTGCTGCACGAGGCGATCGGCCATGGCCTGGAAGGCGACTTCAACCGCAAGAAGACTTCGGCGTTCGCCGGCCTGCTGGGCCAGCGGATCGCGGCTCCGGGCGTGACCGTCGTCGACGACGGCACCATCGAGGGGCGGCGCGGGTCGCTCACGGTCGATGACGAGGGCACGCCGAGCCAGTCCACCACCCTGATCGAGGACGGCATCCTGGTAGGTTTCATGCAGGACCGCATGAACGCCCGCCTGATGGGCGTCAAGCCGACCGGCAACGGCCGCCGCCAGAGCTTCGGCCATCACCCGATGCCCCGGATGACCAATACGGTGATGCGGTCCGGCGACAGGACGCCGGAGGAGATCATCCGCTCGGTCAAGAAGGGGCTCTACGCCGTGAACTTCGGCGGCGGTCAGGTGGACATCACCTCGGGCAAGTTCGTCTTCTCCGCCTCGGAAGCCTACCTGATCGAGGACGGCAAGGTCGGCCCCGCCGTGAAGGGCGCCACCCTGATCGGCAACGGCGCCGACGCGCTGACCAAGGTCAGCATGATCGGCAACGACATGGCGCTGGATCCGGGGATCGGCACCTGCGGCAAGGAAGGCCAGGGCGTGCCCGTCGGCGTCGGCCAGCCCACCCTGCGGATCGACGGCCTTACGGTCGGCGGCACCGCGGCCGCCTGATCCCGAAACCTCGCCGGCCGCATCGCTCCCGCAAGGGACGCGGTGCGGCGGCGGGGACATCGCCCCTCAGGCCGCTGTCGCCTGCGGCGGTTCCGCGTTCTTGATCATTCTGTCCACCAGTTCCCGAGTGCTCCCGGTGGCCCCGCAGGTCGGGCACTCCACCGAGATGCTGTGACGCGGAGCGGTGAAGTCATGGCCGTTCGGACAGGTGATGCGGAAGCTGCTTTTTTCGCGTGCAACGATCTTCATGACGTCACCCCCTTCGGGCCGGATACTGGTTGCCTGTCATCATACCGTCACGCGCTCATGGCGCGGTGCGGCATGTTCTCACAGAGTAGCATGCTGCGCTGCCGCATCGACGGCGCGAAGCGGGAACCGGGGACGCGGACGGCTACTCCCTTCCCGTCAGCCGGACGGGCGAACGGCCGGTTCACGAAATCTGCATGAAAATGAAATCCGGTGCTGGACAGGCTCCGGAATTTTTCCTACAAGCACGCCCCGACGGCGACGCTTCAGGCCACGCCGGACAGGATGCCCAGGTAGCTCAGTTGGTAGAGCAGGGGACTGAAAATCCCCGTGTCGGCGGTTCAAATCCGTCCCTGGGCACCACCTCCCTACCGACAATCCCGCAGGAATTCGAAGACGCTCTCGATCGCAGCGCTCGTCATGTACTTGCGTCCCGTTTCGGTGGGGTGAATGTCGCTTTCGGCAAGCACTTCGTAGGCTGGACGGAGACGGTCGATCCGGTCCGTCAGGCGCGTCAATCGATCCTCTATCTCACTGAGCCCGGCCCGCAGTTCATCCGGATGCCGTTCCACCACGGCAGCCAAGTCGAACACATCACGGACCTTGAAGGTGGATGGCCTGTAAAGCATCTTCTTCACGGCCGTTTCCCATGGCGTATCGATGTTCAAGATCCTGCCGCGGAATTCCCATGACTCGATAGCCCGATCCGTGCGGCTACCGCTGATGATGAAGTCGATTTCACCGCGGTCCAGAACCAGCTTGAGATAGTTTCCTGGGTACTCGAACTTGCGGCCATCAAGAAGCTGTTTGGTGGCAGGATTGCGATTGGGCGACAAGTCCCGAATGATGTCGGCACTGCCGACGAAGGCGTTGATGTCGTAACTGTAGCGGTGGCCATAATGGACTGCCAGTGACGTTCCTCCACCAAAAACTTCACTCAGGAATCACGGGCAGAGTATCAAAGAGTCGGATCGTCGAAGTCAGCAGGTCTTGCCAGGCTGAGGTCGGCCATTTCCTTGATCCAGGGAAGGTTTCGTCCATGCGTTACTCTCCAGGTGCGAGACGCGCGATAGAGCTGCTCGAAATCGACGACATTGGCAAGCACGAGATCATGGATGGCTTCGATCGAAACCTCGTCGAAAAAGGCTTCGATATGGGGAAACCAGGCTGGGTCGGGATGCGAAGTGCTGAGGCAATGTAACAGTCCCGGGGCATCCAGATGGCGAGGGCGCGGCGCGTTGAGCGTGATCGTGTCCCCAGACGTGGTGTAGGATTGGCGTCACCAATCATCCTGGTTCCCAGCAGTCTGGCCGGGTTGCTCATGCCCCTGCGGCGGGCAGCATGATGGGGCTATCATCGCCGAGTGGAGCGATAGTTTCCAGTGTCATGTAGCGGGCGCGCTGGACGGCCCATTCATCGTTCTGCTCCAGGAGAATAGCGCCGATGAGGCGAGTAATGGCGTCCTCGTTCGGAAAGATGCCGACAACGTCGGTCCGGCGCTTGATCTCGCCATTCAGGCGCTCGATCGGGTTTGTCGAGTGTATCTTGACCCGATGTTCCTTTGGGAACGTCATGTAGGCCAGCACGTCGGTTTCCGCCTCGTCCAGGAGGGCTGCCAGCTTGGGAACTTTGGCGCGGATCTGATCGGCGACTTGGCGCCACTGGACTTTGGCGGCCTCGGCGGTGTCCTGGGCGAAGGCGGTCGCGATGAACGCGGCGAAGAGGCGCTTGCCCTGCTTGCCAGCATGCGCCATGGCGTTGCGCATAAAATGCACCCGGCAGCGCTGCCATGTCGCCTGGAACACGCGCTGGACAGCGGCCTTGATGCCTTCATGGGTGTCGGAAATCACCAGCTTGACGCCGGCGAGACCGCGACGCTTGAGCTTGCGCAGGAATTCGAGCCAGAAGGTCTCGGCCTCCGATGCGCCGATGTCCATGCCCAGCACCTCGCGCCGGCCATCGGTGTTGACCGCCACCGCGACGGTCACGGCGACAGACACGATGCGTCCCTGCTGGCGCACCTTGACGTAGGTCGCATCGATCCAGAGGTAAGGCCAGTCGCCTTCGATCGGACGGTTCAGGAACGTCTTGACCCGGTCGTCGATCTCTTCGCACAGGCGGCTGACCTGGCTCTTGGAGATGCCGCTCGTGCCCATGGCTTTGACCAGATCGTCCACCCCGCGGGTCGAAACGCCCTGGATGTAGGCCTCCTGGATCACCGCCGTCAGCGCCTTCTCGGCCATCCGGCGCGGCTCCAGAAATCCTGGAAAATAGCTGCCCTTGCGCAGCTTGGGGATGCGCAGTTCCACCGTGCCGGCTCTGGTTTCCCAGTCGCGATCCCGGTAGCCATTGCGCTGTGCGAGGCGGTCAGCCGAGCGCTCACCGTGACCGGCGCCGGTCACCGCCTGAACCTCCATCTCCATCAGCCGCTGGGCGGCAAAGCCGATCATCTCCCGCAGCACATCCGCATCAGTGCCCTTTTCAAGCATCGAGCGAAGCGTCATCATCTCGTCGGTCATCGTGGTCACCTTGGATCAGGTATGTGTTGTGGTGACCAGACTTTACCCGAGAACCACGATGACCGCCCGTTCCGGGGCAGGCCCTCCGGTCGGCTACGCCTCCCTGCGGGCCTGCCCCGGAACGGGCGCTCCTACACCACGCCTGGGGACTTGATCTTGAGCGTCGAAAGCACGAACTCCAGTTCGCGTTTCGCCAGACACGCCCGGGCATGACGATCACGCGCTTGCTTGGCCGCCGCCTTGATATCGGCCAGATCCGATTTGGGAACCTGGAGGCCCACCCGGACCATACCGCGATGGTCCCTCTGGGCTGCGCGATATCGACGGACGCGCTTCGCCGCGGCGGGTTCGGCCATGTCTGACAGGCTCCGTATGGGAAAGTCGTTCCTCAATGTCGTGTACCCGGATCACGCTAACAAGCGCTTCCGGCAACTTCCCCCCTGGACAGCCCCGGCGTTCTTTTCTATAAGCACCTCCCTGCCCCACCGCAGCACGGCGTCCTTGGCCGATGCGGATCATGGCGGCGCCCAGGTAGCTCAGTTGGTAGAGCAGGGGACTGAAAATCCCCGTGTCGGCGGTTCAAATCCGTCCCTGGGCACCATCTTCCATGCACCCTGACAGTGATACCTCGATCCCCATGCGGAAGACGCGCGCGGTTGAGCCGTGCATGCCCCCATGTGGCGCGTACCGAAACCTCCCTGCCCTTTCGCTCGGCTTCAAAGTCCGTCAAACAAACGCTGATCGGACATTCGTTTGCAATCTTAAGGAAAATTATTCTGGTATGCGTATTAACTGGTTCATTGTTGCGCACAAGCTCTGAAATCTTTCATTTTCATATACGAAGAGGCTGGCAATCCCTTTGAGAGTGTGTATGCTTCTCATGTTATAGTCTGAAAGACATGGAGCACGTCACATGGTGAACGAGAATCACATTCAGGCTCTACGCGACCGCCATGCCTCCCTCGACCGACAGATAGAGGCCCTCCAGAAGCAGCCGGGCTCCGAAGACATCGACATCAAAAAACTTAAGTTTGATAAACTCAGGGTGAAGGACGAATTGGCGCGGCTTTCCCGCCACTGAGGAGAAGCACAGGCTTTTCTTCTGCCCTGCGGTCGCCCGGCGAGCGCCAGGCGCCGGTCCGCCGCAGGGCATTTTGCCGCCATTCGACCGCTTAATTCGTCACGGCAGGTTTTACGCTCCTTCACGTTCCCTCAGGATCACGCCGCTCCCGTGCGCGGCCCCAATACTCCCGACCGAAACGCTATCAATCCGACCGCAGCCGCCAGGATTCCAAGGGAGCCCGGCAGCCCCAGCCCTTCGGCGACGAAGCCGACCAGCGGCGGTCCCGCCAGGAACCCGAAATAGCCGGCCGTCGTCACTGCGGCTATGGCGGAACCCGGCGCCATTCCCGGCGTCCGGCCCGCCGCGCTGAACAGGATCGGCACGATGTTGGCGAGGCCCAGCCCGACGAGGCCGAAGCCCAGGACTGCGGCCACGGGATGGTGCAGCAAGAGCGCTCCGCCCAGGCCGGCCGCTGCCAGCAGCGATCCCCACCGAACCATCGCCACCGGACCGAAGCTGGCAACCATGCGGTCGCCGGTCAGCCTTCCGACCGCCATGGCGGCGGAGAAGACGGCGTAACCCGCCCCGGCGAAGGCGGCGTCGGTACCGAGGTCGAGCTTGAGATAGACCGCCGTCCAGTCCGACATGGCGCCTTCAAGCATCAGGATGAAGAAACCCATGGCGCCGAGCACCAGCAGCCGTCCGCGCGGGAGCACGAAACGCGGTCCCCCGCCCGTGCTGATATCGACCCCGTGAGGCAGCAGGAATCGCGCGGAGCCGAGCACCAGGATGAGGCCGCCGGCCGCCGTTGCAGTCACATGGGCTGCCGGGGTCAGTCCGAGCGGCAGCAGGACCACCGCGCTTCCCGCCCCGACCAGCCCACCGATGCTGAACAGCGCGTGGAGCGACGACATGACGGGCCGCCCGATGTTGCGCTCGACCGCCACCCCGTGAGCGTTCATCGCGACGTCCATCGCGCCGTTGAACACCCCGAACAGGATCAAGGCCAGGACCAGGGCCGGAAGACTGGAGGCCAGCAGCAGCGGCGGCGTCGTGAGGCAGTAGAGGAACGCCGCGGTCAGCGTGACGACCCGGCTGCCATGCCGCGCGATCAGCCACCCGGCAATCGGCATGGACACGACGGCCCCGCCGGCAATTCCCAGCAGCGCGAGCCCCAGCGTTCCGGTACTCAAGCCGAGCTTCTGCTGGACGGTCGGGATGTGGGGAACCCAGCTCGACAGGGCGACGCCGTTGACGAAGAAGATCACAGCGACCGCGATGCGGGCCTGGGCCGGTCGCGAGCGGTCCGCCATGGCGAGTTCCTGGGCCATACCCACTCCGCTTTGGCAAATTTAGCTAAATAATGAGAGGCCGGAAAACCGAAACGATGAGCGTCGAATCGCCCGGCTTGTCGGGATAGCCGAAGTGGCCGTTGCGACAAGATCACTGGATACCTGCACGACAACGAATGAAGCGCTTTGAAGTCAGCGCTTCCTCGAAGATTGTACCACTTATGTCACGACTTAGCCGATCGATCGCATGGCAAATAGGCTCGGAGAAACGCCTCCACGGCATCCGAAACGATCCGGTCGACTTCATCCCGAGCGAAATGATCCTTCACGCCGAACAGCACGCTGAAATGCACGGGGGTCTGAAGCATCCCGATGAAATGCTCCGCTGCGCGCCAGGGATCCGCGATGTCAAGTCGACCACGCGCCGCCGTTTTGGCCAGATAGGAACCGAGGCTCTGCCTCATCTGGTTGGGGCCGGAGTTGAAGAAGATCCGGCCGAGATCGGGAAACCTCGTGGACTCCGCCACGACGACGCGGAAGATGGCGACGGCCGGCGCCGACAGGAGCAGGTCCAGGAAGTTGCGGCCGATCTCGCGGAGGGCATCGTCGACCGCCTTCTCCTCCACGCCGGGCGCCCACAGCAGGCTCTGCTGCGTCCGGCACTCATGACTGACGATCGCGGCGAACAGTTCCTCCTTGCCGGAGAAGTGCGCGTAAAGGGTAGCCTTGGAAACGTTCGCCACCCGAGCGATCGCATCCATGCTCGTCGCGCCGAACCCCTGGCTCGTGAACAGCGTCTTGGCCGCGGACATGATCTGCGCGGCCTTCTGCCCTTGTCGGGCTTCGGGGGGGCGGCCATCGGCAGGCGTCATAGGCATGGCATCGTCTCCCATGGGATTGGTCAAGGCACTAAACTAAACGGTTCAGTTTCGCCTTGACAAGCCTTATCGATCTGCTCACCTTTCCGGAAGAGTAGGTGAACTGAACCGTTCAGTTCCACAGCGCCGGGCCGAGCCCCGCGGCTCCGGGGAACGGCGCACTTTGAGAGGTTACGGATGATGCGCAGGTCGGTTCTGGTCGTGGCGGCTCTCCTGGTGCTGGCGGCCGGCGGCTATTTCGGCTGGCAGTGGTGGACGGTCGGGCGTTTCCTGGAATCGACCGACAATGCTTATGTGCACAGCGACATCTCGATCGTCAGTCCGAAGATCGCCGGCTACGTCGCCGACATCCGCGTCATCGAGAACCAGGAGGTGTCGGCCGGCGACATCCTGGCCGTGATCGACGATTCCGAGTACCGGGCACAGGAAGCGCAAGCCGACGCGGCGGTTGAAGCAGCGCAGGCCGCCATCGGCAGCATCGACAGCCGCATCATCCTCGAGCATTCCATGATCGTGCAGAGCCAAGCGACGATCGCGGGCGCGGAGGCCGACCTGCACCGCGCCCGGCAGGATTACGACAGGGTGAAAAGCTTGGTCAGCGGCGACACTGTCAGCCGCCAGCGGTACGACACGGCGGAAGCCGACCTCCGCAAGGCCGAAGCGGCGGTGAACAAGGCCGCCGCAGGCTTGGCTGCGGAGCACGACCAGCTCGGCGTGCTCCAGGCGTCGCGCAAGGAGGCTGAGGCGAAGCTCAGGCAGGCCAAGGCCAACCTCGACCTGGCGCGGGACAACCTGGGCCACACGGTGATCCGCGCGCCTGTCGCCGGCGTGATCGGCAACAAGGGCGTCCAGCTGGGCCAGTACGTCAAGGCCGGTTCCGCTCTTCTCGCCGTCGTGCCCCTGCCCGACGTCTATGTCGTCGCCAACTTCAAGGAGACCCAACTCGCCGGCATGCGGCGCGGCCAGCCGGTCGACCTGTCGGTGGATGCCTTCCCCGGACGGATGCTGCGCGGCACCGTCGACAGCTTCGCGCCCGCCAGCGGTGCCCAGTTCAGCCTGCTGCCGCCGGAGAACGCGACCGGCAACTTCACCAAGGTCGTCCAGCGCATTCCCGTCCGCATCGCCGTCCCGTCCGACAACCCGCTGTCGGGCCTGCTCCGTCCCGGTCTTTCGGTGGAGGTCTCGGTCGACACCCGCGACGAGGGGACTGGGCCGCTGTCGGCCGGCGGTATCTTCGGAACCGCCGCCGCGGCCGAGACGGGACGCAAGTAATGGCGGCCGGAGCGGCTGGAGCCCGGCACGTCACGGCGAAGGACTGGATCGGCTTCTTCGCCATGGTCGTGGGCATGTTCATGGCGATCCTGGACATCCAGATCGTGTCGAGCAGCCTCGCGGAGATCCAGGCCGGTGTCTCGGCGAGCGCCGACGAGATCAGCTGGGTACAGACCTCCTACCTGATCGCGGAGGTCATCATGATCCCGCTGTCCGGCATCCTGGCGCGCGTCATGTCGACCCGCTGGCTGTTCGTCGTCTCGGCGATCGGCTTCACCACCATGAGCATCGCCTGCGCCTTCGCCTGGAACATCGAATCACTGATCCTCTTCCGGGCTTTGCAGGGTTTCCTCGGCGGCGCAATGATCCCGACCGTGTTCGCCACCAGCTTCTCGCTGTTCCCGGCGGACCGGCGCGCCGGCGTGTCGGTCATGATCGGCCTGGTGGCGACGATGGCGCCGACCCTAGGGCCGACCCTCGGAGGCTACCTGACTCAAAGCCTGTCCTGGCACTGGCTGTTCCTGATCAATGTCGGGCCCGGCCTGGTCGTGTCCGCCCTGGTGTGGAGCTTCGTCGATGTCGACAAGCCGGACCTGGGCGTGCTCAAGGGCTTCGACTTCCCGGGCCTCGTGTTCATGGCGCTGTTCCTCGGAACGCTTGAATTCGTGGTCGAGGAAGGCCCGCGCAACGACTGGTTCGAGGATCACGCGATCGCGACGGCGGCGGCCGTGTGCGCCGTCAGCGCCGTGCTGTTCTTCCGCCGCGTCCTCACCTATCACAATCCGATCGTCGGCCTGCGCGCGTTCAAGGACCGCAACTTCGCGATCGGCTGCCTCTTCAGCTTCGTCATCGGCGTCGGGCTCTATGGCGCCGTCTACATCATGCCGCTGTTCCTGGACCGTATCCGCGGCCTGAACAGCCTGCAGATCGGCATGGTCATGTTCGTCACCGGCATGTTCCAGTTCATGTCGGCGCCGGTAGCCGGCATACTGTCCAGGAAGATGGACCTGCGGCTGATGCTGGCGCTGGGCCTCGGGATGTTCGGCTTCGGCGTCTATCTCAACTCCATCCTCACCGCCGAGTCGGATTTCTGGGAGCTGTTCGTGCCGCAGGCGGTCCGCGGCTTCTCCCTGATGATGTGCTTCATCCCGATCAACACGCTGGCGCTCGGCACCCTGCCGCCCGAACAGCTCAAGAACGCGAGCGGCCTCTACAACCTCATGCGGAACCTGGGCGGGGCGATCGGGCTGGCCGCGATCAACACGGTGCTGATCGACCGTTTCGCCCTCCACATGTCCCGACTGTCGGACAACGTGACCACCGCCCGGCCGGGCGTGCAGGACATGCTGGACGGCCTGTCCGGCCGGCTGTCCGGCGTCATCGCGGGCGATCCGGACCGGGCCGCGCTGAAGATCATCCACGGCCTGGTCGAGCGGGAGGCGATGGTCCTGACCTTCAGCGACTGCCTGCTGCTGATGGCCTGCGTCTTCGCCGCCGCGTTCCTGTTCATGCCGCTGGTCCGCAAGCCGCGCGCCGCCGTTGAGGGCGGGCACTGAGGCTGCGCCGACGCTGCATGCTTCATTCCGCCGCAAGACAAGCCACGCGAAAGTGGTAGTATGCCGGCCACTCACGCCGTTCACTTATAGTTAATTTCCTTAACGCTATAAGTCAGCAGCAACAAGCCGATATTCGCCGAAGCAGAAACGCAGGTAAGCCGTGCGACTATTCACGGCCCGCCGTGGTCTACTTCACAGGCAGACGACCTGTTCAGGGCCAGGATGTCGGCAGCGGTCCGATGGACACGCCATCGGGCACCGGCATTCTTTCGGAGATGAAGTGTTATGGCACAGTCCGTGACCCGCGCGCTCCAGGCGATCAAGCGCTATGTGCAGGATCCCGACCAGATCGACCAGGCCATCCTTGCCTCGATCAACATCACGCTCTGTCTTGCCTCCGGCGGAGACGACCGCGTCGCGGAAGGCTTCAACAATGATATCCTGACCAACGGCAAGCGATTCCGCGCTCGCTCGTAATAGGATCGTAAGTCAGGCGGCGCCGCAGGACCACCCGGCCCGGCTCGGCACGCGATGGACGGCGTCGGACCTGACGCGGTGCAGCGGGCATTCCGCACTGCGGCCGGCAAAAAAAAATCCGCCGCTGGCACAAATGGTCGCGGCTCTCTCCGCCCGGCTGCAGTTTCATCGGCAACAATGCCCATAATTTCGCCACACTGATATAATAGCCTGCATAATCTTTCGAGGTGTTCCAGTCCCGGTCAATGGAATCGGCATGATCTGCCGATCAAGCCCTGAACTGGGTCGAGTTCTTCCCGCATCGTGGAAAGAAACGAACACCCGTCAGTGAGGCGTTGGCTGCACAGGACTGCCTCCGCCCTGTTCGGATACTTCACAACCGCAACGGCTCACATCCCTGCCGTTTGGTGCCCGTCTCCGCGAAGTCCGGCTGGACAATCATCGGATGCACGCATCATGCTGCACCGCGATGCCGCAGTGCGGTCGAAGCGGGCGGGTGCCGTTGACTCGGTGGGACCGGCGGCGTAAATCAAGCACGCAAAATAAGAATCCGGGTTTTCGCACAGCCGCGCGCGTCAAGTTGCGGCAGCCCAAGCGAGGATGTCAGATATGTCGAACGGCAGTCGGCCGCTTTCACCCCATCTGCAAATTTACCGACCACAGATCACGTCCGTCCTTTCCATATCGCACCGCGTAACCGGCATCGGGCTGACTGTGGGCACGTTCCTGCTGGTCTGGTGGCTGCTCGCCGCCGCCGCGGGACCGGAGAGCTACGCGCGCGCAGCCGGGTTCATGGGATCGTTCTTCGGCCTGCTGCTGCTTTTCGCCTGGACCTTCGCGATGTGGTTCCATTTCTGCGCCGGCATCCGGCATCTGGTCTGGGACACCGGCTACGGCCTGGAGCTTCCCCAGGTCTATCTCGGTGGCTGGATCGTCGTCGGGGCCTCCGCCGGCCTCACGATCCTGACCTGGGTCGCCGCCCTGATCGCGTGGTGAGGAAGACAGATGGCTAACACAAGCTCCAATCCCGGCCTGCGCACCCAGCTCGGCCGCGTCCGCGGCCTCGGTTCGGCCAAGGCTGGCTCGCACCACTGGATGATGTCGCGGCTGACGTCGATCGCCCTGATTCCTTTGACCCTGTGGTTCGTCTTCGGGGTGCTGAGCATCATCGGCGACGGCCATGCCGCCGCCGTGCAGTGGCTCCGCTCGCCCTTCTCCGCGATCATGATGATCCTGTTCGTCGGTGTGACGTTTCACCACACAGCCTCCGGTATCCAGGTGGTCCTGGAAGACTATGTTCATAACGAATGGGTGAAGGTCGTGGCGATCACCGCGGCGAAGTTCCTGTGCTTCGTCCTGGCGGTGGCCGGCATCTTCGCCGTTCTCAAGATTGCATTCGGAGGCTGAGGCAGCGATGGCGAGCGCCTATCAGATTATCGACCACACCTACGACGTCGTCGTCGTGGGAGCCGGCGGGGCCGGCCTGCGGGCCACCTTCGGCATGGCGGAAAAGGGCCTGAAGACCGCCTGCATCACCAAGGTGTTCCCGACGCGCAGCCACACGGTCGCGGCCCAGGGCGGCATCAGCGCGGCGCTGGGCAACATGGGTGAGGACGACTGGCGCTGGCACATGTACGACACCGTCAAGGGGTCGGACTGGCTGGGCGACCAGGACGCCATCGAGTACATGTGCCGCGAGGCGATCCCCGCGATCATCGAGCTGGAACACTACGGCGTGCCCTTCTCGCGCACGGCCGAGGGAAAGATCTACCAGCGCGCCTTCGGCGGCATGACCACCAAGTTCGGCGAGGGCCGGGCCTACCGCACCTGCGCCGCCGCCGACCGCACCGGCCACGCGATCCTTCACACCCTGTACCAGCAGTCGCTGAAGCACGAAGCCGAGTTCTTCATCGAGTATTTCGCGCTCGACCTGATCATGGACGAGGACGGCGTCTGCCGCGGCGTCATGGCCTGGAACCTGGACGACGGCACGATCCACCGCTTCCGCGCCCACATGGTGGTGCTGGCGACCGGCGGCTACGGCCGCGCCTACTTCTCCTGCACCTCGGCGCACACCTCCACCGGCGACGGCAACGCCATGGTGCTGCGGGCCGGGCTGCCGCTCCAGGACATGGAGTTCGTGCAGTTCCACCCGACCGGCATCTACGGCGCCGGCTGCCTGATCACCGAGGGCGTACGCGGCGAGGGCGGCTACCTGACCAACTCGTCGGGCGAGCGCTTCATGGAGCGTTATGCCCCGTCGGCCAAGGACCTGGCGTCCCGCGACGTGGTGAGCCGCTCGATGACGATCGAGATCCGCGAGGGCCGCGGCGTCGGGGCGAACAAGGACCACATCCACCTGCACCTGGAACACCTGGACCCGGCGGTGATCCATGAGCGGCTGCCCGGCATCGCCGAGACCGCGAAGATCTTCGCCGACGTCGACGTCGCCAAGGAGCCGATCCCGGTGCTGCCGACCGTCCACTACAACATGGGCGGCATCCCGACCAACTACCGCTGCGAAGTGGTCCGGCCGACGCCGGAGAACCCCGACCAGGTGGTTCCGGGTCTGATGGCGATCGGCGAAGCCGCCTGCGTGTCGGTCCACGGCGCCAATCGGCTGGGTTCCAACTCGCTGCTCGATCTGGTCGTATTCGGCCGGGCCGCCGCCATCCGCGCGTCGGAGATCATTGAGAAGGGCGCGTCCCATCGTTCGCTCCCGGCGGGCAGCGCCGACCTGGCGCTGGAGCGTTTCGATCGCCTGCGCCACGCCAAGGGCGAGATCCGGACGGCCGACCTGCGTGCCGAGATGCAGCGGAACATGCAGAACAACTGCGCCGTCTTCCGCACCGGGGAGGTGCTGGAGGAAGGGGTGCAACTGATGCAGGCGGCCTGGGCCAAGCGTCCGCACGTCAGCATCACCGACCGCACGATGGTGTGGAACTCGGACCTTGTAGAAGCCCTTGAGCTTGACAATCTTATGTATCAGGCGGTCGTGACGATGAACTCGGCCGCGAACCGCACGGAAAGCCGCGGGGCTCATGCCCGGGAAGACTACCCGGACCGCGACGACGAAAACTGGATGAAGCACACCGTCGTCAGCATCGACGAGAGCGGCAAGACGACTTTCGAGTTCCGTCCCGTCCATCTCTATACGCTGACCAACGAAGTCCAGGTGTTCCCGCCGAAAGCGCGCGTGTACTGACCTGACGGGCCAAAACAAGGCCGGGGCGGCAACGGCCGTCCCGGCTCCGGGCCGCGGCTGGCGGCGGGCAAGGTATTCGAGGATTTGATACGATGGTTGAGTTCGCGCTACCCCGCAATTCGCGGATCACGCCGGGCAAGAGGGTCTCGAACGCCAAGGGCGCCAAGCGCGCCAAGAACTTCAAGATCTACCGGTGGAACCCCGAGGACGGCCAGAATCCGCACCTGGACGAGTTCGAGATCGATCTCGACAAGTGCGGACCGATGGTGCTGGACGCCCTTATCCACATCAAGAACGACATCGACGGAACGGTCGCCTTCCGGCGGTCCTGCCGCGAGGGCATCTGCGGCTCGTGCTCCATGAACATCGACGGCGTCAACACGCTCGCGTGCCTGAAGCCGATTGAGGAAGTCAAGGGCGACGTCGCGATCTATCCGCTACCGCACATGAAGGTGGTCAAGGACCTGGTTCCCGACTTGAGCCAGGTGTACGCGCAGTACACCTCGATCAAGCCCTGGCTCCAGACCCAGTCGGCCACTCCTCCGGACCGCGAGCGGCTGCAGAGCCCGGAAGAGCGCGAGAAGCTGAACGGCCTCTACGAGTGCATCCTGTGCTTCTGCTGCACCACGAGCTGCCCCAGCTACTGGTGGAACGGCGACCGCTATCTCGGCCCGGCCGTCCTGCTCCAGGCCTATCGCTGGATCGCGGACAGCCGCGATGAGATGACGGGCGAGCGGCTCGACCAGCTCGAGGATCCGTTCCGCCTGTACCGCTGCCACACCATCATGAACTGCACCCGCACCTGCCCCAAGGGCCTGAACCCCGCCAAGGCGATCGCGGAAATCAAGAAGCTGATGGTCGAACGGCAGTAAAGCCGGAAGCTTCATCCCGGCACGGCGTCCAGCGGCGCCAGCGCCGTCTCCGCAAACGGGCGGAGACGGCGCTGGCGCTGTCATCTTTAAGGCCCTCTTCCGGGGGCTTCCGCAGGATGTCGCTTCGTGTCGGGTTTTTGTCGAATGGGCAGTATCGTTTTCGCGCGCATCGGCCTATTGTGCGCCCGCGCCGGGAAAGCGCTTGACCCGCGTGGTTCCGGCGATCACTTATCTCCGCGGAATCTGCTGAACGGACCAAAGGACTTATGGCAAAAGAAGATCTGATCGAATTCTCCGGCACCGTCATGGAACTGCTCCCGAACGCCATGTTCCGGGTCAAGCTGGACAACGACCACGAAGTGCTGGCGCACACCTCGGGCAAGATGCGCAAGAACCGCATCCGCGTGCTCGCGGGCGACAGGGTGAATGTGGAAATGACCCCGTACGACCTCAGCAAGGGCCGCATCACATTCCGCTTCAAGTAACCTGCCGCGTTGGACAGACCGTGACCCTGATGTCATGAAGGTTCCGCCGGCAAACAACACGCTGGTGCTCGCTTCTGCCTCGCCCCGGCGTCTAGACCTGCTGCGCCAGATCGGAATCGATCCGGCCGGCATCGACCCAGCAGACCTCGACGAAACCCCGCTCCGCGACGAGCTTCCCGCCCAGCATGCCGCAAGGCTCGCTGCCGAGAAGGCTGCCGCGGTGGCGCCGCGCCATGCCGGCAGTTTCGTGCTCGCGGCGGATACGGTCGTGGCCTGCGGCCGCCGCATCCTTCCCAAGGCCGAAACCGAGCAGCAGGCCCGCGCCTGCCTGAATCTGCTTTCGGGCCGCCGGCACCGCGTCTATGGCGGCGTCACGCTGGTGCTGCCCGACGGGCGCACCCTCGACCGGGTCGTCCAGACCGCCGTCACCTTCAAGGTGCTGAGCCTGGAGGAGACCGAAGACTACATCGCGTCCAGCGAGTGGCAGGGCAAGGCGGGCGGCTACGCCATCCAGGGACGGGCCGCGGCGCTGGTCCGATGGATCGGCGGCTCCTACAGCAATGTCGTCGGACTGCCGCTGTTCGAGGTTTCCAACATGCTGCGCGGCGTGGGCTTCGTTCCCGCCTCGTCCAGCCCCGTTCCCACGTGACCGGCCCGTCCCGGGGCGTCGAGATCCTGATCGACCGCGCCGGACCTCTCCTGCGGGCCGCGGTGGTCGAGAACGGACGGCTGACCGATCTCCACATCGACAGCGCCGACCGCCCGAGCCGTCTGGGAGAGATCGTCCTGGGCCGGGTGGACCGGATCGTCACCGCCCTGAACGGCGCCTTCGTGGATATCGGCGGCGTTGCCGGCCTTCTGAACAACGCCGACCTGCGCACGGCGGCCCCCACGAGCCGCAAGGCGGCGCGGGCCGGAACCGCCCTGCGGACCGGCCAGCCCGTGCTGGTGCAAGTCAAGGCGGAACCCGGCGGCGGCAAGGGGCCTTCGCTGACCATGGACGTGACCCTGCCCGGCCGCTTCCTGGTGATGACCCCCTTCAAGCCGGGCATCTCCATCTCCCGCCGCTTGGCGCAGGGCGACGCGCGGGGCCAGCTCTCGCAGTTGGTTTCCGAGATCACCGGCGGCCTGGGCGGCGGCTGGATCGTCCGCGGCAGCGCCCTCGGCGCAGCATCGGAAACCCTCGCCGCCGAAGCAGAAGGCTTGGCCGTGGCATGGCGCGCCGTCGAGCGCCAAGGGTCGGCAACGCCTCCGGCCACGCTCAGGCAAGGCCCGTCGGCGGCGATCCGGGCGGTGATCGAGAACGGCGGCCGACCGGTCGCGGGGATCACCGTCTCCGAACCGTCGCTGCGCGACGAACTGGCTGCCTGGGCGCCCGACATGGCCCCGCTGATCCGGACCGAGCCAGACGCCCTGTTCGACCGCTACGATCTCGAGGGCGAGTTGATCCGCCTGACCGAACGGCAGGTCCCGCTGCCCGGCGGCGGCAGCCTGGTGATCGACCGGACCGAGGCGCTGACCGTGATCGACGTCAACGGCGGCGAGCGCCCCAACGCCCTGGCCACCAACCTCGACGCCGTAGCGGAAATCGCCCGGCAGCTGCGCCTGCGCAACGTGGGCGGCATCGTCATCGTGGATTTCATCAACATGGCGTCGCGCGCCGATGCGGAACGGGTCCTCGACGGTCTTACCCGGGCCACCGCCGACGACCCCGCCAGCGTCAATGTCTACGGCATGTCGAAGCTGGGTCTGGTCGAACTCACCCGCGCCCGCCGAGGGCCGCCGCTCGCCGACCTGACCGGCCGATAAGCGCGGCTTCCCGGGCCTGGCCGTCAGCCGAACACGATGCCCTGCGCCAGCGGCAGCGCGTCGGAATAGTTCACCGTCGCGGTCTGCCGGCGCATATAGGCCTTCCAGGCGTCCGATCCAGACTCGCGCCCGCCTCCGGTTTCCTTCTCGCCGCCGAAGGCGCCGCCGATCTCGGCGCCGCTGGGGCCGATATTGACATTGGCGATCCCGCAGTCGCTGCCGCCGGCGGACAGGAACCGCTCGGCCTCGCGCAGGTCGGTCGTGAAGATGCAGGACGACAGTCCCTGCGGCACGTCGTTCTGGATGGCGATCGCCTCGTCCAAGCCGTTGTAGCGCAGGATATAGAGGATCGGGGCGAAGGTCTCGTGGCGCACCGTGTCGGTCTGCCCCGGCATCTCGACCAGCGCCGGCTCGACATAGAAGGCGCCCGGGAACTCCTCGGCCAGCACGCGCCGGCCGCCGGTCACGCTGCCGCCTTCGGCGGCCGCGTTTTCAAGCGCGTGGGCCATGCCCTCGAACGAGTCGCGGTCGATCAGGGGGCCGACCAGCTTCGACTTGTCCAGCGGGTTCCCGATGGGAATCCCGGCATAGGCCTGCCGGAGCCGCGGAACCAGCGTGTCGTAGACGTCGGAATGGACGATCAGGCGGCGCAGGCTGGTGCAGCGCTGCCCCGCCGTGCCGACCGCGGCGAACAGGATGGCGCGGACCGCCAGTTCCAGGTCGGCCGATGGCGTCACGATCATGGCGTTGTTGCCGCCGAGCTCCAGGATCGAGCGGGCGAAGCGCTGGGCGAGACGGGGTCCGACCTCGCGGCCCATGCGCGTGCTGCCGGTCGCGCTGACCAGCGCGATCCGGGGATCGTCCACCAGACGCTCGCCGATCTCCCGGCCCCCGACCAGCACCGAGGACAACCCGGCGGGAGCGTCGCCGAACCGCGCCACCGCGCGCTCGAACAGGGCCTGGCAGGCGAGCGCCGTGATCGGGGTCTTTTCCGACGGCTTCCAGACCACCGGATCGCCGCAGACGATGGCCAACGCGAAGTTCCACGACCAGACCGCGACCGGGAAGTTGAAGGCGGATATCACGCCGACGGCACCCAGCGGATGCCAGGTCTCGCTCATCCGGTGGCCCAGACGCTCCGAGGCGATGGTCAGCCCGTAGAGCTGACGGGACAGGCCGACCGCGAAGTCGCAGATGTCGATCATCTCCTGCACTTCGCCATAGCCTTCCTGGATCGACTTGCCGCACTCCAGGGTCACCAAGCTGCCCAGCGCCTCCTTGTGGGCGCGCAGCTCCTCGCCCAGCAGGCGGACCAACTCGCCGCGACGAGGAGCGGGCACCAGCCGCCACGCCTTGAAGGCTTCCGCCGCGGCGGCGATCTTGGCGTCCGCCGTCTCGGCTGTGTCGTCCTCCAGCCGGCCGATCTCGGTACCGTCGATCGGGCTGCGGACGATGCGGGTGCCACCCTGAAGCAGCTCCGCGTCCAGGTTCAGGGCGGCTGCGATATCCCGCAGGTTCATGGTGTCGGCTCCTCGTTGACCGTAGGTTTGGACGCCACCCTAATACCTGTTAACCAGGTTCTCCAGATACTCCTGCCGGCCGGAGCGCGGTTCCGGCTTAAGGTTCCGGTCGCGGGCCAGCTTGGCGAGGTCGCCCAGCCCGACCCGGCCGTCCAGGATGTCGGCGCCCAGCCCCTCGTTCCAGCCGGCGTAGCGGTCGGCCACGTGGGAGGCCAGCTTGCCGTCCCCGATCATCCGCTCCGCCATCAGCAATCCGCGCGCCAGCGTGTCCATCCCGCCGATATGGGCGATGAACAGGTCCTCCGCATCGATGGACTGCCGCCGCACCTTGGCGTCGAAGTTGAACCCGCCCGTGGTCAGCCCGCCGGCCGACAGCACATGGTACAGGGCCAGCGCCGCCTCCCGGTCGTCGTTGGGGAACTGGTCGGTGTCCCAGCCGTTCTGCGGGTCGCCGCGGTTGATGTCGAAGCTGCCCATCAGGTCGTTGGCGATGGCGTAGGCGACTTCGTGCTCGAAGGAGTGGCCGGCAAGCGTCGCGTGGTTCACCTCCAGGTTCAGCTTGATCTCGTTCTCCAGCCCGTATTTCCGCAGGAAGGCGTGGACCGTGGCGGCGTCGTGGTCGTACTGGTGCTTGGTCGGTTCCATGGGCTTCGGTTCGATCAGGATCGTGCCCTTGAAACCGATGCGGTGCTTGTGCTCGACCACCAGCGACATGAACCGGCCGAGTTGGTCCAGTTCCCGCTTCATGTCGGTGTTGAGCAGGGTGTCGTACCCTTCCCGGCCACCCCACAGCACGTAGTTCTCGCCGCCCAGGCGGTGCGTCATCTCCAGCACCCGCGCGACCTGCGCCGCGGCGAAGGCGAAGACCTCCGGGTCGGGGTTGGTCGCCCCGCCGGCCATGTAGCGCCGGTGCGAGAACAGGTTGGCGGTCCCCCACAGCAGCCTGACGCCGGTGCGGTCGATGCCGTCCCGCATCAGCTCCTCGATCCGGGCGAGGTTGGCGTCACCCTCCGAGATGGTCTCCCCCAGCGGTGCCACGTCGGCGTCATGGAAGCAGAAGAACGGCACGCCCAGCTTCTCGAAGAATTCGAACGCGGCATGGAGCTTCAGTTCGGCGTTCTCCATCGTGTCCGCCGCCTGCCAGGGACGATCGAAGGTCCCGGCTCCGAACATGTCCACGCCGGGCCAGCAGAAGGTGTGCCACCAGCAGACCGCGACCCGCAGATGGTCCTCCATCCGCTTCCCCAGCACCATGCGGTCGGGTTCGTAGTTTCGGAACGCCAGGGGATCGTCGGACTCGGGTCCCTTGAAGGGAATGCGGCCGATTTTGTCGAAAAAGGGCGCGGTCATGGCGAAGACTCCGGCGGATCAGTGGGTGGAAAGGGCTGTCCAGGCCGCGTTGTTGCGGCTGGAATCCACGGCGGCGGAGATGAACCGGACCCCGCGGACGCCGTCGGCGACGGTCGGCACCAGCAGCGAGGCCGAGTCGGGCTCGCGGCCTTCGATCCGTGCCGCGACCTGTTCGGCGATGTCGCTGTAGATCTGCGCGAAGCCCTCCAGGTAGCCCTCGGGATGGCCGGCGGGAATCCGGCTGGCATGCGCCGCCGCCGGGCCGGACCCCGGGCCGTTGCGGGTGACCAGCCGCGGCGGCTCGCCGAACCGCGTGACGCGCAGGTGGTTGGGCTGCTCCTGGTGCCATTCCAGCCCGGCCTTGTCGCCGAAGACCCGAAGGCGCAACCCGTTCTCGTGGCCGGGCGCCACCTGGCTCGACCACAGCATGCCCCGGGCCCCGCTGCTGAAGCGCAGCAGCATGTTGACGTTGTCGTCCACCCGCCGTCCCTCCACGAAGCTCGACAGGTCGGCGGCGATCTGGGTGCAGTGCAGGCCGGTGACGAACTCCGCCAAGTTGAAGGCATGGGTGCCGATATCGCCGATGCACCCTCCTCCGCCGCTCTGAACCGGGTCGGTCCGCCAAGCGGCCTGCTTCTGGCCGGTCGCTTCCAGCGAGACGGTCAGCCAGTCCTGCGGATACTCCACCTGCACGACCCGGAGGGTGCCGAGCCCGCCTTCGGCCAACAGGGCGCGGGCATGCCGGACCATCGGGTAGCCGGTGTAGTTGTGGGTCAGCGCGAACAGCCGTCCGCTCGCCTCGACCGCCGCCGCCAGATCCTCGGCCTGGGCCACGGTCGCGGTCATCGGTTTGTCGCAGATGACATGGATGCCGGCGTCCAGGAAGGCGCGGGCGGCTGGATGATGAAGATGATTGGGGGTCACTATCGCGACGGCGTCGATGCCGTCGGGGCGCCACGCCTCGGCCCGTGCCATCTCGCAAAAGTCGGAATAGGCGCGGTCGGCCGCGATGTGGAGGTCGGCGGCGCTGTCCCGCGCCCGCTGGGGATCGCTGGAAAGGGCGCCCGCGACCAGTTCCCACCGGTCGTCCAGGCGCGCGGCGATGCGGTGGACCGCGCCGATGAAGGCGCCGCGCCCGCCGCCCACCATGCCGAGCCGAAGCCGTCGCTTCGACGCTCCGCCCTGCCTGCCTTCGATCGTCATGGCTGTCCTCCCGCGCGATCGAGGCCGAGCATGCGGCGGTTGGCGGCATCGTCGGTGCCGGCCTCGGCGAAGTCGTCGAAAGCCCGCTCGGTCACTTCGATGATGTGCGCCTCGATGAAGGCCGCACCCTCGGCGGCTCCCTGCTCCGGGTGCTTCATGCAGCATTCCCACTCCAGCACGGCCCAGCCGTCGAACCCGTACCGGGTCAGCTTGGAAAAGATCCCGGTGAAATCGACCTGCCCGTCCCCCAGCGACCGGAATCGCCCCGCCCGGTCGATCCAGGGCTGGAAACCGCCATAGACACCCTGACGCGGCGACGGATTGAACTCCGCGTCCTTGGCGTGGAACATCCGGATCCGCTCGTGGTAGACGTCGATGTAGCCGAGATAATCGAGCTGCTGGAGCACGAAATGGCTCGGGTCGTACAGGATGTTGCAGCGGGGATGGCCGCCGACACGCTCCAGGAACATCTCGTATGTCACGCCGTCGTGCAGGTCCTCGCCCGGATGGATCTCGTAGCAGAGATCGACGCCTGCCCGGTCGAATTCGTTGAGGATCGGCAGCCAGCGCTTCGCCAACTCATCGAAGGCCGTCTCGACAAGCCCCGGCGGCCGCTGCGGCCAGGGATAGAGGTAGGGCCAGGCGAGCGCGCCGGAAAACGTCGCGTGCGCCGTCAGTCCCAGGTTGCCGGAGGCCTTGGCCGCCAGCCGGAGCTGCTCGACCGCCCACTGCTGGCGCGCCGCGGGGTTGCCGCGCACCTCAGGGGCCGCGAAGCCGTCGAACGCCAGGTCGTAGGCGGGATGGACGGCGACCAGCTGGCCCTGGAGGTGGGTCGAAAGCTCGGTCAACTCGACGCCCGCCTCGTTCAGGATGCCCTTGACCTCGTCGCAGTAGGCCTTGCTCTCGGCAGCCTTGGCGAGGTCAAACAGGCGGGCGTCCCACGACGGGATCTGGACGCCTTTGAAGCCATGCTGCGCCGCCCAGCCGGCGATGCCCTCGAGCGAGTTGAACGGTTCGGAGTCTCCCGCGAACTGTGCGAGAAAGATTGCCGGTCCCTTGATCGTCTTCATCTGGTCGGGTCCTCCCGGGAATGGAGCGGACTGTCCGCGAAGCGTAGCCGCTTGGCGCCGTGCCGTTGAATCGGCAACGGACGCGGGGAGGGAACGTTACGGGGATCGCTCCGCTGGCGCGGGGCTAGGCGCGGCACTGGCGTTTCTCCCTCCCGTCCGATGGGGCGGCGACTTGTTTGCGCTCGGTCTCAAATTAGATAGACCATCGAACAAAAATCAGCGTAGCCTAGAGTTTAGGCATGGTCAAGCAGGCGAGGAGAACATCGCCGTGTCAGCCCGGGTCAACTCGGCACTGATTCGTCAGATCAACCTGGCGCGCGTCTTTCACGCCTTGCGGGAGCATCCGGAAAGCTCGCAGCGGGATCTCGGAAAACTTACCGGCCTGGACAAGGCGACGGTCTCGACGGTCGTCGGCCAGCTGCAGGACCTTCGGCTGGTCGAGCGGTCGGAACAGAGCAAGGCGCGCCGGGTCGGCCGGCCCGAGACCGCGCTGTCGATCCCGCGCAGTGCCGGCGTGCTGGTCGGCATCCGGCTGGAACCGGCCACGATCCGGGTCGTGACGACCACTCTCACCGGGGAAGTGCTCGGCCATTGCCAGCTTCCCGGGAGCCTGGACATGAAGGCGGCGCTGGTGACCCTGCGCGAGGCGGTCGACCGGAAGATCGCCGAGATCGGCGAGTCCTGGTCGTCGGTCCGGGCCCTGGGCGTCGGCATACCGGGGCTGATGGACCGTGACGGCAACCTTGTGCTGGCTCCAAACCTCGGTTGGCGGGACGTACCGATCCGCGCCATGCTGGAGGAGATCTTCGACTGTCCGGTCGCCGTCGACAACGACACCAAGGCCGCCGCCATGGCCGAACGGCTGTTCGGGCTGTGCCGCAAGACGGACGATTACGTCTACCTCACCGGCGACTCCGGCGTCGGCGGGGCCCTGGTGCTGGGTGGCCGGGTCTACCGGGGCTCGGGCGGCTTCGCCGGGGAGATCGGGCACACCAAGGCCTCGCCCGAGGGGCGGCAATGCGGCTGCGGCCGGCGCGGCTGCCTGGAGACCTATGTGTCGGAAGCCGCGATCCTGCGCACCCTCAGGGAACGGGGCATCGATGCCGCCGATATTCGCGCCGTGGCCGACATGGCGGCGGCCGGCCAGCCCGAAGTCCAAGCATTGCTGCAAGAAGCCGGTCACCTCCTGGGATTCGCCCTGTCCAACATCGTGAACATCCTCAATCCGGGCTTGATCGTGCTGGGCGGCAACCTCGCGGTCGTCGGTGCCCATATCGTACCCAGCCTGGAGCGGGCGCTCTCCGATCACGCACTCGGCCCGGCGGCGGCGGGCGTCAGCGTGCGCATCTCGCCGCTGGGGGAGGATGCCGTCCCGATGGGCGGCATCGCCCTGGCCCTCGACGGCTTCCTGGCCCCTCCCCGTCTCTCGATGGCGCGAAGCTGAGGCCGGGAGTCACACGGCCATCACTGGAAGAGTGGCCGGCACGATCAGTTCGGCCTCGGCAACCAGCGGAAGCGCAGCCTGCCGCGTAGCGAACCTCCGGTACGGTCAAACTGCATTCGAGTTACGTTATGGGGAACGCGGCTTATTGCCGTGACCGCCGCCGACCTCTCAGTGAAGCCTCTCGGAGCCGGCGTCGAGATCGGTCTCGATCTCCGCTTCCGGATCGTTGGCCTCGACCCGATAGACCCCGCCCAACCAACGGTTCAGGTCCACGTCGGCGCATCGGGGGGTGCAGAACGGTTTGTACTGTGGATCGGCTGGCCGCCCGCAGATCGGGCAGGCCGGGAGCCGGCGCGGCTTTTGGGAAATCTCGCTCATGGGGTGAGAAGTTGTTATGCCCGCCGGAGATTCCAAGACGGCCAGATCACGCGCCGGCCTGCCGTCCCAGCAGGGCTTCCCGTGTCCGCGGCCAGGGCTCCGGCCAGTCCAGCGCCCTCGCCAATTCCAGCAGCAGGGGCGGTCGCAGCCGCGCCCGGGAGAGTGCCTGGCCATCCCCCAGCACGTCGGGCGCCTGCCCCTGGAGCAGCGTCGTGCCCTCGAACAGGATCGCGATGTCGTCGGCCCAGGCATAGGCCAGGTCCACGTCATGGGTCGAGAGCACCAGCGTCATCCCCTTCGCGGCAAGGCCGTCCAGGACGCCCATCAGGCGAGCCACCCCGTCGGCATCCAGGCCGGCGGTCGGCTCGTCCAGCAGAAGCACTTCCGGCTCCATCGCCAGCGCGCCGGCGATGGCGACGCGCCGCTTCTGGCCGAAGCTGAGCATATGGGTCGGGCGGTCCGCCAGATCCCCGATGCCCAGGTCGGCCAGGGCACCGTCCACCCGCCGGCGCACTTCCGCTTCCGGCAGGCCCAGGTTGAGCGGACCGAAGGCGACGTCGCGGGCCACAGTCGCGGCGAAGATCTGGTCGTCCGGGTCCTGGAGCACGAGGGCCACCCGGCTGCGCCAGTCACGGAGCGACCGGCGATCGTATCCCGCCGGCGATCCGCAGACCAGCACGCGCCCGCCGCGCGGCTTCAAGGTGCCGTTCAGGTGCAGGAACAGGGTCGTCTTGCCGCAGCCGTTCGGCCCCAGCAGGGCCAGCTTGCGCCCCCGCCCGACAATGAGGTCGAGGCCCCGAAGCGCCTCGATGCCGCCGGCATAATCGTAACGGAGCGCTTGTACCTCCAGCATCAACTGCCGCCCTGCGCCAGGAGCGACGCCGCCGCGATGCCGAGCGGCAGCGCCGCCCCCGCCGACAGGCGCCGCGCCGAAGGCTTGCGTGCGTCGGCGGGTTGCGGCAGGTCGCCACCGAGGCCGCGCGCCGCCATGCCGATCTCCAGCCGCCGCCCGCGCGCGAGGGAGCGTTGGAACAGGCTTCCCGCCAGCCACCCGGCCGAGCGCAGGCTGCGCCGCGGGCCGTCGTAACCGAGGCGCCCGGCCTGGGCCTGCCGGCCGGTGGCGGCGCAGTCCAGGAAGACGAAGATCAGCCGGTAAGTCAGCAGGATCAGGTCCCGGACCAGCCGGGGCACGCCCAGGCGTCCCAGCAGCGGCATCAGGTCGGCGACCGGTGTGGTCAGGATCAGGAAGACGAGGCAGGAAGTCGCCGCCAGCGACCGCAGCGTCACCGCGGCCGCCGCCTCCGGCCCGCCGGGCGCCAGCCCGACATGAAGGCCGTCCGAAAGATCGACCGCCAGCGCCAGCACCGGCGCGCCGGTCAGCAGGAATCCCAGCGGAACCGCGAGCGTGCCGAGAACGGCTCCCGCCGGCACGCCCGCGCCCAGGATCGTGAGGGCCAGCATGGCCGCGATCGACAGCGGTGCCGTGGGCCAGGGCGGCAGGACCAGGGTCACCAGCAGCATGCCGAGCGCGGGCAGCAGCTTTTCCAGCGGATGCAGGTCGTGCCAGCGGTTGGTCCAGGCGTGGCGGTCAATCGCCAGCATGGAGCTCCGTCCGGCGATCTTCCTGCCGGCCTTCGCGGCGTCCCCGCCGAAGGCCGACATAGTAGCCGAGCAGCCCCGCGCCGAGCGCCGCCTGCAGCGAGAACAGCAGGCTCTCGATCTCGCCGCTGGGCGGCTCCCACAGGGGCTCGAACCAGGGTTGGTACCCGGCTTGGTCGATCAGGTCCTGCGCCTGCCCGTCGGCGCCGGAGAACTCAGCATTGCCGACGAGCACCAGCGGCAGGACCACGATGGCGGCCGCGGCCAGGAGAAGACTTGCGTTGCGACCCCTCATTTCGCCCCCAGCGCCTTGGTTCCGAACGCCAGCGCCGACAGCTCGTCCCGGCTGTACTGCACCAGCAGATTGACGACCACGACGGTCAGGATCCCCTCCACCACCGCGAGCGGCACCTGAGTCACCGCGAAGATCGACAGGAACTTGACCAGCGATCCGCCGAAGCCGGTCGCCGGGTCCGGGAAGGCCAGCGCCAGCTGGACCGAAGTCGTGCAATAGGTCGCCAAGTTGCCCAGCGCCGCCGCCAGGAATACCGCGAGACTCCTGCCCAGCCCGGCGGCCAGGCGCCACACTCCGTAGGCGACCCAGGGACCGACGACGGCCATGGAGAAGACGTTGGCGCCAAGCGTGGTCAGCCCGCCATGGGCCAGCAGCAGCGCCTGGAACAACAGGACGATGGTGCCCAGCACCGCCATCGCGTTCGGCCCGAACAGGACGGCGCCCAGGCCGACGCCGGTCGGGTGCGAGCAGCTTCCCGTAACCGACGGGATCTTCAGCGCCGACAGCACGAAGGCGAAGGCGCCGGAGGTGGCGAGCAGAAGCCTGGTTTCGGGATGGTCATCGACCACGCGCCTGATCCGGCGGACGCCGGCGACGACGAAGGGTGCTGCGGCCACCATCCAGGCCGCGGCATGGAGAGGCGGCAAGTAGCCTTCCATGATATGCATTGAACTCTTAACCCCCTTTTTCGACAAAAGGAGGTGCATGGATGAAGCGCCCACTGAGCACGGTGACAAGGATGCCACCGACCTGGCTGGCCTTCCTCCCGGTGCACCCCGCCCGGACATACGGCTCTTCCGGTGACGGCAGGTCTCCTGGCTCGCAGGTCCCGGTCGGACGCCGATGCCTTCCCGGCCCGTCAGGGACCAGTGGCTTGATGCCGGCGCAGACTCGCTGCTTACAGTTGCGGGGGCAGCCACGGATTAGGTCCCCTGGGGGGTCCGCCGCACCGTGTTCCCTATTAATCCCCCTCGACTCTCGCTCGGGGGAACCTGTCACCGGAGATGAAGCTAGAGGGCAAAGCGTCCGCCCGTCAAGCTTCCGTGTCTCACCCGCCGCCCCCCGCCCGGCGGAGTCAGCGCCGCAGCAGGACCGATGCCGCCTCGTCCCGGGCTTCCCACCCTGCCCGCTCCAGCTCGGGATCGATGTGCTCCTCGACCGGCAGGCCGACGCAGAGATAGGCCACCAGGGACCAGGTGGCCGGCACGTCGAGCGCCTGCCGGACGATTTCCGGATCGAGGATCGACACCCAGCCCGTGCCGATGCCGTGCGCCCGCGCCGCCAGCCAGAAGGTATAGACGGCGGTGACCGTCGAGTAGCGCAGCATCTCCGGCATGGTGCGCCGGCCGAGGCCGTGGCCGCGCGTGGTCTCGTCGTAGTTGAAGACGGCGATCTGCACCGGCGCATCGTTCAGGCCGGCCAATTTCAGCGTCGCGTAGAGCTGGGCGCGCTCGCCCGTGTAACCGCCCAGCGCCTCGGCGTTGCAGCGTTCGAAAGCGTTGCGAACCACGGCACGGCGCCCCGGATCGTCGACGCGGACGAATCGCCACGGCCTGCTGTAGCCGACCGACGGCGCCAGCGCCGCGACCTGGACCAGCCGCTCGATCAGGGCCTCGTCGATGGGATCGGTCCGGAAACGGCGCACGTCGCGGCGCCAGCGGAACAGGTCTTCCAGCCGCTCCTGAAAACCCACATCGAAAGTCGGGACTTTCCTCATGCCGGGAAGATGAACGAGCCGAGGGCGTCGCGCAAGCGCGCCACCCCTGCGGCATCGGGCGGCAGGCCGAACCTCAGCCAGTCCGGCCGCGGCTCGAACGGGCGGACCAGGATCCCGGCCCGGCCAAGATGCTCGAACAGCGCGGCGGCATGGGCGGTGCGGGTCAGGCGGTAGAGATCGGTCCCGCCAACGTTTTCCAGCCCGTGGGCTCCGAGCAGGCCGTCGAGGTCGCGCGCGGCCGCGGCGAGGCGGCTTCGGGTCTCCCCGATCCAGTCACTGTCGGTCAGCGCCGTGGCGCCGACCTCCAGCGCCGGTCCGGCCACCGCCCAGGGTCCCAGGTGATCCTCCAGCGCCGACACCAGGCCGGGAGGGCCGAGCGCGAAGCCGAGGCGAAGCCCGGCGAGCCCGAAGAACTTGCCGAAGGATCGGAGGACGCAGAGCCCCGGCCGGCCGGCGGCCGAGGCGACGCTGATCGTCGGCGCCACGTCGGCGAAGGCCTCGTCCACCACGAGCAACCCGCCCCGCGCGGCCTGCCGTTCGGAAAGCGCCAGGAGCCGGTCCGGATCCACCTGCCGGCCGTCCGGGTTGTTGGGGTTGGTCACTATGACGCAGGCGGCGTCGGCGGCCTCGTCGAGCGTTTCGCACACCGCGACGTCGTGGCCGGCGAGGCTCCAGCAGCGGGCGTGCTCGGCATAGGTGAAGCCCAGGATCGCCGCCCGGCCCCGCGGCATCAGCCGGGGCACCGCCTGGATCAGCGCCTGAGATCCCGGCGCCGCCACGACGGCGGCGGGTTCCGCGCCGAAGTATCGGCCTGCGGCGGCGAGCAGCCCGTCGAGCGCGTCCCGATCGGGCAGGCGGGTCCAGGCATCCGGACTCGGCGCGGGCACCCGGATAGGCCAGGGATTGATGCCGGTGGACAGGTCAAGCCACCTCTCCTTTGGGCGGCCGAATCGGGCCTCGGCCCGGGCGAGGCCGCCGCCATGGTCTCGGACCCGTTCCGGAACCGGCGCATTGTGGATTGACGCTGATGCGGGGGGACCGTAAGACTGCTGACCCATGGACATTGGTTCCTTTGCGTCCCCGTTCGGGCGCGAGGTGAAAAGGGAACACGGTGCGGCCGGGCTGTAAAGCCGTATGCCAAATCCGTGGCTGCCCCCGCAACTGTGAGCAGTGAGTCGGTTCCGGTTTCACGCCACTGGCCCAGATCGCGGGCCGGGAAGGCAACGGCCCCGACGGCGACCTGCGAGCCAGGAGACCTGCCGGTGTCGCTCGCAACAACAAGGGACCGGGCGGGGTGCACCGGTGAGAGAGGAACGATGAACGCGATCGCCAAACCCTCCCAGGAGCCGACACAGGCTTCGTCCGAAAAGCTCGGCGTCATGCTGTGCGGCCACGGCAGCCGGGACACCGGCGCCGTGCAGGAGTTCGCCGTCGTGGCCGGCCAGCTCCGCGCCAGGCTGCCGTTCGACGCGGTGGAGTACGGCTACCTGGAATTCGCCAAGCCGATCATCCGCGACGGCCTGGACAAGCTGCGCGCCAAGGGCGTGACGAAGGTGCTGGCGATCCCCGGCATGCTGTTCGCCGCCGGCCACGCCAAGAACGACATTCCCTCGGTGCTGAACGCCTACCAGGCGCAGAACGAGGGCATGACCATCCATTACGGCCGAGAGCTGGGCATCGACCTGAAGATGCTGCGGGCCGCCGGCGACCGGGTGGCCGAGGCGCTGGCCCTGGCCGGCGGCGACGTGCCGCGCCACGAGACGCTCCTGATGGTGGTCGGCCGGGGCTCCTCCGATCCGGACGCCAACTCCAACGTGGCGAAAGTGACCCGCATGCTGTGGGAGGGGATGGGCTTCGGCTGGGCCGAGACGTCCTATTCCGGCGTCACCTTCCCGCTGGTCGAGCCGGGGCTGGAGCACGCAGCGAAGCTGGGCTACCGGCGCATCGTGGTGTTCCCGTATTTCCTGTTCACCGGCATCCTGGTCCGGCGGATCTACGATTACGCCGACGCCGTGGCGGCGCGCCACCCCAACATCGAGTTCATCAAGGCCGGCTATCTCAACGACCATCCGATGGTGCTGGAGACCTTCTCGGACCGCGTCACCGAGATCCTCGAGGGAACCGGCAACATGAACTGCCAGATGTGCAAGTACCGGGAGCAGGTCCTGGGCTTCGAGGCGGAGGTCGGCCTGCGCCAGGAAAGCCACCACCATCACGTGGAAGGCATCGGCACCGGCGAGGCGCACGGCCACGATCATGGGCATTCCCACGGGCATCACCATCATGACCACGGGGACCATCACCACGCCCATGGCCATGCCCATGACTACGGGCACTCCCACGGACATGATCACGCGCATGGTCACGGCCATTCCCACGACCACGGCGGCGCCGGGCACCATCATCATCCCTACCCCCATGCCGACCATCCGCTGGGGCCGAGGAGCATGACGAAGCAGGCTCGCGACTGATCCGGTGATGGACTATCTGCGTGACCCGGCGGAGATCTACCGCCGCTCCTTCGCGACCATCGCGGAGGAGGCGGATCTGTCCGGCCTGCCGCCCGACGTGGCGGAGCTGGCGACCCGCCTGATCCATGCCTGCGGCATGGTCGATCTGGTCCGCGACCTCGCCTGGAGCCCCGACGTCATGTCTGCCGGTCGGACGGCGCTGGCCGCGGGGGCCGCCGTCCTGACCGACGCCCGCATGGTCGCTTCCGGCATCATGGCGTCGCGCCTGCCGGCCGGTAACCCGGTGCTGTGTACCCTGGCCGAACCTGCGGTGCCGGCGCTGGCCGCGGGGCTGGGCACCACCCGCTCGGCCGCCGCCCTGGATCTCTGGCTGCCCCATCTGCAAGGGGCGATCGTCGCGATCGGCAATGCCCCGACCGCCCTGTTCCGGTTGCTGGAATTGCTGGACGCCGGAGCTCCCCGCCCGGCGGTGATCCTTGGGTTCCCCGTGGGTTTCGTCGGCGCCGCCGAGTCCAAGGCCGAGCTGGCCGCCGACCCGCGCGGCGTTCCCTTCGCCACCGTCCGCGGCCGGCGCGGCGGCAGCGCCATGGCGTCGGCCGCGGTCAATGCGCTCGCGATCGGAGCTTCGGCATGACAGGCTCCGCCGGAGCGTGGCTGTCCGTCGTCGGCATCGGCGAGGACGGCTTGGACGGCGTGTCTCCGGCCGGCCGCCGGCTGATCGATGCCGCCGAGATGCTGATGGGCGGCGAGCGTCACCTCGCCATGGTCCCCGACGACGGGCGCGAGCGGCTGGCCTGGCCCTCCCCGTTCAACGAGGGAGTCGAGCGGTTGATGGGTCTGCGCGGGCGCAGGGTCTGCGTGCTGGCGAGCGGCGACCCCATGGACCACGGCATCGGCGCTACACTGGCGCGCCGGATACCCGCCGGCGAGACGATCGTCGTCCCGGCGCCGGGTGCCTTCGCCCTGGCCTGCGCCCGGATGGGCTGGCCCCGGGCGGAGGTCGAAACCCTGTCGCTCCACGGCCGTCCGGCGGCCTTGCTCCATGCCTATGTCCACCCCGGCGCCCGCCTGCTGATCCTGTCCGAGAACGGCGCGACGCCGGGAGTGATCGCCGGCCTGCTGCGGCAGCGCGGCTATGGCGGCAGCCGGATCACCGTGCTGGAGCACCTGGGCGGGCCGCGGGAGCGGTGCCGCGAGTGGCGCGAGCCGGACCTCTACGCCGACCTGAACACGGTCGCGGTCGAATGCGTCGCCGAGCCCGGAGCGCCGCTGCTGCCGCGGACGCCGGGATTGCCGGACGAGGCGTTCCGCCATGACGGCCAACTGACCAAAAGGGAGGTCCGGGCGGCGACGCTGGCGGCGCTGGCACCGGTTCCCGGACAGCTCCTGTGGGACGTGGGGGCCGGCTGCGGCTCCATCGCCCTGGAATGGATGCGCCATCATCCCGCCTGCCGCGCCGTCGCGATCGAGCCCCGCGGCGACCGCCTGGCCCTGATCGCGGCGAACGCCGAGGCGTTGGGCTGTCCCCGTCTCGCCATCGTCGAGGGCAAGGCGCCGGCGGCCCTGGCCGGTCTGTCGGCGCCGGACGCGGTCTTCATCGGCGGCGGCATCACGGCGCCAGGATTATTCGAGACCTGCTGGGAAGCGCTGCCCCCCGGCGGCCGGCTGGTCGCCAACGCCGTCACCATCCAAGGCGAAGCGGTGCTGACCGGGGCCTATGCCCGGCTGGGCGGCAGCCTGACCCGAATCGCGATTTCCAGGGCCGAACCCGTCGGCCCGTTTTCCGGCTGGCGTCCCGTGATGCCGGTCACCCAACTGGCGCTGATCAAGACATGAGCGGAACCCTCTACGGCCTGGGTGTCGGGCCGGGCGACCCGGAGCTGATTACCCTGAAGGCCTTGCGCCTGCTGCGGTCCTCCACCGTCGTCGCATATCCGGCACCGGAGCATGGCGACAGCCTGGCCCGCGCCATCGTCGCCGGCCATCTGCCCGGCGGGCAGACCGAAGTGGCGATCCGCATGCCCATGCTGGTCGAGCGCTTCCCGGCGCAGGAGGTCTATGACCGCGCGGCGGCGGAACTGGGCGACCACCTGGCGGCGGGACGCGACGTCGCGGTCCTGTGCGAGGGCGATCCCTTCTTCTACGGCTCGTTCATGTACCTGTTCGGCCGCATGGCGGAGCGTTTCCCGGTGCAGGTGGTGCCGGGCGTGTCCTCCCTGACCGCGTGCGCCGCCGCCCTGGGGGCGCCGCTGGCAGCCCGGAACGACGTGCTGACCGTGGTCCCGGCGCCGCTTCCGGCCGACCAGCTGCGCGAGCGGCTGGCCCAGACCGACGCCGCCGCGATCATGAAGCTGGGGCGGCATTTCGCGAAGGTGAGGGACGTGCTGGAAGAGCTGGGCCTTGACAGCCGGTCGCGTTACGTGGAGCGCGCCACCATGGCGAACCAGCGGCTGCTGCCGCTGGACCAGGTGGACGCCGATTCCGTTCCCTATTTCTCGATGGTGCTGGTCCACCGCCGGGGTGAGGCCTGGGCATGAGCGCACCTGTCTTCGTCGTCCTGTCGCAATCCGGGTTGGAGGTCGCGTCCGGCGCCCGGACCGTCCTGCCCGGCGCCGAGATCCACGGGCTCGCCCACCGGGTCGCCGGGGCGGACAAGGATTTTTCCGCCACGCTCGACCATCTGCGGGCGCTGTTCTCGGCCGGCACGCCGATCATCGGCGTGTTCGCCGCCGGCATCCTGATCCGCGCGCTGGGTCCGGTCCTGTCGGACAAGCGCGCCGAACCTCCCGTCCTGGCCCTGGCCGAGGACGGCAGCGCGGTCGTCCCGCTGCTGGGCGGCCATCACGGCGCCAACGACATGGCGCGCCGGCTGGCGGCGGCGCTGGGCATCGAGCCGGCCATCACGACCGCCGGCGACCTGAATTTCGGCGTGGCGCTGGACGAGCCGCCGACCGGCTGGCATCTCGCCAACCCGGAGGACGCCAAGCCCTTCACTGCCGCCCTGATGGCCGGAGCACGAGTCAGGCTGGAGGGCACGGCGCCCTGGCTGACCGGCACCCGCCTGCCCTTCTCGGCCGACGGCACCCTGACGCTGCGCATCACCGAGCGGGCCGAGGCCGGCTCCGAAACCTGCCTCGTCTATCATCCTCCCGTGCTGGCGGTCGGCGTCGGGTGCGAGCGCGGCGCTTCGGCGGAGGAGGTTACGGCGCTGGTGCGCGAGACCCTGGCATCCGCCGGCCTGGCCAAAGGGGCCGTGGCGGCGCTTTGCTCGATCGACGTCAAGATGGACGAGCCGGCGATCCATGCCGCCGCGGCCGACCTGGGCGTGCCGGTCCGCTTCTTCGACGCCGCGCGGCTGGAGGAGGAGGCGCAGCACCTCGCCAACCCGTCCGACCTGGTGTTCCGCGAGGTCGGCTGCCATGGGGTCGCCGAAGGGGCTGCGCTGGCGGCATCGGGCGGAACGCTGCTGGTGCCCAAGCGGAAGTCGGCGCGGGCGACCTGCGCCGTCGGGCTGGCGCCGGCGCCGCTCCATGCCGACGCCATCGGGCGACGCCGCGGACGGCTCTCGGTCGTCGGCATCGGACCGGGCAGCGACGGCTGGCGCACGCCGGAGGCGGACAGCTGGCTGGCGAGCGCCACCGACCTCGTGGGATATCATCTTTACCTGGATCTCCTCGGCGAACTGGCGGCCGGCAAGCGGCGGCACGGTTATGAGCTGGGGGCCGAGGAGACGCGGGTGCGCGTCGCCCTCGACTTGGCGGCGGAGGGCCGCGACGTGGCGCTGGTCTCCAGCGGCGATGCCGGCATCTATGCCATGGCGACGCTGGTGTTCGAACTGGTCGAGCGCGAGGAGCGGGCCGACTGGGCGCGGCTCGACATCGCCGTCACGCCCGGCATCTCGGCGCTCCAGGCCGCCGCGGCCCGGGCCGGCGCTCCCCTCGGTCACGACTTCTGCACCATCTCCCTGTCCGACCTGCTGACTCCCTGGCCGGTGATCGAGCGGCGGATCCGCGCCGCCGCCGAGGGCGATTTCGTGATCGCCGTCTACAACCCGGTGTCGCGCCGGCGCACGGAGCAGCTTCCGGCCATGAAGGCGGTCCTGCTGGAGCACCGTCCCGCCGCCACGCCGGTGATCCTGGCCCGCAACCTGGGGCGTCCGGGGGAAGCCATCGCCGTGACGACCCTGGCGGCCCTGGACGTGGCCGACGTGGACATGCTGACCCTGGTGCTGATCGGCTCCAGCGAGACCCGTGCGCTGCCGCGCGGCGACGGCGGCACCTGGGTCTATACACCCCGCGGCTACGCCGCGAAGCATCCGGACGAACGATCCTCATGACGGTTCACTTCATCGGCGCGGGTCCCGGCGCCCCCGACCTGATCACGATCCGCGGGCGCGACCTGATCGCCCGCTGCCCGGTCTGTCTCTATGCCGGGTCGCTGGTACCCCCCGAGGTGGTGGCTTATGCGCCGGAGGGCGCCCGGGTGGTGGACACCGCCCCGCTGACGCTGGACGATATCCTGGCCGAGATCGAGGCCGCCCATGCCGACGGCAAGGACGTGGCGCGGGTCCATTCCGGCGATCCCTCCCTCTACGGTGCGATCGGCGAGCAGATCCGCCGCCTGAACGCGCTGGGCATCCCGTACGACATCACCCCGGGCGTGCCGGCCTACGCCGCCGCCGCCGCCCTGTTGCGGACCGAGCTGACGCTGCCGGAGGTCTCGCAGACCGTCATCCTGACCCGCACGGCCATGAAGTCGTCGCCGATGCCCAATGCCGAGACGCTCGAAGTCCTGGGCCGGTCGGGCGGAACGCTGGCGATCCATCTGTCGATCCGCAACATGACCAGGATCGTCGAGGAGCTGTCGCCCCACTACGGCGTCGACTGCCCGGTCGCGGTGGTCTACCGGGCGACCTGGCCCGACGAGCAGGTGATCCGCGGCACGCTGGCCGACATCCGGGAGAAGGTGCGCGAGGCGAAGATCACCCGCACCGCGCTGGTGATCGTCGGCCGCGTGCTGGCGGCGGAGGATTTCCGCGACAGCGCGCTCTACGACCCGGAGCACGTCCATGTGCTGCGGCCCGAGCGCAAGGTCCGGTGAAGCCACTCCAGCGCTTCCTCCGCGGTGGCGGCGCGGGGTCCGGCCGGCGGCGCGGGACGGCGCACCAGGATGACCGGGATTCCCAGTTCCCTTGCAGCGGCCAGCTTCGGCCGGCTGGCGCCGCCGCCGCTGTTCTTCGCGACCACGACGGTGATGCGGTGGTCCGCCAGCAAGGCCCGTTCGGCATCCAGGTCGAAGGGACCGCGCCCGGCCACCAGCGCGATGTTGGGCGCCGGCTGCTCCAGCGGGTCGATGACGCGCGCCAGGAACCAGGCGTCGGCGCGCGACGCGAAGGGGCCGAGTTCCTGGCGGCCGACGGTCAGGAACGCGCGGGCGCCGTTCGGCACCGCCGCCACGGCGGCTTCCATGTCGTCCACCTCGATCCAGCGGTCACCGGGTCCGGCCACCCATCCCGGCCGCACCAGAGCCAGCCGGGGCACGCCGGTCCGCCGGCAGGCCTCCTCCGCATGTCGGGAGATCGTGGCGGCGAAGGGGTGCGTGGCGTCGATGACGGCTGCGATGGCATTGTCCCTCAGATAGGTCGCCAAGCCCTCGACCCCGCCGAAGCCGCCGACGCGGACTTCTCCCGGCAGGGCGGCCGGGGCGCGGGTGCGGCCGGCCAGGGAAGTGACCACCGCCATGCCCTCCAGGCTGCGGGCCAGTTCCGCCGCCTCCGTCGTGCCGCCGAGGATCAGCACCTTGCCGGGATCGGTCGAGACGAAGCCGGCACGCCCTTCCAGTCCGCCCTTGCGATCGAACACGAGCACTTCCACGTCGGTGCCGCAGTCTCTCAGCGTGTCGAGCGCCACCGCCCGCGCGCGGGCCGCGACGAGGTCGGCAAGCGGAAGGCCGGCGGCGACCGCATGGGTCAGCACCTGGTTCGCGGTATTGGAATGTCGGGTGCGTTCGATCTCGTCGGGCGAGGCGCCCAGCTCGGCCATTCGGTCGGCAAGCCAGTTGAAATCGACTTGGCTGCGGCCCGAGTGAAGGTCCAGGAAACCCTGGGCCATTTTAGACAATTTACCGAAACCGCCCGCGATCGTCAAGCGCGGCACGGGATGGCGGCGCAGATACTTCAGCATTCCCCCGGCGAAATCTCCCATGTCGAGCAGCGCCAGGTCGGACAGCCCATGGAGCCGCTGGACCGCCTGCTCGGAGGTGGATCCGGTCGAGCCCGCGACATGGCCGATCCCGTTGGCCCGCGCCACGTCGATGCCCCGATGGATGGAGTGGATCCAGGCCGAGCAGGAGAACGGCACCACGATTCCGGTGGTCCCCAGGATCGACAGCCCGCCGACGATACCCAGGCGGGGGTTCCAGGTCTTGAGCGCGATCTCGGCGCCGCCCGGGATCGAGACCTCGATCACCACGTCGCCCGCGTCGCCGTGGGCAGCCGCCAGTTCGGCCACGGCCTCCGACATCATGCGGCGGGGAACGGGGTTGATCGCCGGCTCGCCGGGCGGGATCGGCAGGCCCTCCTTGGTGACGGTCCCGACGCCCTCGCCGGCCCGGAACGTGACGCCGGTTCCCGGAGCGCCGCGGCCGACGGTCGCGATCACCAGGGCGCCGTGGGTCACGTCGGGATCGTCGCCGGCGTCCTTGACCACGCCGGCGGCGCAGCGGTCCGGGCCGCGCGCCTCCCACGCCAGGGCGAAGGCGGGGGTCTCCCCGCCCGGCAGGCGGATCGTCACGGGGTCCGGGAACTCTCCGGTGAGCAGCGCCGCGTAGGCCGCGCGGGTTGCGGCGGTGGCGCAGGCTCCGGTCGTCCAGCCGCGGCGCAGGGGACGATCGGGGACGTCTTCCGGTTTGTCGGTCATGGCGTGGCTTATAGACGCGGTGTAAAGTGGCGGCAATGATCCCCTCATCCCCACCCCTCCCCTTCCCCGAGTTCGAACCCGGCTGGGTCTGGCTCGCGGGCGCCGGCCCGGGAGATCCCGGACTGCTCACCCTCCATGCCTGGCACGCGCTGCGCCATGCCGACGTGATCGTCTATGACGCGCTGGTCGGGCCTGACATCCTGGGTATGGCCCGGCCGGAAAGCCGGCTGGAGTTCGCCGGCAAGCGCGGCGGCCGGCCGTCGCCCAAGCAGCCCGACATCTCCCGGCGGCTGGTGGAACTGGCCCGTCAGGGACTGCGCGTCCTGCGCCTGAAGGGCGGCGATCCCTTCGTGTTCGGGCGCGGCGGCGAGGAGGCGCTGATGCTGGTCGAGCACAAGGTGCCGTTCCGCGTGATCCCCGGCATCACCGCCGGGATCGGCGGCCTGGCCTATGCCGGCATCCCCGTGACCCACCGCGACCGGAACCACGCCGTGACCTTCATGACCGGGCACAGCGCGTCGGGGCTGGTGCCGGACACGATCGACTGGACCGCCGTGGCGCGCGGCTCGCCGGTGATCATCATGTACATGGCGCTGAAGCACCTCGCCCTCATCGCCGACCGCTTCATGGAGGCCGGGCGCCCGCGCAACCAGGCGGTCGCGATCGTGACCAACGCGACCCTGCCGAACCAGCACGTGCTGGAGACGACCCTGGAGCGCGCGGCATCGGACGTGGCGGAGCACGGCATCGAGCCGCCGGCCATGGTGGTGGTCGGAGACGTGGTGCTGCTCCGGCCGGCGCTGGACTGGCTGGGCGCCCTGTCCGGCCGCGTGCTGACCACCAGCGGCGTGGCTGGCTGAGGCCGTGGCGGCACCGGGGCTCGTGCTGGCGGCTCCCGCCTCGGGCAGCGGCAAGACCGTCACGGTCCTGGCGCTGCTGAGGCATTTCAGCCGGTCGGGATTGCAGGTGGAATCGCGGAAGGTCGGACCGGACTACATCGACCCCCTGTTCCACGCGGCGGCCAGCGGCAGGCCCTGCCTCAACCTGGACCCCTGGGCGATGCGCCCGGGCACGCTGGCCCGGCTGGCCGAGGCCGACGCGGAACTGCTGGTGATCGAGGGGGTCATGGGCCTGTTCGACGGGGCAGCGGACGGGTCCGGCTCGACCGCGGACCTTGCGGTGCTCGCGGGATGGCCGGTCGTGCTGGTGGTGGACGCCAAGTCCCAGGCGCAGTCGGTCGCGGCGCTGGTCCATGGCTTCGCCAGCTTCCGGCGGGACGTGACGGTCTCCGGGGTGATCCTGAACCGGGTCGGCAGCCCTCGGCACGGGGCCCTGCTGCGGGCCGCCCTGGAGCCGCTCGGCATCCCGGTACTGGGCGCCCTGCCGAGGCTGGAGGCGCTGGAGCTGCCGGACCGCCACCTGGGACTGGTGCCCGCCGGGGAGCATGCGGGGCTGGACGCCTTCCTGGACCGGGCGGCGGATGCCGTGGCCCGGCATGTGGATACCGCGGCCCTGCGCCGGCTGGCCCGACCGGCCGAGTTTCCCGCGGAGGCAGGGGACACGATGCTGCCGCCGCCCGGGCAGCGCATCGCCGTGGCCCGCGACGAAGCCTTCGTCTTCGCCTACCCGCACCTGCTGGCGTCCTGGACCGCTCAGGGCGCCGAGCTGGTGCCGTTCTCCCCCCTGGCGGACGAGGCGCCGGACGGTCGGGCCGACGCGGTCTTCCTGCCCGGGGGCTATCCGGAACTTCATGCCCGGCGGCTCGCCGGGGCCGCGCGGTTCCTGGACGGCACCAGGGCGGCCGCGGAGCGCGGGGCCGTGGTCTATGGCGAGTGCGGCGGCTACATGGTGCTGGGCAGGGTGCTGGAGGACGGCGACGGCGTCCGACACGCCATGGCCGGGCTGCTGCCGATTGAGACGTCCTTCGCCAAGCGCCGGCTGCACCTGGGCTATCGCGAGGCGGTGGCGGTCTCGGCGACGCCGTTCGGCCCCGGCGGCACGATGCTGCGCGGCCACGAGTTCCACTATGCCAGCATCACGGCTGAGGAAGCCGATACTCCGTTGTTCCGGGTCCGCGACGCGAACGGCGCCGACCTGGGCGGCATGGGCACTCGGCGCGGCACGGTGATGGGATCGTTCCTCCATGTGGTGGACGCCGGGGAATGAACCAGGACGCCGTCCTCCTTCTGGCCCTGGCGATCGACGCGGCGTTCGGCGAGCCGGCCTGGATCTATGCCCGCCTGCCCCATCCCGTCGTCCTGTTCGGAAGGCTGGTCGGCCTGCTGGACCGGATGCTGAACCGCGATGGCTGGAGGCCGGCGGCGCGGCGGCTCGCGGGCGTCGTGGCGGTGCTGGGGCTGCTGGCCGTGACCGCCGGCCCGGCCTGGCTCGCCAGCCTGGCTTTCGAGGCCATGCCGTTCGGCTGGGTCCTGGAAGCCCTCCTGGCGAGCACGCTGATCGCCCAGCGGAGCCTCTACACCCATGTGGCGGTGGTGGCATCGGCGCTGGAGAGCGAGGGGCTGGCGGGAGGGCGACGGGCGGTGTCCATGATCGTCGGGCGCGACCCGGAGAGCCTGGACGAGCACGGCGTCTGCCGCGCCGCCATCGAGTCCTGCTCGGAGAACTTCTCCGACGGGATCGTGGCGCCGGTGTTCTGGTTCGCGGTGCTGGGGTTTCCCGGACTGGTGGCCTACAAGGCGATCAACACGGCGGACAGCATGATCGGCCATCGGACCCCGCGCCATCAAGCCTTCGGCTGGGCGGCAGCGCGGCTGGACGATCTGGTGAACCTGATGCCGGCGCGGCTGGCCGGCCTGTTCATCATCCTGGGCAGCGCCGTCGCCCTGCGGGGCAAGCGGCTGCGGCGCGCCCACGCGGCCTGGAAGACCATGCTGCGCGACGCCGGCAAGCACAAGTCGCCCAACGCCGGCTGGCAGGAAGCCGCCATGGCCGGCGCGCTGGGACTCGCGCTGGCGGGGCCGAGGCGCTACGGGGCCGTCGTGGTGGACGATGCCTGGATGGGCGAAGGTGGCCGGCGGGAGGCGACCTCCGACGATATCCGCCGGGCGCTCCGCATCATGGCATCGGCGTGCGGCATCCAGGCCGGGCTGATCGCGACGCTGGCGTTCCTTTTGTAGGTCGGCGTTCGCCCTTCGGGCAAAGGCCGACCTACGAAACCGCGAACAACCCGTCCAGGTCCAGGTGGGTTTCCAGATGCCGGGCCAGCGCGTCCAGGGTGGCTTCGACCGTGTCCTCGTAGTTCAGGCCGGTCGCGGCGCGGTCGCGGATGGCGGAGAGGAAGGCGTGGCGGAAGCCGTCGGCCGAAAACATTCCATGGACGTAACAGCCGCCGATGCGGCCGTTCGGTGAGACGGCGCCCTCGGGGCGGCCGGAAAGGTCGAGCATCGGGTGATCCAGGGCGGGGCCTGTGGTCCGGCCGATATGCATCTCGTAGCCGCGCAGTTCCGCCCCGCTGGCGAGGTGCCGGCCGGCGACCTCGACCAGGGTCTTGGGGCCGTCCAGGATCGTTTCGAGATCGAGAAGACCGAGGCCGTCCACGGCGCCGGGAGCGCCTTCGGTGCCCGCCGGGTCGTCCAGGCGGCGGCCCAGCATCTGGAAGCCGCCGCAGATCCCGAGCACGTGCCCGCCCCGGCGGACATGGGCGGCGAGGTCGATGTGCCAGCCCTGGGCGCGGAGGAATTCCAGGTCGGGGATGGTCGCCTTGGTCCCCGGCAGGATCATGAGGTCGGCGTCGCCCGGCAGCGGCCGGCCCTGGGGGATCATCTCGACCGTGACGTCGGGTTCCGCGCGCAAGGGATCGAGGTCGTCGAAATTGGCGATCCGGGAGAGTTGCGGCACGGCGATCCGGATCGCGCGGCCTTCGGTCGTCCGCCGCGAGGACAGGGCCAGCGCGTCCTCCGGCGGCAGCCGGTCGGCCTCGGCGAACCAGGGGACCACGCCTAGGCTGGACAGGCCGGTATGCTCCCGGATGAGCCGCAAGCCGTCGTCGAACAGGCTGGTGTCGCCGCGGAACTTGTTGATCAGGAAAGCCTTGAGCCGCGCCCTGTCGGCCGGCGGCAGGACAGCGCAGGTGCCGACGATGCTTGCGATCACGCCGCCGCGCTCGATGTCGCCGATCAGGACGACGGGCAGGTCGGCGGTCTCGGCGAAGCCCATGTTGGCGATGTCGCCGGCGCGCAGGTTGACTTCCGAAGCGCTTCCCGCGCCCTCCACCAGGATCAGGTCGGCGTCCCGGCCCAGGCGGTGGAAGCTTTCCAGCACGGCGGGCATCAGCTCGCCCTTGCGGGCCTGGTACTCGCGCGCCTTCATGGCGCCGATCACGCGGCCCTGCACCACCACCTGGGCGCCGATGTCGGTCTGGGGCTTGAGCAGCACCGGATTCATGTCGGTGACCGGAGCCACCCGGCAGGCACGCGCCTGGAGCGCCTGGGCGCGGCCGATCTCGCCGCCGTCCGCCGTGACCGCCGCGTTGTTGGACATGTTCTGCGGCTTGAACGGCCGGACCCGGAGGCCCCGGTTCGTGAAGGCGCGGCACAGCCCGGCGACGATCATGGACTTGCCGACGTCGGAGCCGGTGCCCATGAACATGATCGCGCGCGGTGGGCGAGGCATGGTCAAAACTCGATTCCCGCCTGGGCCTTCACGCCGTCGCGGAACGGGTGCTTGACCATGGTCATCTCGGTCACGAGGTCGGCGATCTCCAGCAGCTCGTCCTTGGCGTTGCGGCCGGTCACGATCACGTGGGTGTCCTCCGGCTTGGAGCGGAGCACCTCGAGGACTTCCTCCAGCGGCAGGTAGTCGTAGCGCAGCACGATGTTGAGTTCGTCGAGCAGCACCATCTTGTAGTCGGGGTTGCGGATCAGGCTGACCGCCTGGTCCCACGCGGCGCGGGCGGCGGCGATGTCGCGCTGGCGGTCCTGGGTCTCCCAGGTGAAGCCCTCGCCCATGGTGTTGATGGTGACCTGGTCGGAGAAGCGCTCCAGCACGACCCGCTCCCCGGTCTCCCACTTGCCCTTGACGAACTGCACGATGCCGACCTTGAAGCCGTGGCCGATCCCCCGCATCACCATGCCGAGCGCCGCGGTGGACTTGCCCTTGCCCTTGCCGGTGTGGACGATCAGCAGGCCCTTCTCCAGGGTCTTGGTCGCGATCATGCGGTCGCGGGCGGCCTTCTTCTTGGCCATCTTCTCCGCGTGCCGAGCGTTGATCTCCTCCTCGGTCATGCCTTCGGTCTTCATGGCGTCTCTCCCCGGCTCAAATTCTTCAGCGTATCGTAAGCGGCATTGGACTTCGGGCGCCACAGCCCGCGATCCTGGGCCTCGGCCAGCCGTTCCGCCATCTCGCGGAGCGCGGCGGGGTTGGCCCCGGCCATGAAGTCGCGGACCTGGGCGTCGGCAACATAGGCGTCGAACACCGCGTCGAAATGGTGGTCCCGGACGCACCGCGCCGTCGCGGCGAAGGCGAAGAGGTAATCGACGGTGGCGGCCAGCTCGAAGGCCCCCTTGTAGCCGTGGCGCATGACCCCGGCGATCCATTTCGGATTGACCACCCGGCCGCGGACGACGCGGGCGATCTCCTCCTCCAGGGTGCGGACACGGGGGCTTTCCGGGCGGGAGTGGTCGTTGTGGTAGACGGTCGGCGCCTTGCCCGACAGGGTCCGCACGGCGACGCTCATTCCGCCCTCGAACTGGTAATAGTCGTCGCTGTCCAGCAGATCGTGCTCCCGGTTGTCCTGGTTGTGCAGGACGGCCTGGACGAAGCCGAGCCGGGTTTCGAACAGGGCCCGCTCCGGCGCCCCGTCCACCCCGCCGCCATAGGCGTAGCCGCCCCAGGCGAGATAGGCCTCGGCGAGGTCCTTCTCGGTCTCCCAGCCGCGCTCGTCGATGAGGGCCTGGAGGCCGGCGCCGTAGGCCCCCGGCTTGGAGCCGAACACCCGGTGGCCGGCCCGGCGCCGGGCCGCGGCGGGATCGACGCCGGCCTCCGCCAGCGCCGCGGCGTCGGCGCGGACGCGGGCCGCCAGGGGGTTCACGTCGTCGGGCTCGTCCAGGTCGGCGATGGCCCGGGCCGCGCTGTCCACCAGATCCATCTGCGCCGGGAAGGCGTCGCGGAAGAAGCCGGAGACCCGGAGCGTCACGTCCACGCGCGGCCGGTCCAGCACGCCGGCCGGCATGATCTCGAACCCTGTCACCCGGCCCGTGCCGGTGTCCCAGGTCGGCCGGGCACCCATCAGGGCCAGCGCCTGGGCGATGTCGTCGCCGCCGGTCCGCATGTTGGCGGTGCCCCAGGCCGACAGCGCCATGGTGCGGGGATAGTCGCCGTTCTCCTGAAGGTAGCGGTCCACCACGCGGGAGGCGGATTTCCAGCCCAGGTGCCAGGCGGCGGGCGTGGGCACGGCGCGGGTATCGACGGAGTAGAAGTTTCGCCCGGTCGGCAGGACCTCCGGCCGGCCCCGGGTCGGGGCGCCGGACGGGCCGGGCTCCACGAAACGGCCGTCCAGCCCCCGCAGCAGCCCTTCCAGCTCGGCGGCGCCGCAGGCGGCGACGGTCGGCCTAAGGTCCGACAGGATGTAATCCAGGACGACGCCGGCGCGGGTCCATTCCGGCTCCGCAACGGCATCGCCGGCGACCAGCCGCCGGGCCAGTTCCTCCAGCCGCTCGACGGTGTCTCCGTGGCTGCGCCAGACGCCGCCGGTGTCGAGGGCGGCCGGGCGCGGACCCGTCCAGGGCTCGGCCATGGCGCAGTCCAGCGGATCGAAAGCAAGCTCCAGGTCCGCCGCCAGCGCCCGGATCAGGGAGGCGTCCCGCCCCTCCCCCTTGCCGCGGGGCAGCCGGGTCAGCGCCACCAGCAGGTCGGTCAGCAATCCTCCCTCGGGAGACTCCCCGAAGACATGCAAGCCGTCGCGGATCTGGAGTTCCTTCAGCTCGCACAGGTGGCTGTCGAGCTTCGCCAGGGCTTCCTGCGGCTCGTCGTCCCGGCCGACGCCGCAATCCACGTCCAGGCCGGTCGCGGCGCTGAGTTCAAGGATGCGCTCGCGCAGGACGGCGATGCGGCGCGGATCGACGCCCGCCGCCTCGTAATACTCGTCCACCAGCATTTCCAGCTCGCGGAGCGGGCCGTAGCTCTCCGCCCGGGTCAGCGGCGGGGTCAGGTGGTCGATGATGACGGCGGCGGCCCGGCGCTTGGCCTGGGTTCCCTCGCCGGGATCGTTGACGATAAAGGGATAAAGGTGGGGGACGGGTCCCAGCGCCACCTCCGGGAAGCACGCCTCCGACAGGGCCAGCGACTTGCCGGGCAGCCATTCCAGATTGCCGTGCTTGCCGAAATGCACGACGGCGTGGGCGTCGAACTCCCGGCGGACCCAGGCGTAGAAGGCCAGGTAGGCATGCGGCGGGACCAGGTCGGGGTCGTGGTAGGTCTTGGACGGGTCGATCTGGTATCCCCGCGCCGGCTGGATCGCGACGGCGACGTTGCCGAACCGGACCGCGGGCAGCAGGAACCGCCCGTCCCGCACGTACGGGTCCCCCTCCGCCGCGCCCCAGCGTCCGGTGACCGCGGTACGCACGGCTTCGGGCAGGCTCGCGAAGAACGTACGGTAGGCATCAAGGGGCAGCGTCTCGGAGACCGCGCGCCGGTCCAGCGCCGTCAGGTCGTTGGTCACGCCGGCGCCGATCCGCTCCATCAGCGCGGCGGAATCCGGCGGCGCCCCGGAGACCGCGTAACCCGCCTCGGCCAGGGTCCGGAGCGAGCGCGCGACGCCCGCCGGCGTGTCGAGGCCGACGCCGTTGGCGAGGCGGCCGTCGCGGTTCGGGTAATTCGCCATGACGACCGCGACGCGGCGCTCTGCCGGCGGAGTCCGGCGCAGCCGCGCCCAGGAGGCCGCCAGGGAAGCCACGAACGCGACGCGGTCGGCGACCGGCCGGTAGGACAGCACCCAGCTCTGGGTCGCCTCGTGGCGCCGGGCCTCCGCCTTGAAGCTGACGGCGCGGGTGATCAGGCGCCCGTCCACCTCCGGCAGGGCCACGTTCATGGCGATGTCGCGGGCGGACAGGCCCGTCGTGCCGCCACGCCACGCCGCTTCCGATCCGCCGGAGAACACCACCTGAAAGACCGGGCAGTCCGAGCCGTCGAACGGAGTCGCCGACCGCGCCGCTCCCGGCTGGGACACGGCGAAGGAGGTCGCGTTGAGGATCACGTCGGGTCCGGCCCGCGCCAGCAGGTCGGCGACGATGCCTGCCGCGACCTTCTCCTTGAGGCTGGTGGTCGCGATCGGCAGGGCGTTGATCCCCGCCTCGCGCAGGGCGTCTATCAGCGCGTCGATGACGGCCGTGTTGGCCGCCTGCTCCAGCGCGCGGTAGAACAGGACGGCCGCGACGGGAGCGCCCGGCGTCCAGGCCCGGCTCAGGTCGTCGAGCCCCGGCCGGTCGCGGCCCGGCCAGTAGATCCCGGCCCGCATCAGCGGCACCGGCTCCCGCCAGTCGTCGCCGCCGCGGCCGATCAGCGACGCCGCGTAGCGCAGCAACCCGGCGGCGTTCTCGACGCCGCCCTGGACGCAGTACTGCCACAGCCGGTGGACCGCGTCGCCCGGCAGGGTCGAGAAACGGGCCAAATCCGGGTCGGGCTGGTCGTCGCCGGGCAATACCGCCAGCGCGATGCCGCCGCGCCGGCAGGCGTCCGCCACCTGCTCGATCCCGTAGGGCCAGTAGCGCTCTCCCCCCAGCAGGCGGACCACCACCAGCTTCGCCCGGGACACCACCCGATCCACATGGAGGTCGACCGAGAGGTTGTGGCCGAGCTGGAGCAGGCTGGCGAGGCGAAGGCTCGGGAAGCCGGCCCCGAGCCTGTCATGGGCCGATGCCAGGCAGGCGAGTTCGGTGTCAGCGGCCGACAGGAAGACGATGTCGCCCGGGGTCTGGCCGAGATCGACAGCCTCGCTGCCGTCGGAGACGGTTCCGGGCTGGGCGGCCAGCAGATGCATGGCGGCTCAGCCGCGCAGGATGGATTCGACCGCCGCCCGGTCGAGCCCGCGCTGGCCGATCACCACCAGCTCGCTCCGGCGCTCCTCCTCCGGCTTCCAGCGCCGGTCGTAATAACGCTGGATGCGGTCGCCGACGCCCTGCACCACATGGCGCATCGGCTTGCCGGCCACATCCAGGAAGCCCTTTATCCGCAGGATGTCGTGGGCGGCGACGGCGGACAGGATGCGTGCCTCGACCTCTTCCGGAGTCCGCACGGCGCCGAGCCCGATCACGAAGCTGTCGAAATCGTCGTGGTCGTGGTCCTCGCCCTCCATCTCGTGGTGGGACGGCCGGCTGTCCAGGTCGTCCTCCGCCGCGGCGCCGATTCCCAGCAGGACCAGCGGATCGATGCCGCCCTGGACCGACACCACCGTCTTGACCGCGGGGCGGAGGTGCCTGGCGACGGTGGCCGTCACCGCCTCCAGCGTGGCGGCATCGACCCGGTCGGCCTTGTTCAGGACGACCATGTCGGCGCACTGGACCTGCTCCTCGAACAGCTCCTCCAGCGGGCTTTCATGGTCGAGGGAGTCGTCCGCCTCGCGCGCGGCCTGCACGGCATCGGGATCGCTGGCGAAACGGCCGGCGGCGACGGCCTCGGCATCGATCACGGCGATCACGCCGTCCACCGTCACGCGGGTGCGGATCTCCGGCCAGGCGAACGCCTTGACCAGCGGCTTGGGCAGCGCCAGGCCGGACGTTTCGATGACGATATGGTCGGGCGGCTGCGGCTGGTTCAGCAGCTTCTCGATGGTCGGCAGGAAATCGTCGGCGACGGTGCAGCAGATGCAGCCGTTGGTCAGCTCGACGATGTCCTCCTCCCGGCAGTTCTCCACGCCGCAGCCGGCCAGGAGCTCGCGGTCGACGCCGAGGTCGCCGAACTCGTTGATGATCAGGGCCAGCCGGCGGCCGCGGGCGTTCTCGATCAGGTGGCGGACCAGGCTGGTCTTGCCGGCGCCGAGGAAGCCGGTGACGACCGTCGCGGGGATCTTGGTGCTCAAGGAAGGTTCCTAACGGTTGCTTTTGACGGTCACGGGCAGCCCCGCGACCAGGAGATAGACGCTGTCGGCCACCGCCGCCACCTCCTGGTGGAGGCGGCCGGCATGGTCACGGAAAGCGCGTGCCATGGCGTTGTCCGGCACGATGCCGAGCCCGACCTCGTTGGAGACGAACACCACGGGGCCGGTCAGGGCCGGCAGGCATTCGACGAGGCCTCGGGTCTCGTGCGCGACGTCGCGCTCCTCCAGCATCAGGTTGGTGACCCACAGGGTCAGGCAATCGACCAGCACGACCGCGTCGGGCGACGCGAGGCCCGGCAGGGTGCCGGCGAGGTCGAGCGGTTCCTCGACGGTGGTCCAGCGCGGGCCGCGCCTGTCGCGGTGCTCGTCGATGCGGCTCGCCATCTCGGTGTCCCACGCCCTGCCGGTCGCGAGATAGACCGGGCGCGGCGCCCGTTCGGCCATGGCTTCGGCGAAGCGGCTCTTGCCCGACCGGGCGCCGCCTAGGACGAGGGTCACGCCGGGCGGCGCTCCCGAGGGGTCTTCTGGAATCGACATCATGCCCCACCTCCGCCGGTGCACCCCGCCCGGCCGTGATTGAAACGACGGCGCTCGACGGCAGGTCTCCTGGCTTCGCGGGTCCATGCGGGCGCCAGCGCCTTCCCGGATGCCCGAGGGCACCAGTGGCTTCAGATGGACGACACCCGCTCGCCGCTTACAGTTGCGGGGGCAGCTCCGGACTCGGGCGGCCTGACGCGCCCCCACCGGATTCCCTCTTGGCGGCCAGTCGGCGTCACGCCGCCCGGCACCATCGAGCGGGCGCACTATCGGCGGCAGGGCCCGGCCCTGTCAATGCTCCCTCTCGGGCACGGGGCGAAAGCGCGGTCTCCGGCCGCTCAGGCAGCGGTAAGCCCGGGGTCGAAGCCCCGGGGCCTGGGGCCTGGGATCAGGCCGGGTATGGACGAGAGGGCGGTGGCCGACGGGAGGTCGTCGAAGCGCCGGGTCATCCTCCGCTTGCCCCTAAGGTCATCCTTGGTCATCGCCTCGACTGGCTGAACCGGCGGCGCGGGCGCGGGAGCGGCGACCGGCGCGGATGTCGGCGCGGATCGTGGGGCGGATCGTGGGGCGGATCGTGGGGCGGATTCGGGAGCGGGGAAGCGGATATGATCAAGTTCCTCTTCCGGATCGCAGTCCAGCCGTTCCAGGTCGGCGTCGGGATGGACGACGTCGAGGTGATAATGGTGGGCGATCCGCTTGTCCTGGATGATGCCCTCCAGCTTCAGGCGGAATTCCACCGCCTTGAACGCGAGGCCGAAGCTGTTCGCCTTCAGGGCACCGTCGAGGATCTCCGTGACCACGGCGACCGCGTCGTCCAGGCGGAGTTGGCGATGGGCATTGCGGGCCGTCCGTATCTGGTCGATGCGCACGCGGATTTCCGGCTGGCGCATCAGCAGGGCGGCGCGCTGCTTGGCGCCGTTGGGCGAGTAGCCGGCCCGGCGGGCCGCCTCAGCACCCCCGACCCCCAGGACCATCGCGGCGCAGAACGCCTCCTGGCGCAAGGTCAGGACGATCGAGGGGGCGGGATCGGGCCGGACGGACCCTGCCGCCGGGGAGGCGGACGCTGCGCGGGACGGGGACTGCATGGCACAACTCCTTTAGGAACGAGGTTCACAGAATAAGGAATTTATACCGATAGAAGATCCCGCGCAACATTCCCGTCAGTCGACCGGACGGTAGATCTCCGAGCCGCCGGCGCGGAAGCTCGCCGACATCCCGGCCATGCCGGAGGCGGCGTATTCCCTCACCTCCTGCGTGATCTTCATCGAGCAGAATTTCGGGCCGCACATGGAGCAGAAGTGAGCCGACTTGGCGCCTTCGGCCGGCAGGGTCTGGTCATGGAACCGCTCCGCCGTCTCGGGATCGAGCGACAGGTGGAACTGGTCGCGCCAGCGGAAGTCGAACCGGGCGCGGCTGAGCGCGTCGTCCCTCAGCCTGGCCGCCGGATGCCCCTTGGCAAGGTCGGCGGCGTGGGCCGCGATCTTGTAGGTGACGACCCCGACCTTGACGTCGTCGCGGTCGGGCAGCCCCAGATGCTCCTTCGGAGTCACGTAGCACAGCATCGCCGTGCCGAACCAGCCGATCATGGCGGCGCCGATGCCGCTGGTGATGTGGTCGTAGCCGGGCGCGATGTCGGTGGTCAGCGGGCCGAGCGTGTAGAAGGGCGCTTCGCGGCAGACGTCGAGCTGCCGGTCCATGTTCTCCTTGATCCTGTGCATCGGCACATGGCCCGGCCCCTCCACCATGACCTGCACGTCGTGCTTCCAGGCGACCTGGGTCAGTTCGCCCAGCGTCTCCAGCTCGGCGAACTGCGCCGCGTCGTTGGCGTCGGCGATGGAGCCCGGCCGCAGCCCGTCGCCCAGCGAGAAGCTGATGTCGTAGGCCCGCATGATCTCGCAGATCTCGTCGAACCGGGTATAGAGGAAGTTCTCCCGGTGGTGCGCCAGGCACCACTTGGCGAGGATCGAGCCGCCGCGCGAGACGATGCCGGTCACCCGGCGCGCGGTCAGGGGGATGTGGGCGAGCCGGACCCCGGCATGGATGGTGAAGTAATCCACGCCCTGCTCCGCCTGCTCGATCAGCGTGTCGCGGTAGATGTCCCAGGTCAGTTCCTCGGCCCGGCCGCCGACCTTCTCCAGGGCCTGGTAGATCGGGACGGTGCCGATCGGCACGGCGGAGTTGCGGATGATCCACTCGCGGGTGGTGTGGATGTTGGCGCCGGTCGAGAGGTCCATCACGGTGTCGGCTCCCCAGCGGGTCGCCCAGACCATCTTCTCGACCTCCTCTCCCACGGAGGAGGCGACGGCGGAATTGCCGATGTTGGCGTTGATCTTGACCAGGAAACTGCGGCCGATGATCATCGGTTCGATCTCGGGGTGATTGATGTTGGCCGGGATGATCGCCCTGCCCCTCGCCACCTCGTCGCGCACGAACTCGGGGGTGACATGGTCGGGGATCGCGGCGCCGAAGGACCGGCCGTCCGGCACGGCATCGAGCGCCGCCTGCCGGCCGAGGTTCTCCCGGATCGCGACATACTCCATCTCCGGCGTGACGATGCCGCGCCGCGCATAGGCCATCTGTGTCACGGCGGCGCCGGCCCGTGCGCGTAGCGGCCTGCGGGCGGGGCCGGAGAACTCCTCCAGGTTGGCGCGCTGGCCCTGGCGCAGGCCGTTGTCCTCCGGCTTGACCGGCCGGCCGTCATAGGCCTCGGTATCGCCGCGGGCCGCGATCCAGCCGGCGCGCAGCGCGGGCAGGCCGCGGGCGATGTCGATTTCAGCAGCCGGATCGCTGTAGGGGCCGGAGCTGTCATAGACCCGGACCGGCGGCTCCCCGCTGCCCGGCTCCAGGTCGATCTCCCGCAGCGCCACCCGCAGGTCCGGGTACAGCGCGCCCGGAACATGGACCTTGCGCGACGCGGGCAGCGGCCCGGTGGAAACGGTGACGGTGGGATTGCTGTCTTTCGGCATCGTGATCTCCTGCTTCGATTGCGAGCGGAGATCCGGAATGCAGCGATGGATATGATGAGACCGGGCGCGGAGTCCTCGCCCTCTCCCCTTCCTACGCCGGCACGACCCGGATCAGGTTCAAAGGGTCTCCGCGTTGCCGCTAGGCCGACGGAATCTCAGCCCCCTATCGGGGCTCCCCTGGGAATACGCCGATCCTCAGTGCATCGCCGCCGCTTGTCAAGCCGTGAGTCGCCGTCACGCCCGATCCCGATATCCTCAGCGCGGCGTCAGGAGGTAAGGCCGGCTGCGGACCGCGACCGGGTCGGACTGGAATGTCTGGACCGCGTAGGCCTGGGCTCCTTCCAGCAGGTCCCGCATGACGATGCCCATCGGATGGGAACTCGCGCCGTAGGTCAGCCGCACGCGATCCGTCGGTCCGGCATCGGCGATGAAGTAGGTGTCGAAGGGCCGGGCGACGCTCCAGCGGCAGCCGACCGGGCCGGCCGCGGAAACGCCGTACCGGGTGACCGGGGAGATCGTGCCGGGGATCGGGGTCAGGCCGGTGGTATCGACCAGGGCGGTGAAGATGAAGTGGTCGGGCTCGTCGGGATCGCCGACCCTGAAGCCCCAGGTCTGCATCCACTCCGTCTCGGCAGTCGCGGCCGTGCCGTCGCGGACAGGATCGGGCGATGGCAGGTTGACCAGGAAGCCGGTCAGGAACGTCGGGTCGCCGAACAGGTCCCTGCCGACCGCGACGGCTGCCGGATCGTCGCACGGCACGAACAGGCGGTGGTTTCCCAGCAGCTTGGTCTGATCGTCGCCCATCAGCCACTGGTCGATGGTAACGTCGGGAACCTCGCCCCCGCGGCCTTCCGGAAAGGCTACCATGCTCAGTTCCAACTCCTGGACGATCCCGGCCGCCGACGGCGACCAGTGTTCGGGCGGCAGGTTCAGCCCGGCGGATCGGAAGGCGGCATGGACATGGAAGCCGAAGCTGACCGAGGCGCGGTCGCCGAAAATGGCTGGCCGCAGCCCGCTCCCTTCGAAGAGATCGACTACCCTGGCGGGATCGACGAGGTGATGGACCACGCAGCTGGACAGCGCCGCCTGATGGAACGGCGGTGCCACTCCCGGCGGGATCGAAGGCAACCGGGCGGGAGTATAGAGCTTCCTGGCTGTGGTCGGCATGTCCTGGCTTCCTACGGGGATGTGCGGCCAGGAGAGGTAAAACTTTCGATAGGCAAAACTCCACCTTTTTCTTCCGCGTCCGCATCATCGATCCGAAACGCCGGGAACGACTGCCGGAATCGCTGCCCGGGGGATGGAGACGGGTGACGAAGGCCCCGCCGCGGCCTCCTCCGGATCGCGGCGGGACGAGGTCCTATTTCTCGGTCTTCGCGAGGACGTGGAGCGCCTGCGCCCACAGGAAGTATTTGCACGTCGCCAGCTCTTCGATCGTGTCGATACCGAAGGCTTCCTTGAGCTTGAGCGCGTCGCTTTCGGTCACGCCCGCCAGGGCGGCAGGAGATTGCGACATCAGCTGCTTGGGCGTCATGCCTTCGTAGGTCTTGTCGAGAATCGCCTTCAGGCTTTCGATTGCGGCCATCGCCAGCTCCCTTGTGGAGGTTACAACCCATTACAAAGTTAACCAACAAACCTATGCGCTTACTTCGAGTGACGGCACCGATATGTATATCACGCAAGAAAAATCCAAGGCTTGGAGCAGCTGTCCCGCCCCGTTACGAACGGAAAACTCCGTTTGCCTTACGAACGATAAGACTCCGTCGCCAGATTATTTGACCGGTTCGGCCCATCTTTACAGAATTCGGATTAAGCCGTATTTTCCTGAAATTGCTTTATTCCGTTCCGGCAGCCGGCGACCCATCGTGGAGACCCTCCCTTGATCCGCAAGACGTTTCGACCAGGTGCAACGATCTTCTTCGAGGGACAGCCCGCCGACTGCGCCTACATCGTGGAACGGGGACAGGTCGAGATCTGCGCGACCCGGGACCGGACCCACATCACGCTGGCGACCCTCGGCCGGGGCGAGATCTTCGGCGAGATGGCGGTGCTGGACGACAGCGTCCGGTCGGCCGCGGCCCGGGCGACGGAGGAGACCGAGGTGCTGATCATCCGGCGGGATCAGCTGAAGCGGCGCATCCAGGAGGTGGAGCCGGTCGTCGGGCAATTGCTCGGCAGCCTGATCAGCCGGTTCAGGCAGGCGCAGAGCGGGCTTCTCAACGACCTGCCGGGCCGCGACCGGGGGACGGCGAACCATCTGGTGGTGTCGGCGCCCACCGGCGGCACCGAGCGCGGCGAATCGGCGCTGAACTGGATTCACCGCGAACACGACCTGGAACGCGGCCTCGGCGCCGGGGAGTTCGAGCCGTTCTTCCAGCCGATCGTGACGATCGCGGGCGGCGAACTCGCCGGGTTCGAGGCCCTTGCCCGGTGGCGCCATCCCGACCGCGGCCTGGTGCCGCCCTGCGAGTTCATCGATCTGGGCGAGAAGAGCGGCCTGATCCGGCAGATCGACCTGGCCATCATGGCGGATGCCTGCGCGCTGCTGCGCCGGACGGCCGGCGACCGTCCCCTGCCCTTCCTGAGCGTCAACCTGTCGTCGCAGCATTTCACGGACATGGACGTGGTGACCGGCCTGGCGGAGCGATTGGCGATGACCGGCTTCCCCGCCGACCGTCTGAAGGTCGAGCTGACCGAGACGGCGCTGGTCCACGATCCCCACCAGGCCTACGAAGTCATGTGCAGGATCAAGGACCTCGGCGTGACCCTGGCGCTCGACGATTTCGGGACCGGCTACTCCAGCCTTTCCTACCTGCACAAGTTCCCGTTCGACGTGCTCAAAATCGACCAGTCGTTCGTCCGGGCGCTGGGCGAAGTGGGACGCACCCATCATATCGTCGAAACCATCATCACTCTGGCCCGCCGCATGGGCATGGAGGTGGTGGCGGAAGGCGTCGAGACGGCCGACCTGATCCGGCCGCTCCGGGAACTGGGATGCACGTTCGGCCAGGGCTATCATTACAGCCGGCCGGTCCCGGCGGACGTCATGGGCGGGATGCTCGATCGACCCATCGCTTCCCGAGAGTAACCGGCACCGCCGTGGCAGCTTCATGGGGACCTCTGGACGCCGCCCCCACCCGTAGGTCCCGCGGTCAGCCTATCCCCTCCTCGTCCAGGCCGCGGTCCAGGATCGTCAGGAAGGCGTCGACCACCAGCGGGTCGAAGTGGGTCCCGCTCTGGGACTTGAGATGGTCGATGGTGTCCTGGAGGGTCCAGGCCTCCTTGTAGGGGCGCTTGTGCATCAGGGCGTCGTAGACGTCGGCGACGGCGGTGATCCGGCCGCCGACCGGGATCGCCTCGCCCTTCAGGCCGGCGGGATAGCCGGTACCGTCGTATTTCTCATGGTGGGTTTCCGCCACCTCGGCGCCGAGGCTCAGATAGCTGCGGCCCGGAACCATCTTCGCGACCTCGCGCAGGACGTTTCCGCCGATGGTGGGGTGTTGGCGGATCACGGCCATCTCCTCCTCCGTCAGCCGGGCCGGCTTGTTCAGGATGCTGTCTGGCAGGCCGACCTTGCCGACGTCGTGCAGGATGCTGGCGAGGCCGATCTGGTCGACGAAACGGTCGTCGATCTCGCCCGGGAAGGCGCCGCGCGCCTTCAGCTCCGCCGCGATCAGGCCGGTGAGCCGTTCGATCCGGCGGACATGGTGGCCGGTGATCTCGTCCTTGAACTCGGCCAGCTTGCCCAGCGCATAGACCGTCGCCTTCTGGGCGTTGAGCACCTGTTCGTAGAGATAGACGTTGTCGAAGGCGATGGCGACCTTGCCGCAGAAGATCTCCAGCAGGTTGCGGTCCAGGTCGCCCAGGGGCGGATGCCCCTCCAGGTAGACGACGCTGGTGGAATGGTTGCGCGAGCGGAACACGATCACGCTGTGGTCGGCGCAATAGATGTTCCGCCCCTCGTCCAGGGAGCGCCGGATGTCGGAGATGGCATCGGCCGACAGGATCCGTTCGAGCGGCTGCCCGGACTCCACGCCGAGCATTTCGGAGCTGGCGAGCACCCGGAGCGCGCCGACCGGCGCGGCATCGCCGTCCTGGCACACGGTGCAGAGCAGCGATCCGGTCGCCCCGTGGATCAGCGAGCGGAGCTGGAGCAGGACCCCCTCGACGAACTGGCTCATGGAACGGTGCTCGAACAGGGAGGCCGATCCGTCGATGATCTTTTCCAGCCCGCGCCGGCTCATGTCGATGCTGACGATGTGCTGGTAAGACCGCAGGGCGGCGACCACCGCCGTGAACAATTTCTGGGAGGTCAGCTCGCTCTTGGACTTGTAGTCGTTGATGTCGTAGTTGACGATCACCTGCCGCTCTGGCGCCTGTCCCGGCTGGCCCGTGCGCAGGATGACCCTGACCTGCTCGTTCCCCGCCGTGCGCCGGATGAATTCGACGCAGCGCAGGCCGGCGTCGTCGGTCTCCATCACCACGTCGAGCAGCACGACCGCGGTGTCGGGATGCTCCAGGATCAGGTGGCAGGCTTCCGACGCGCTGAAGGCGCTGATGAACTCGAGCGGCCGCTCGTCGAAGACGAAGTCGCTGAGGACGACCTTGGTGATCGCGTGCACCTCCCGGTCGTCGTCGACGATCATCACCTTCCAGGGCTTGGTCCTGCGCCGGTTCGCCGTCGGGTCGTCACCCGGCGGGGCGGAGGCCTCGTCGCCCTCGCCGTCCGTCTCCTCGGCGAACAGCAGGTCGTCGTCCTCGCCGATGTCTCCGTCGATGGCTGTCATCGCTCGTCGATCCAAAGCTCCACTTGACCCGGAGCGGTCCTGGGAATGGCGAGGATGAAGGCGGCGCCCTGGCCCACTTCGCTCATCACGTCGATGGTGCCGCCCAGGCTCTGGGTCACGATGTTGTAAACGATATGCAGTCCCAGTCCGGTCCCGCCCGTTCCCCGCCTGGTGGTGAAGAAGGGTTCGAAGATGCGCGCCAGGTTCTTTTCCGGGATGCCCCGGCCGGTGTCGGCATATCGTATCACCACGGTGGCGCTGTCGCGCAACTGGGCGGAGATGGTGATCTTTCCGATCTGCCCTTCAGAGAAGCCATGGAGGAGGGAGTTCATCATGAAGTTGGTCAGCACTTGCGATAATGCACCCGGATAACTGTCGATTTCAAGGTCGTGCGGGCAGTCCACCACGACGGCGTGCTGGGCCTGCTTCAGGCGCGGCTTCAGGCTGAGCAGGATCTCGGCGATGTAGGCCGACAGGTTGAAGCGGCGCCGGATGTCGGTGGACTGGTCAACCGCCACCTGCTTGAAGCTCTGGATCAGCTCGGCCGCGCGGCCGATGGTGGCCACCATGATCGCGGAGGTCTCGACCGCGGTTTCCAGGTAGCGCTCGGCTTCGGACTTCTTAAGCTTGCCGCCCTGGAACTGGGCGCGGAACTCCGCCGTCCGCTCGCCCAGGTGGGACGCCGCGGTCAGGGCCGTGCCGATCGGCGTGTTGATCTCGTGCGCCACCCCGGCCACCAGGGAGCCGAGCGCCGCCATCTTCTCCGCCTGGATCAGGCTGTTCTTGGCCTGCTGAAGGCTGGAATAGGCCAGCTCCGCCGCCTCCTTCGAGGCGCGCAGCTCGTCCTCGGCGGCCTTGCGCTTGGTGATGTCGGTGTAGCTGCACACGAAACCGCCGCCCGGCAGGCGGTTGCTGCGCGCCTCCACCACGGTCCCGTTGGGGCGCCGCCGCTCGTAGATCGGCCGGCTTTCGAGCAGCGCCCGCTGGTCGCCGCGGAACAGTCCGATCTCCGACTCGGGCAGGGTGTCGAAGTCGCCCTGGTCCGCGAGATAGCCGGCGATCTCGTCCTTGGTCGGGCCGCTCTCCAGGAATTCGGCGGGCAGCCCCAGAAGATCGACGCAGCGCCGGTTCCAGCCGATCACCCGGAGGTCGCGGTCGGTGATCAGCATGGCCTGGTCCATGTTCTCCAGCGTGGCCTTCAGCATGGCCCGCTCGACCGCCAGTTCCTGCTCGATGCGCTTGCGCTCGTTGATCACGTTGACCGCGGTCAGGCTGGCCTGTTCGCCCTTGTGGTCGAACAGCCGCGCGGAAAGCAGCGCCCAGAAAGGCCGCTTCATGCTGTCGGCCAGTTGCACCTCGAATTCGTCCACCTGACCGTCCTGGCGCAGCAGGACGCCCAGGCGCCGCCGCTCCTCCTCGACCACGTAGAAATCCGTGGCATACCGCCCGACGGCCAGGTCGGAGGCGATCCCGAACAGCTCGGAGGCCCGCCGGTTGATCTGGAGGATCTTCGCGTCCGAAGTCCTGGCGAGGACCAGCGGCACGGGTACCGCGTCGATCAGCTCGCGCTGGACGTCCTCCGCCTGTTTCCGCGCCGTGATGTCGGTGAACCCCACGAGGAAGGCGTCCTCGCCATGGTAGGGGATCAGGACGGCCGACAGGGTGACCCAGAAGATCCGGCCGTCGGCATTGCGCAGCCTCACTTCGCGCTCGTCGATCCGGCCGGCCTGCTCCAGGGCTGCCTGGACGTCCTCGTAGTCGACCCGCTTGGCGTACTTCACCGTGGAGCGGCGGCCCATCATGGACGCGGCGTCCTGGTTGGCGATCCGGGCCAGCGGCGTATTGACGTAGAGGACGACCTCGTCGCAGCGGCGCAGGACGGCGACCGGGAACGGTATGGCGTCGAGGATTAGCTGCTGGCCGGCCCGGGTGGGATCGTCCGCGCCGCCATCGCCGTGCGGGGCGGACGGTGCGGGCGAGGATGTTCCGCCGGTCAGGTCGGCGGGAGAGAGGCCGGGCGGCGGGAGCCGGCCCGGTCGGCGCCGGCGTCCGGCCAACCATCCTGTACCCTTCACGGGTCGAATGGTCAGCGGTATCATAGCGCCGTTGACTGATCGGGCCGATCCGCCGGGAGCAACCTTTTGCCCCCTGTGTCACGAACACCTGGGGGGGACGCGTGCCCCGGCGGCAGGCCGCGGCTGAGGCCCAGTGGGGAGTCAGCGCCAAGCGAGCGCCAGTACAGGGGTGGATCCAGGCTGCGGCGGCCCATTTGGATGGGAGCCCTTGAATGAGTGAGATGTTCGACTGGTATGTCGGCATCGACTGGGCGAGCGAGGTTCATCAGGTCTGCCTGGTCGATGATCGTGGCGTGGTACGCGGGGAGCGCGCGGTGCGCCACAGTGGCGAGGAACTGGCCGGTCTGGCGGCTTGGCTGATCGAGACCACGGGCGCCGCTCCGGAACGCATCGGCATTGGCATCGAACTGCCCCACGGTCCGGTCGTGGAGAGCCTGATGGAACGCGGCTTCGCGGTGCACGCCATCAATCCCAAGCAACTCGACCGCTTCCGGGACCGATTTTCAGTTTCCGGAGCCAAGGACGACCGGCGCGATGCCCGGGTGTTGGGCGACAGCCTGCGCACCGATACCCGCTGCTTCCGGCGCCTGAGGCGGGATGAGCCCAGAATGATCGAACTGCGCGAACGGCTGCGCATGACCGAGGAGTGTAAGCACGAGCGCGTTCGCCTGACCAATCGGATGCGCGAGCAGCTCTGGCGCTATTACCCGCAGATTCTGGACCTATCCGACGATCTGTCGGCGGCATGGTTGCTGGATCTTTGGGCGCTGGCGCCAACGCCGGCCAAGGCGCGCCGGGTGCGCGAGAGCACGATCGCCAAGCTGCTGAGGAAGCATCGGATTCGCCGGCTCGACGCCGCCGAAGTGGTGCGACGCCTGCGTCGTCCGGCGCTGACGGTGGCGTCCGGCACGGTCGAGGCGGCGAGCGCCCATGTCGGCGCTTTGCGCGACCGGCTGCGCCTCGTCAACCGCCAGATCTCGGCGGCCGAGCGGCGGGTCGACCAGATCCTGACCGAGTTGGCGGCCTCTCCAGAGGAACCGGAGGCGGTGCCGGGGCAGCCGCCACAGCAGAGCGACGTGACGATCCTGCGCTCCTTGCCGGGGGTTGGGAGGATCGTCTGCGCCACTCTGCTGGTCGAGGCCGGCGAGCCCCTGAAGGCGGGTGACCATCAAGCCCTGCGGGCGCTGGCCGGCGTGGCGCCGGTGACCCGGCGTAGTGGCAAGAGTTGCATCGTGCTGATGCGTCAGGCCTGTTGCCAGCGTCTGCGCGACGCAGTCTATCATTGGAGCCGTGTCGCGGTCCAATGCGACGCCACCTGCAAGGTGCGCTATCAAGCCCTGCGCAAAGCCGGCCACAGTCATGGCCGGGCGTTGCGCACGGTCGGCGACCGGCTGCTGGAAACCGCTTGCGCCATGTTGCGTGGCCGCGGCTTGTACGACCCGCAACGCGCCGGGCGGACACGCCAAGCCGCCTGAAGCAAGCCTCTGAAACTGGGCGGAGGTGATACTGTCCCTTACATCCGATGGAGGCGGCGCTTCCGGCGGAACGGCACGAGTCAAGCCCGTGCCGCCATCGGCGGTGACCCGCAGGGTCAGGCTTGACGCGTGTCGGGCCGTCGGGAACCATAATCATCGGACGTAAGGGGCACCCCCAGACACTACTCGGATCATTGACAAGCGGTGGGGAGTCCCCCCCCGAAGACAGCGGCCGCGCCGAGAAGGAGCAGCGAAGCATTTATCATTATCGTTCACGAAGCGGCGGTTGCTCGCGTCACGATAAGGAAAATTCGGTTAGGAAAAGTTTTCAGATCGGGGCTGCGACATCAACGCGCGGAAGCTTCGTATTCTAACAATGTGTCGCGTCATGGCGGGTGCGGGCAACCCTGGCCGGCACGGCGAGCCGCCACAATCCGGCGCGCGCTATCCCGACGACGCGCAATCCCGCCGGAAGCGTGACCTGGTAGCCGATGTGGTGGTGGCCATGGATGATCGTCCGGGCGCCCATCGAGCGGGCGAGCTCGTCCAGCACGGCGAACCCGTGCCTGTGGCTGCTGGGCGCTTCATGGCACACCAGCACGTCGGCGCGCTGGGCCTTGAGCTTCTGGTAATCCTCCCACCAGATCGACACCCGTTGCGCCAGGGGAAGCCCGCCCCTCCAGCGGTGGCCCGCCGGCAGGGAATCCAGGTAGGAGTCGCGGCTTGGGTAGCGCGGCGTCCCGTCGCCTTCCGACGGATGCCAGATGCGCCCGCGGAACACGCCTCCCAGGCCGGCGACGCGAAGGCCGGGGGCCAGTTCGACCACCTGCCCATGCAGGTTGAAGTCCGCCAGACCGCTGTCGAAGAGATTGCTGTACCAGTGGACCCGGTCGCCGTCGTGGTTGCCGGGGATCCACCAGACCGGAACCCCCGCCGCCACGACCGGAGCCAGCACCTCTTCCAGCGGCTGCTCCAGATCATGGTCGCCGACGATCACCACCGCCTTCGGGCGCTTGACGGCTACGGCCCGGATGATCTGCGAGAAGCTGCCGTGGGGATCGCCACAGAACAGGATCGTCATGGCGTACCCCGTCGAGCGGCCTGTCGGCGCAGGTCGGGTACGCGCATCTATCCTCCTCCCCACGGACCTCTGCGCCCGATCCGGCCCCGCTTCCTGGTGAAGGCTCCGGGCCCGCGACCGGAAAGGCCGCTTCGGCGCATCCACAGCTTCGTTATTAGTGTAAAGTGCTCCGCTTTCTCACGAAACCCGAAAAGTTGGGTATTTCGCCTCGATGCGCGCCGGCCCTTCCCGAGGAAGGCCCGGCCCCGGTCACCCGCCCGGCGGAACGGTCAGCAGGTAGGCCGCGATGGCTTCCCGGTCCTCGGCGGTCAGCTTGGAGGTACTGTTCTCCACCACCTCGTTCATGCCGCCGCCGACGAAGTCGCCGTCGGGCATCATGCCGATCTCCAGCAGGAAGGCGATCTCTCCGGGCGACCATTTGCCGATGCCGTTCTCGGGATCGGACGTGATGTTCGGCACCGGCTTGCCTTCCGGACCGTCGGCCGTGCCGGCGAGCATCCGGCCGTGGTCGACGGCGCCCATGAAGTTGCGCGGGCTATGGCATTCGCCGCAGTGCCCCGCCGCCTGGACGAGATAGCGCCCGCGCTCCCATCGCGCATCGCGGCCGGCTTCGGGCGGCAGGCCGCCGCGGTCCAGGAAGAGGGCCTGCCAGGCCGGCAGCAGGAAACGCCAGCCGAAGGGAGGCGAAACGTCGTGGGGCCGGTTCGGCTTCGAGACGGCCGGCTGGGCATCCAGGTAGGCCTTGAGGTCGTGCAGGTCCTGGTCGGTCAGGTGGGTGAACGAGGTATAGGGAAAAACCGGGAAATAGGCCGTGCCGTCCGGCGAGCGGCCCTCGCGCAGCGCGCGGACGAAATCCTCGTCGGTCCAGCCGCCGATCCCGGTCTCCGGGTCGGGGGTTATGTTCGGCCCGTAGAAGGTGCCGAACGGGGTCTTCAGGGCCCGCCCGCCGGCCAGCCGGGGGGCTTCCTTGGATTCGGTGTGGCAGCCCAGGCAGCCGGCGGCGTTGAAGATGTACTCGCCGCGCTTGACCGGATCGTCCCCGGCCGTCTGGGCCATCGAGGGGGCGGCGCCGCCGGCCACGAGGGCCAGCGGCACGCCCAGGCGTAGAAGCCAGGAAGCCACGCTCAGTTTTTCTTCTGGCGGAAGTCGTCGTGGCAGCCGCCGCAGGATTGCCCGACCTGTGCGAACTGCCGGGCGATCGCCGCGCGGTCGCCCCCCTCGGCGGCGGACGACAACTCGTCGCCGGCGGTCACCAGCCGGGCGGCGGCCTGCTCGAACTTCGGCCACTGCTGCCAGATCTCGGGCTTGGCCTCGCTGCCCTCGATCCGTCCGATGCCGGTGTCTGCGGGGAACAGGCTGGGGGCGATCTTCTGAGAAGCCTGCCGGATCGCGGCGGCGCCCTCGCGTACCCCCTCGACCGTGCCGCCCTCGTTCTTGACGTAGGCGGAGATCTTCTTCATCGCGTCGCCCATGGATTTCATGGCCGATTCACGCTCCTTGACCACGGCGGCCGGGTCGGCGGACACCGGCCGCTGGGATTGGGCACCGACCTGGCCGATGGCGGCGACGAGGATTCCTGCCGAAGCGACGCAGATCACGGCATTTCGGACGATGCCTTGTCTCTGACTGATCTTGCTCAACGCAACTCTCCTTCCGCTGATGACCAGGGAAGTAGACTCGAAACGCCGGCTCTCCACCCCGAGCCAGAGGGATTAACCCTTTGGGAGCGCCGTCAGGCGTTGGCCGCCCGTCCGGTTTTCCGCTCCTGGAGCCCAAGCGCCGCCTGGACTCGGTCGAGGCGCGCCTGCGCCTTGGCGGACAGGGCGCCCTGGGCCCCGGAGATGCGCCGGACGGCGTCCAGGACGCGCTCGCGGCCCTCGCTGTCGGGAACGAGGCCGGGAAGGGCGCGAATCGCGCGCTCCTCGTCGATCTGGAGGATGGCGGCCTGGACGCGAACGCAGTCCTTCACCTGGGCGACGCTCACCTTCCCGGCTTCCGGCCGCTCGTCGCGGATCCGCTCCATCATCCGGAAGGTGCGTTCGTCCACCATGCGGCGGTCCTCGCGGAAGACATAAAGCAGGGAGCGCATCAGCGCCTCCAGCCGACCGCCCTCCTCTATCCGGGTCGCCAGCAATGCCATCCGGGCCTTGGCCAGCTCGGCGCGCAGCTCGGCGTCGCCCCGGCGGCGGACATGCCGCGCGCCCTCGGCGCGCAGGCCGACGGCCGCCTCGACCAGGGGCGCCCCGTAGATCGCCTTGAACATCCGCTCGTAGCCGATGTCGCGGGCCTTCCGGTACTCCTCCAGCGCCTGGACGATGCCGTCCGACATCCGCCGCTCCGCCTCCGCGAAGGGATTGCCGGGAGCGGCCGGCCGCCGGTCCCGCCGGATCGCCTCGGCCAGGGGCTCCAGCGGCCTCATGAAGGGATTGAAGTCCGAGGCCATCAGGCGTTCGAGTCGCGCCGGATGCATCAGCCGCAGCCAGCGGGCCGTCGCCTCGTTTACGAAGGGAGTGATCCAGGGGCGGGCGAAAGTCTCGTACAGGCCCTCGTTGACCTGGGAGACGCGGGCGACGGTCTCGAACCGCAGCTCGTCTTCCCGCGTGTCGTCCAGCTCGAGGATGTCTTCGATCTCGCGCGGTTCGAACCGCATGACGTAGCGGTCCGGGATCAGGTCGGCGTTGGGCAGGTCCGGCCGCTTGTCGTCGATGATCAGCTCGTAAAGGCCGGGCGGCAGGATGTCGATGAAGTCCAGGCCGCCGATGAACTCGGAGGTTTGCTTCTGCGCGACCCTGGCCGACACGAAGATGCCGAGATGGCCGATGTCCTCGTGCAGGGTATAGACGATGACCTGCTCGTTCGTGCGGATCTCCTCCGCGCTGTCGTAGACGTCGGCGATCCAGTTCAGGGCCTGCTGGGGCGGCGTGATGTTGTCGCCCCACGAGGCGAAGATCACGATGGGCGAGCGGATGTTGCGCAGGTCGATCGTCTTGCCGCCCTCGGACGTGACGATCTCGCCCCGCGCCAGCTTGTTGCCGATGAACAGGCCGTTGACGATGGCGAGGATCTCCTCCTGGTTCATCAGGAAGATGCCGCCCCACCAGCGCTCGAACTCCAGGAACCGCTCCTCCTCGGTATCGATCCTGGAATAGAGGTTGTAGTACTTGGTCCAGTAGGTGTTCGCCGGGTTCAGGCTCTCGAAGTTCCGGACCAGGTTTGCGCCGTCGAAGCGGCCGTTGCCCAGGTCGCTGGCGAGCAGCGCCGCCCAGGATCCGCCGGTCAGCCCGCCGGTGTAGCGCATCGGGTTCGATCCCTCGACGCCCGCCCAGTAGGACAGCGGCGCCCCGGCGAGGATGATCGGCCCCATGATCTCCGGCCGGGCGGCGCTCAGGATGGCGACGGCCCAGCCGGCCTGGCAGTTGCCGTAGATGCAGGGCTTGTCGCTGTCGGGATGCAGGTCACGGACCGTCTCGACGAACAGGGCCTCGGCCCGCGCCACGTCCTCCAGCGTCTGGCCCGGCTCCGGTTCCGGGAAGAAGGTGACGAAATAGCAGGGATGGCCGAAGCGGAGCGCGAATCCGACCTGGCTGTCCTCCTTGAAGCCGCCGATGCCCGGCCCGTGGCCCGCCCGGGGATCGACGATGATGAACGGGCGCTTCGCCGGGTCGATCCGCTGCCCCGGCCTGGGCAGGATGCGGAGCAGGGCGTAGTTGGCCGGCCGGTCCAGGGTCCTGCCGTCCAGCACCGTCTCGTGCTCGAAAGCCAGCAGCGGCGGCTTGCCCTGTTCGAAATGCTCGACCGCGATGTTGCCGCGCTTGCGCAGGACGTCCCAGAACAGGACCGAGCGCTGCGCGCTGTCGGTCACGTATTCGGCCCAGTTCCTGTAAAGCTCGGTGAAGATCGTCATCGGCTCGCTCCTGGCGGCGGCCGGCACGGCCTGGGGCCGTCCGGCCGAGACTACTTTGAGGGAGGATGGAACGTTAATGGTTTGTTAGCCTTGTCGCTTCGCAGGAGTCAAGGGGCGTACCCCGTGACGGAACCGCCCCCGAGCGGATCGCACCGGTGCCATTTCGATTAATTCAGACTGAATTATTTATTGACAGGCCAGAGGGAGCATGCAAAAGTTAACTCAAGGTTAAGCGCTCAAGCGCGGCATTCGGGGAGGACGGTTGTGGTGACCAGCGCGTCGAATTCGACCCTTCAGGGTACGCCGTCGAACGGCAACCCCGCGACCGGCCAGGGCAGCAACTCGGTCAATATCCGCCTGTTCAACGAGCGCGTGATCCTGAACGCGCTGCGCCGCCTGGGCCAGGCCTCCAAGGCCGACCTGTCCCGCTATGTCAGCCTGACCAACAATACCGCCGGCGTGATCGTCAAGGAGCTGGAGGAGCGCAAGCTGATCCGCAGCGAGGGCAAGCGTTCCGGCGGCCGGGGCCAGCCGGCCACCCTGCTCTCCCTCGATCCCGACGGGGCCTATGCCATCGGCGTCAAGTTCGGCCGCCGGTCGATCGATACGCTGCTGGTCGATTTCCGCGGCCACGTGCTGGACCGGCGGCACCACGAGCTGGATTTCCCGATGCCGGACGAGGCGGTCGGCCTGGCGCTGCACGACATCGCGGCGCTGCGCAAGGGCGTTCCGCAGGGCGCGTCCGCCCGGATGGCCGGCATCGGCATCGCGACCCCCTACGACATGGGAAGCTGGCGGCGGGAGCTGGACATCGCGTCCGAAGCCTACCGGGTCTGGAACGAGGTCGATATCTCGGCGCGCGTCGCCGCCGAGACCGGGTTGCCGGTCTTCCGGGAAAACGACGGCACGGCGGCGGCGGTCGCCGAGATGTTCCGCGGCCGGGGGCGCGAACTGGACAGCTTCGTCCATGTCTTCGTCGGCGCGGCGGTCGGCGGCGGCATCGTGCTGAACGGCGAATACTACCGGGGGGCGACCGGGTACGGCGGCGACATCGGCCTGATGCCGGTCGGGCGCTCCCGCCTCGCGACCGCGCCGGACCCGGTGCGCAGCCACGACATCCTGCTGACCCGCGCCTCGATCAATTCGCTGATCCGCCATCTGCGCGGCAACGGCGTCGCGATCTCCAGCCGGAGCGAGGTCGAGGAGGCGTTCACCCGCCATCCCGGGCTGGTCGGGGAATGGCTGGAGGACTGCGCCGACGCCCTGGTGGTCCCGCTGCTCTCGGCGGCCCGGCTCCTGGACGTGGAGGCGATCGTCCTGGACGGCGACCTGCCGAAGTCGATCAAGGAGGACCTGCTGGAACGGCTGGTCCCGCTGCTGGACGCGGCGACGCCGGAAGCCCGCAAGCCGCCCCGGCTGCTGCTGGGGATGATCGGGCGGGAGGCTTCCGCCCTGGGTGCCGCGATCCTGCCGCTGCACCTGAACTTCAGCCCGAGCAGGGAAATCCTCGTCAACCAATAGGCCGGTCCCGTCCCCGTCGAGGGACCGGAACAACGGCGACCGTGACTTCACCGGAGGGAACCATGGGTGCGACCGCGCTTGGCCCGCATGCACAGGGCGCGCAGACACAGGATACGCGTCCGCCGACCTTGGAGATGCGCGGCATCTCCAAGACCTTTCCCGGCACCAAGGCGCTGAGCAACGTGGCCCTGAAGGCCTGGGGCGGCGAGATCCTGTCCCTGATGGGCGAGAACGGCGCGGGCAAGAGCACCCTGATGAAGGTGCTGTCCGGCGCCTACCAGGCCGACCCCGGCGGCCAGATCCTGATCGACGGCCAGGCGATCGACATCAGCAACCCGCATGTGGCGCGCGAGCACGGAATCGCGATCATCTATCAGGAGCTCAGCCTGCTGCCGAACCTGAACGTCGCGGAGAACATCTTCTTCGGCCGCGAGCCGTCCAGGCGCGGCCTGATCGACCGGCGCGGCATGAAGGAGAGCTGCCGCGACGTGCTGAAGCGGCTGGGCGCCACCTTCGGCCCCGAGACGGTCGTGGCGACCCTGTCGATTGCCGAGCGCCAGCTGGTCGAGATCGCCCGCGCGCTCCATTCCAAGTCCAAGATCCTGGTGATGGACGAGCCGACGACCACCCTGTCGTCGCGCGAGACCGACCGGCTGTTCGCCCTGATGCGCCAGCTGCGCGACGACGGGTTGGCGATCATCTATATCAGCCACCGCATGGCCGAGGTCTACGAGCTGTCCGACCGGGTGTCGGTACTGCGCGACGGGAGCTATGTCGGCACGCTGGAGAAGGACGACATCTCCGCCGACAAGCTGGTCAAGATGATGGTCGGCCGCGACCTGAGCAGCTTCTACAAGCACGACCACGTCGCCAAGGCCGGCCGCGCCCGGGGCCAGCCGATGCTGGCGGTGGAAGGGATCACCGACGGCGGCAGGCGAGTCCATCCCGCCAGCTTCACGCTCTACGCCGGAGAGGTGCTGGGCCTGGCGGGGCTGGTGGGATCCGGCCGGACAGAGCTGGCCCGGCTGATCTACGGCGCCGATCCCAGGACCGCCGGCATCGTCAGGATCGACGGCAAGGAGGTGAACATCCGGACTCCGAAGGACGCCATCGACGCCGGCCTGACCTACCTGACCGAGGACCGCAAGCACCAGGGCCTGTTCCTGGACATGTCGGTCAAGGACAACATCAATTTCAGCGTGATCGGCCGCGACGCCTTCGGCGGCGGGGTGCTCAACCGCCGCAAGGCGGTGGACCGGGCGAAAAGTTCCATCGCCGAGCTCAAGATCCGCGTCGCCAGCGCGGCGGTCGGCGTCGGCACCCTGTCCGGCGGCAACCAGCAGAAGGTCCTGCTGTCGCGCTGGCTGGAATCCAAGCCGCGCGTGATGATCCTCGACGAGCCCACGCGCGGCGTCGACATCGGCGCCAAGGCCGAGATCTACCGCATCATCGACCAGCTCGCCCAGAGCGGCGTCGCGGTCCTGGTGATCTCCAGCGAACTGCCGGAGATCATGGGCATCTGCGACCGGATCCTGGTGATGCGCGAAGGACATATCGAGGGGCAGGTCGGCGGCGCCGACGGCCCTCCCGTCACCCAGGAAGCCATCATGGCGCTGGCCACCGGCGTCCAGCTCTGAGCGCACCGGCAGAACGCCGGCCTAGAAAAACCCAGGAGGAAGTCTTCCCATGTGTTCGATGAAGACGATGGGCGCCGACACCCAGATCGCCGAGCAGAAGTCGGCCGCGGCGGCAGCCCGCAAGCAGAACCTGCACACCATCATCCAGGTCGTCGGCATGCTGCCGGTGCTGATCCTGATCTGCATCGGGTTCGAGTTCGCCACGGGCAAGTTCCTGAACGCCCGGAACATCTCGATCGTCATGCAGCAGGCGTCGATCAACATCGTGCTGGCGACCGGCCTGACCTTCGTCATCCTGACCGGCGGCATCGACCTGGCGGTCGGCGCGGTGCTGGCGGTGTCCGCCGTCACCGCCGTCTCCATGACGCTGACCGGCATGCCCGACCTGGCGATCCCGCTGGCGCTGCTGGTCGGCCTGTCGCTGGGCGCGGTCAACGGCTGCCTGATCGCCTTCTTCCGCCTGCCCGCCTTCATCGTGACGCTGGGCGCGATGACCGCGGTCCGCGGCCTGTCCCGGCTGGCGGCCAACGACACCACCGTGTTCAACGCCAACCTGCCCTTCGCCTGGATCGGCAACAGCCAGCTGTTCGGCGTGCCCTGGATGGTCGTCATCGCCCTGGCGGTGGTCGCGATCAGCTGGTTCATCCTGCGCCGCACCGTGCTGGGCGTCTGGATCTACGGCGTCGGCGGCAACCCGGACGCGGCCCGGCTGTCGGGCATCAAGGTCTGGGCGGTGCTGCTCTTCGTCTATGCCATGTCGGGCATGCTGGCGGGCCTCGCCGGCGTCATGTCCGCCGCCCGCACCCTGTCGGCCAACGGCGCGCAGCTCGGCATGGGCTACGAACTGGACGCCATCGCCGCGGTCATCCTGGGCGGCACGAGCTTCGTCGGCGGCATCGGCTCGATCTTCGGCACCCTGGTGGGCGCGCTGATCATCGCGGTGCTGTCCAACGGCCTGATCCTGATGAATGTCAGCGAAGTCTGGCAGCTCATCATCAAGGGACTGGTCATCGTCGGCGCGGTCGCGCTGGACCGGTACCGCAACAAGGGGAGCGCCCGCACCTGACACCCGCCTGAGCCCCAGTCACGCCCAACCGCAACCACACAGTTCCCGAACCGGAGGAAACACCATGATCAAGAAGTCATCCCTGCTCGCCGCCACCGCCCTGTTCGCCCTGACCGCCGCCGCCGCGGCGCCGGCCTCGGCCGCCGAACTGAAGTCGGTAGGCATCACCGTCGGCAGCCTGGGCAACCCGTTCTTCGTCCAGATCGCCAAGGGCGCCGAGGCGAAGGCCAAGGAAATCGGCGGCCCGGACACCAACGTGACGGTCGTCTCGTCCGACTACGACCTGAACAAGCAATCGACCCAGATCGACAACTTCATCGCGTCGGGCGTCGACATGGTCCTGGTCAACGCCGCCGACCCGGTCGCGATCGAGCCGGCCATGGTCCGCCTGAAGGCGGCCGGCATCGTCGCGGTCGCGGTGGACGTCAGCGCCAAGGGTGCCGCCGCCACAGTCACCACCGACAACATCGAGGCCGGCGTGAAGGCCTGCGAGTACATCGCGCAGAAGCTGGAGGGCAAGGGCAACGTGGTGATCATGAACGGCCCGCCGGTCTCAGCCGTCATCGACCGGGTCAACGGCTGCAAGGAAGCCCTGGGCAAGTCGCCCGACATCAAGATCCTGTCGGACAACCAGAACGGCAAGGGCTCCCGCGAGGGCGGGCTTGAGATCATGATCGGCCTGCTGACCGCCTTCCCCGACATCGACGCGGTCTTCGCGATCAACGACCCCCAGGCGATCGGCGCCGACCTGGCGGCCAAGCAGCTCAACCGCACCGACCTGATCATCACCTCGGTCGACGGCGCGCCGGACATCGAGGGTGCCCTGAAGCAGGAAGGCAGCCTGATTCAGGCGTCTTCGGCCCAGGACCCCTACGCGATGGCCCAGAAGGCGGTCGAGGTCGGCAACGAGATCCTTCAGGGCAAGCAGCCGGCCCAGGCCACCACGCTGATCCCGGCGGAGCTGATCACCCGCGAGAATGTCGGCCAGTACAAGGGCTGGACGTCGAAGTAAGCGGGCAGCCAAGGGCTTGCCGCGAAACTCTCCCCGCGCCGTCCGCCATCCTCCTCGTGCGGCGCGGGGCTTTTTCCTCACGATCAGTTTCTTCATCGTCAACGTCCAGTCGAAGAGGTCCACATGGCAGACGCGATCTGCATGGGCGAGCTGTTGATCGATTTCGTCCCCGTCACCACGGGCACCGATCTGCTGACGGCCACCGCGTTCCAGAAGGCTCCCGGCGGCGCCCCCGCCAACGTCGCGGTGGGCCTCTCCCGGCTGGGAACCAGCAGCGCGCTGATGGGACGGGCCAGCGAGGACGGCTTCGGCCGCTTCCTGATCAAGACCCTGGAGGACTCCGGCGTCGACGTCAGCCTGATGCGCCGCTCGCGCCGGACCCGCACGCCGCTGGCCTTCGTGTCCCTGGCGGAGGACGCCGAGCGCGAATTCCTGTTCTACGGCGACCCCAGCGCCGGCTTCTGCCCCGAGGACGTCGATTTCTCCGCGATCGCCAAGGCGAAGCTGGTCCATTTCGGCTCGATCGGGCTGATCCCGGAGGCATCCTGCACCGCCACCCTCCAGGCGGTCGACGCCGCTCGGGGCCAAGGGCTGCACGTGTCGTTCGACGCCAACCTGCGGCTCGACCTGTGGCCGACCGCGGACAGTGCCCGGGAAGCCATCCGCGAGGGCATCGAGCGGGCGACCATCGTCAAGCTGAGCGACGACGAGCTGGACTTCCTGACCGGGGCGACGGACCCGGTCGAGGGGGCCCGCAGCCTGATGCACGCCGGGACGGCCCTGATGGTGGTGACGCACGGCCGCCATGGCTGTACCTTCGTGACGCGGGAGGTCGCGGGCAAGGTTTCCAGCTTCAAGGTCGATCCCGTGGACACCACCGGAGCGGGCGATGCTTTCATGGCCGGCCTTCTGACCGGATTGCTCGAACATCCGAACGCACCCCTGACATCGGACCTGCTCCATGCCATGTGCCTTTTCGCGAACGCCGCGGGTGCCCTGGCGACGACGCAGCGAGGCGGGATCCCCGGGCTGCCGCACCGGGCGGACGTGACGGCGCTGGTCGGCAAGGATCCGGCCGGCTAACCCCCGTCCATCAGGATTGACAAGCAAGGAGGCTGAAGGATGACTGCACACACGGCTCCGGTCGAAACCTTCGATTACCTCGTGTTCGGCGGGACCGGCGACCTGGCGCTCCGAAAGCTCCTGCCAGCCCTCTACCTGCGCGACAAGGCCGGCCAGATCACCGCGGAAAGCCGGGTCATGGCGATCTCCCGCAGCCAGCTCGACCTGGCCGAATACAAGGCCAAGGCCGAGGAAGCCCTGCGGCGCCACCTGCATGTGGACGAGTTCGACGAGGCGACTTGGGAGCGGTTCGGCGCGCGGCTGGACTATGTCGCCGCCGACGCGACCTCGACCCATGGGTGGGACGAGCTCCAGACACACCTGAGCGGGCGGGACGACGTCGTCCGGGTCTTCTACCTGGCGACCTCGCCGGAGCTTTTCGGCCCGATATCCGAACGGCTCCAGGCCTTCGGCCTGGTCACCGAGAAATCCCGCGTCGTGCTGGAGAAGCCGATCGGCCGCGACCTGGAATCCGCGAAGCGGATCAACGACGAGGTGGGAAGCGTCTTCGCCGAGGAGCAGATCTACCGGATCGACCATTATCTGGGCAAGGAGACGGTCCAGAACCTGCTGGCGCTGCGCTTCGCCAATTCCCTGTTCGAGCCGGTTTGGGACGCGGGCCATGTGGACCACGTCCAGATCACCGTGGCCGAGACCGTCGGCGTCGAGGGGCGCGGCGGCTACTACGACAATTCGGGCGCGCTCCGCGACATGGTGCAGAACCACCTGATGCAGCTGCTCTGCCTGGTGGGCATGGAGCCGCCGGTCTCGCTCGACCAGGAGGCCGTGCGCGACGAGAAGATCAAGGTGCTCCGGTCGCTCAAGCCCATCGGGGTCGAGAACATCGCGGCCTGCACGGTGCGCGGCCAGTATCGCGCCGGCGCGGTCAACGGGGCGGCGGTCGGTTCCTATGCCGAGGAGGCCGGCGCCTCGTCCGGCGGCAAGCCCAGCAACACGGAGACCTTCGTGGCCCTGAAGGTCGAGATCGAGAACTGGCGCTGGTCGGGCGTACCGTTCTACCTGCGCACCGGCAAGCGCATGCCGGCCAAGGTATCGGAGATCGTCATCCAGTTCCGCCAAGTGCCGCACTCGATCTTCCCGCGGGGTGCCGGGGAGATCACGCCGAACCTGCTGGTCGTCCGGCTTCAGCCGGACGAGAGCATCCGGCTGAACCTGATGGCCAAGGACCCCGGCCCCGGCGGCATGCGCCTGCGCGAGGCGTCGCTGAACCTGAGCTTCGCCGAGACGTTCAAGAGCCGGTTCCCCGACGCCTACGAGCGGCTGCTGATGGACGTGGTCCGGGGCAACCCGACGCTGTTCATGCGCCGCGACGAGGTGGAGGCGGCCTGGCGCTGGACCGAAAGCATCCTGGATGCCTGGGCCGCGCGCGGGGATACCGTCAAGCCCTACATCGCGGGCACCTGGGGTCCCTCCCAGTCCGTTGCCCTGATCGAACGCGACGGCCGGACCTGGCACGATGACGCCATGACCGCCGGCTGAGCCGAAGGAGAGACGAGATGGAGCTGAACCAGACCATCGCCCGCGTCACCGACCGCCTGATCGAGCGCAGCGCCGACCGGCGGGCGGCCTATCTCGCCCGGATCCGAGCCGCGGCCGACAAGGGGCCGACCCGGTCGCGGCTGTCGTGCAGCAACCTGGCGCACGGCTTCGCCGCCTGCGCCCCGTCCGAGAAGCAGGACCTGGCGGAGACGGCCAAGCCGGACATCGCCATCGTCTCCGCCTACAACGACATGCTGTCGGCGCACCAGCCGCTGGAGACATTCCCCGCCATCATCAAGCGCGCGGTCCACGAGAACGGCGGCGTCGCCCAGTTCGCCGGAGGGGTGCCGGCCATGTGCGACGGGGTGACCCAGGGCAACGCCGGGATGGAGCTGTCCCTGTTCAGCCGCGACGTGATCGCCATGGCGACCGCGGTGGCCCTGTCCCACGACATGTTCGACGGCGCGCTGATGCTGGGCGTCTGCGACAAGATCGTGCCGGGCCTGGTGATCGGAGCCCTGTCTTTCGGCCACCTGCCGACCATCATGGTGCCGGCCGGCCCCATGACCTCGGGCCTGCCCAACGCCGAGAAGTCGCGTATCCGCCAGCTCTACGCCGAGGGGAAGGTCGGCCGCGACGCCCTGCTGGACGCGGAGTCCAAGTCCTACCACGGCCCCGGCACCTGCACCTTCTACGGCACGGCCAACAGCAACCAGATGCTGATGGAGATCATGGGCCTCCACCTGCCCGGCGCCGCCTTCGTCAATCCCGGCACGCCGCTGCGCGACGCCCTGACCGCCGCAGCCGGCAAGCGGGTGCTGGAGATCACCGCGCTGGGCAACCAGTACACCCCGGCCGGCGAGGTGGTGGACGAGCGGGCGGTGGTGAACGGCGTGATCGGGCTGCTCGCCACGGGCGGCTCGACCAACCACACGATCCACCTGATCGCCATGGCCCACGCGGCCGGCATCAAACTCACCTGGGAGGATTTCGCCGACCTGTCCGGCGTCGTGCCCCTGCTCGCCAAGGTCTATCCCAACGGCAACGCCGACGTGAACCATTTCCATGCCGCCGGCGGCATGGCCTTCGTGATCCGCGAGCTGCTGGACGCCGGCCTGCTGCACGAGGAGGTGCGGACCGTCGCCGGCGACGGCGGCATGCGCCGCTACGCCGAGGAGCCGACGCTGGAAGGCGAGAAGCTGGCCTGGCGGCCGGGAACCGCCGTGTCGCTGGACGGCAAGGTTCTCGGCACCGTGGAGGCGCCGTTCGCCAAGGACGGCGGCATCAAGGTGCTGGACGGCAATTTCGGCCGCGCGGTGATCAAGACGTCGGCCGTGAAGCCCGAGCACCGCTTCGTCGAAGCCCCCGCACGCGTCTTCACAGACCAGGCCGAGCTCCAGGCCGCCTTCAAGCGCGGCGAGCTCCACCGCGACTTCGTCGCCGTCGTGACCTTCCAGGGTCCCAAGGCCAACGGGATGCCGGAGCTGCACAAGCTGACCCCGCCCCTGGGCGTGCTCCAGGACCTGGGCTTCAAGGTGGCGCTGGTGACCGACGGCCGGATGTCGGGCGCGTCGGGCAAGGTGCCGGCCGCGATCCATGTCACCCCGGAAGCGGCGTCGGGCGGCATGATCGCCCGGATCCGCGACGGCGACAGGGTGCGGCTCGACGCGGAGAACGGTATCCTCGAAGTCCTGTTGGACGCAGAGGAGTTCGCGGCCCGCGAACCCGCGTCGCCCGACCTGACCGGCAACCGCTTCGGCACCGGCCGCGACCTGTTCGGCGCTTTCCGCGCCCTGGTCGGCGGCGCCGAGGACGGCGCGTCGGTCTTCACTACCGCAGCATGAGGAACTGAGTTATGCAGACGATCTCCGCCATCCTGGCGCTCGGCCCCGTCGTCCCCGTACTGACCATCGACGACGTGGAGACCGCGGTCCCGCTCGCCCGCGCCCTGGCGAAGGGCGGCCTGCCCGCGATCGAGGTGACCCTGCGCACGGCGGCCTCGCCCGACGCGATCAGGGCCATCGCCGCGGAGGTCCCCGAGGCCACCGTCGGCGCCGGCACGATCCTGACCCCGAAGCATTATGAGGCGGCGGTCGATGCCGGCGCGCGCTTCATCGTCAGCCCGGGCTGCACGCCGGACCTGGTCCGGGCCGCGACCGAGTCGGAGGTTCCGTTCCTGCCGGGTGCGGCGACCGCTTCGGAGGTCATGACGCTGATGGGCGCCAACTTCACGCACATGAAGTTCTTCCCGGCGGGACCCGCCGGCGGCGTCAAGATGC